>NZ_JBTSWJ010000010.1:0-222103 GCF_054612375.1 Alsobacter sp. R-9 | reverse complement strand
TACGCCGCCACCCTCACCGCAACGGACGATCGGCTGCGCAACCCGGACCAGCTCCGCCGATCGCCCGTTGCTTCAACCGCGCCATCCGGCGCAACATCCGCCGAGGCTCTAACCGCTGCTGGATGAAAATCCAGTGGCAGGTCAACCCCGCCACGGCAGCAAATGACAGAGCCAGGAACGCGTACCGCATGCTTGGGTGCCTCATCGCCCGACGACAATGCCAACACGTTCGCATATGTTGAGGGATGCAGCCAAGGTTGGGTCGTCATTTACGACCGGGGGAGCAGAAGGTGGAGTTGACCCCGTTAGACCGGACACGTGGCTGATTGTGACATGACCCGGATGTACTCCCGAGGGGAGCGATATCCGAACCGGCTGTGCGGATGGACGTCGTTGTAGTCGTCCATCCAGGAGGGGATTGACGCGAGAACGGCTTCGGCGCTTGGGATCGGGTTCACGCGGACATAGTCGCGCTTGAACGTCTTCACGAAGGCCTCGGCGATGCCGTTGCTCTCCGGGCTCTCGACCGGAGTGAAGCAGGGATCGAGATTGAGCGCGAGGGCAATGTCGATGGTCTTCGCCGCCGCGTAGATCGAGCCGTTGTCGCTGAGCCACTGAACGCGATGGGGCGCCCGGGGGCTGCCGAAGCGTGCCTCGACGCAGCTCACCATCATGTCCCGGATCATCTCGCCGGAAAGTCCCGCCGTCGTCGCCGTCCAACCGATCACCTCGCGATCGTGACAGTCGAGGACGAACGCCACGCGGACGACCTCGCCGTTCCAGCACGTGAACTCCAGACCATCGGAGCACCAG
This sequence comes from Alsobacter sp. R-9, assembly GCF_054612375.1. NCBI lineage: Bacteria > Pseudomonadati > Pseudomonadota > Alphaproteobacteria > Hyphomicrobiales > Alsobacteraceae > Alsobacter > Alsobacter sp. R-9. The sequence goes on along the minus strand of NZ_JBTSWJ010000010.1, from coordinate 221,290 downwards.
CGGACGTTCGAGTGCAGCGTGGCGACCTGGCCGTCATGCTCACGGGCCTGTCGCCGACCCGTGTGGCGGGCCAGCAGGAGGCCGAGCTTCTTCATGAGGCGATAGACCCGCTTGACGTTGACGGGCGGCAGGCCGGCGGATCGCCGCTCGCGCTTGAGGAGCGCGGCGATCCGCCTGTACCCGTAGGTCGGGCGTGCATCCACGAGGCGCCGGATCTCCGCGCTGAGTTCGAGATCGCCTTCCCGGGTCTGCGGTCCGCGCCTGGGTCGCACACCCTTGACGCGTTCGGCGATGTTGGACCGCGCCACGCCGAGCGTCTCGGTGACCGCCTTCATCGGGAACCGTCCCTGGGCGCAGAGTTCGACAGCGAGATCGCTTTTTTTGCCCGCGCGAGGTCAAGGGCCTCCTTCAGGATCTCGACCTCCATGGTCTTGCGCCCGAGCATCCGTTCCAGTTCGCGGACCCGCTCCTCCAGCCGGCGTACCTCGTTGGCGCCCACGACATCGTCGTCGACCCGGACGGCTTCCTTGCCGCCTTCGCTCATCAGTTGCCTCCATCGGAACACGAGGCTGGGCGAGAGCCCATGGCGACGGGCAACATAACTGATCGACATGCCGGGCTGCATCGTCTCGGCCACGACGGAGAGCTTCTGCTCCGTCGTGAAGCGCCGGCGACGGGCGACACCGGTGATCACTTCCACCTTCGAGAAGGTCTCAGACATAGGCGTATTCCTAGGTCTATGCCTAGGTCCTCCGGCTAACGCCGGTGTCCGGTCGAAACGGGGTGCACTTCAGCGATCCCGATCGCCGCGATGGCAATCAGCATGGACCCAAGATCGAGTCTTGATCTACGCTCAGAGGTCGACTTCCCGTCGAGCGCAACGGCGTGGGCTATCATCGGCGAACCGACTTGGGGATTATTTTGGGGGCTGAGGCAACTTAGTCCGAAATTATCTAGCAATATCAATGGCGTTTGGCGGAGACGGAGGGATTCGAACCCTCGATAGGGCTTTACAACCCTATAACGGTTTAGCAAACCGCCGCCTTCAGCCGCTCGGCCACGTCTCCGTGGGGCCATGCGTAGAGAGGTCGGGGGGCGGGGTCAAGGGGAGGACGGCCAACCGGCGCCCACCGTCCCGCCGTCCCGGGCCATCCTCAGTGGCGCGACAGCCAGAGGCGAGCCTCGCGCTGGGCAGCCGCAATCTCCGAGGGGGTCATCTCGGTCGCCAGCTCGGCCCGCAGCGCCACAGCCTCGGGACAGCCCCGCAGCGCGGCGATGTTCAGCCACTTGTGCGCGGTGACCCGGTCGACCTCGACCGTGCGGCCAGCGGCATACATCACGCCCAGTTCGTAGAGCGACCGTCCGTCGATCGCCTTGTCGGTCGGCTCGGCCGACATCCTGTCGAAGCTCGCCATCGTTCGTCTCCCGCAACAACCAGCCCGTTCGGGCCCGGTGCCGACGGATCCCTTCCGTCATGGGAAGAATTTGAATCGTTGTTGTTTGAATCCGTGGTTGAGAAACACGCTGAATCGCACGCTAGGAAAGATGAACGGCGCGCAACCTTACCTGTTGCTGAAGATCATGGTCGGGACCCGTCCGCCATGTCTTCGACGTGATTCCTTGCCATCCTTGCAGGGACGTCAGGCTTTGGGCAGCCGGGGGCATCGGTGGACCGCACCCGCTAGTGGACGCCTTGCCACCTGGCACGAAAACGGCGAGACATGCGTCGGCATGCATCGTTTCTGGTTTCTTGCTTCGTTCCTCCTGTCCGGCCTGATCGCCGCAGCCTCGCCTGCCACGGCGGAGCCGCGCTCTGCGGCCGTGCCGCCGGCGCGTGTGGCCGGGGACCCCTCCGAGACGTCGGCGCTCCCAGACGATCCCGTGGCGCAGGCCCAGCGGCTGCAGCTGCAGAAGCAGAAGGGTTGCGCGGTCGAATGGACGGCACGCAAGCGGGCCGGGAAGACGGGCGGGCAGTCGTGGCGGGAGTTTGCCGCTGCCTGCATGAAGCCGTGACCGGCGTCAGCGCAGCCGCTTCTTGAAGCCCCCATGGCTGTGGACGTAGCCCTGCCGCTCGTAGAAGCGGTGGGCATCCGCTCGGTTCAGGTTGGACATCAATTCCATGACCGCAGCCTGCCGGCGACGCGCTTCCTCCTCCGCGAACGCCACCATGCGCGCGCCGATGCCCTGGCTGCGGGCATCGGATCGCACCTGCACCGAGCGCAACTGCGCGTGAAGGGCTCCATGGCCGGTGAGCCCGGGCAGGAAGCTCAGCAGGAAGCTGCCGACGACGTCCCCGTCCACCTCCGCGACGTAAAGCGTGTGGTCGGGGTGCGCGGCGATCGTGCGCAGCGCGGCGCGGTAGCCGGGAGCGCGTTCGATCGTCCAGGAATCGCCGTGCCCGCCGACGACGTCGTGCGCGTGGAGGGCGACGATGGCGGGCAGGTCCGCCTCGACCGCCTCCCGGAACCCTAGCATTCCCGCATTGTCCTCGTGATCGTTCATGGCCGGCATCGTCTCCCGATCGGATCCGCTGCCCTGTCAAAGGGCGATTCCCTCACTATTGTGTCTCCGTGCGCGTCGGCGCGCACGCCACCGAGGGCCTTCCGTGACGCTTCCAGAATTCGCCGTGCCGATCATCGAGTTCGTGCGCGCCCATGAATCATGGGCACCGCCCATCGTGTTCGCGCTGGCCTTCGGCGAATCGCTGGCCTTCATCGCCCTCCTTGTACCGGCAACGGTGATCCTGTGGGGAATCGGGGCGTTGGTCGGGGTCACCGGGATCGACTTCTGGCCGCTCTGGCTGGCGGCTGGCCTCGGCGCGGCGCTGGGCGACTGGGTGTCGTATTGGCTGGGCTACCACTACCACGCACAGATCGCGCGCATGTGGCCTCTGTCGCGTCATCCGCAACTGCTGTCCCGCGGACATGCCTTCTTCGAGAAGTGGGGCCTTGCGGGCGTATTCCTCGGCCGGTTCCTCGGGCCGCTGCGCGCCACCGTCCCGCTCGCCGCGGGTGCCTGCACGATGCCTTCCGTGCCGTTCCAGCTGGCGAACTGGTCGTCCGCCTTCGTCTGGGCCGGCTGGACGCTGGGAGCGGGCGCGATCGGGGTGGAGTCCCTCCAGCGCCTCGGGCTGTAGGCGTCCCGCCGGCTTCAACACGTCGTGAAGGTGGAATGCGACACGTCGCCTAGGGTTGAACCTCCCGGGAGCAAAGGAGGGCACCATGGCTCGCAGATCGCTCGGAAGCGCGGTTCTCGTTGCGGCGGTTCTGATCGCCGCCGGACAGGCCCGTGGGGCCGGAGACGGCGGAGGGAGCGGTGGAGTAGGCGGTTCGGGAGGCGGGGCTGGCGAGGGCATGCCGGGCTCGGCTGCCGTGACGCCCGGCAAGGCCCCACCTGTGGAGGGGCTCTTCACGAGGCCGACGGCGAAGCCGGGTCAGCCGAAGGCCCAGAAGGCGGTCCCCACATGCGGCGCGGGCTTCGTACTGAAGGCCGGGTCCTGCGTGCGCGTCCGCGCTGGCGTGCTCGGCGACGGCGATCTCTACGCGCAGGGACGTCTGCTGGCGGTGAGGGGATGGTACGCGGAGGCGTTGCCGATCCTCGACGCGATCCAGCGGACGGACGACTCGATGGTCTGGACGATGCGCGGGTTCGCCACGCGCAAGCTCGGCCGCGTCGAGGAGGGGATGGCCCTCTACGAGAAGGCGCTCGCGATCGACCCGAACAACCTGAACACCCACGAGTACAAGGGCGAGGTCTTTGTCACGGCTGGCCGCCTCGATCTGGCGCGGGTCGAACTGGCGACCCTGGAGAGGCTGTGCGGCCGCACGTGCGAACAGTACGAGGACCTCGCCAGGGCCATTGAGACCGGGCAGCCCGAAGGGCCTGAGGACGACGAGGACGCCTGATCGAAAACGGAAAGAGCCCGGGCCGTCCCGAGACGGCACCGGGCTCCTTGGCGACACTCGCCCCCGAGGGGACGAAGCGGTCAGCCGGCGATCAGTTCGCCGACTTCACCGCGTTGCCGATGTTCGTGAACGTGTCCTGCAGGTTGCCGCGCAGGGCCTGGAGCGAGGCGATGAGGCCGACGGCGACGATGGCCGCGATCAGGCCGTACTCGATCGCCGTGGCGCCCGACTCGTCCTTCACGAAACGCTGGAAGAGGGTGGTCATGGAGGCTCTCCTGTTTGATCCGCCTGACACCACCCTCGCAGACGCCCCCTAACGAACCCCCTAGCGCGATGGTCGAAAAACCATTGATTGCGCTTAAGCTTTCCGAACTACTACTGATTGTGAATGTGGACCGAGGCACGTGGCTTGGCCGCGGCCGACCTCCTGGCAGGCCGCGGCGTCGGCCGCGCGGTCAGCGGAACCGGCCGACGTTGATGATCTGTACCCGGCGGTTCACCGCGGCATCGGGGTGGGTGCGGTCCTGCAACTGCTCCTCGCCGAGCCCGACCGAGATCAGGCGCGACTGGGCGATCCCGAACGTCGTCACGAGCGCCTCCACCACGGCCGCAGCCCGCTGTTCGCTGAGCTTCAGGTTGAACTCGCGTCCGCCCGTCGCGTCGGTGTGCCCGACGATCAGGAACTTGTACTCCTGCAGCGAGGGGTGGCGCAGCGCGTCCGCCACCACGCCGACCGCGCGGAAGGACTCGGGCCGGATCACGGAGGAGCCGAGCTGGAACAGGATCTCGACACGCAGCTGCGCGAGGTCGTCGAGTTCCTTGTCGAGCGGCTCGCGCAGGTTGGCCATCGGCCCCCGGTTGGCTGCGACGCTGTCGACGGCCTTCTTGCGCAGGGCTTCGACGTCGACGGCCTTGGCCTTGTCGAGTTGGCCGAGCGTCTGGATCAGCTGGGAATCGTCGAGGCGCTCCTGTGCCCTGACGACGGAGAGGGTGGATGCGGCGACGAGCGCCGTGGCGAGGAGAAGGGCCTTGCGGGTCATGGGGCTGCCTCTCACTCGTTCCAGCCGGCGTCGACGATGATCTGCTTGCAACTCGCGCTCACCACGCGGGTCGCCTTCAGCAGGCACTGCAGGATGTAGCCGTCGTGCGGTTGCACGCCCTTGCAGTACTGGCGGATGTCGTGTTCGCACACCTTGACGGCCGAGGCCTGGGCGGCGATGCGCTTGTCGAGCAGTGCGAAGGTCGGCTCGAGGGTGGCCTTGCAGCCTTCCGAAATCTCAGCGCTCTTCTGCTGCAGGCAGGCCCGGACGGCCCCGCGGCCGAGCGGCACGCTTGAGCAGTGGCGCTCGATGTCGCGTCCGCACGACTTGGCGATCCGGTCGTAGGCTTCAGCGAAGCCGATGGTCTGTGCGCCGGCTGCCGACGACCCTGCGGAAAAGGCCGCTAGGCCGAGCAGGGCGGCCAGGATGATCCTGCGTCCCGTCACTGGTGTCCCCCGTGTGTTGCCCCCCGCAAAGGTGCGGGGGTCGGGAGCGACGAAATCGCAGCTTGGGCGTGGCCGCTAACGTTTTTGGGACAGTGGCGCCGGAAGGAGTGGTCCCGGCGCCAATTTGGAGCTGGCAGGCGCAACCGTGGCGCGCAGCGGAACTGGTGTTCAGCCGCTGGAAGGTGAAACCGAGCGCTTGAGGACCCGGATCAGCCCCCCGGGGAGCGGGCGCCGGCAACGCCCGGCGTCAGCGCCGTCGGCCCTCACTTCGACAGTTCGATGAGCACCTCATCCCTGCCGAGGCTCAGCGTGAGGCCCTCGCTCTGGCCGACGAGGTGCATGATCACGCCGTTGCTGTTCTCCAGCCAGAGCTCGCTGCGGCCGCTGGTCTCGAGGCCGATGGGCCCCGTGCCCTCGACCCAGATCCCGGAGAACTGCTCGAGACTGTCGAGCTTGTAGATGTTGCCGCTCACATTGCGCTTGGCGAGACCGCCCGGTCCCACCACGGAGCCGGCGACGTTGAACTTGTAGGTCTTGCCCTTGAAGGTCAGCGTCCCGCGGCCGACGGGGGCACCCGCCACGACCACCTCGGTCAGGGCGACCTTGCCGGAGGGCTTCAGGCCCTCGATGTCGAGCTGGTTCGGCGCCTTGATGGGAACGGGGGTCTGTATCGGGTCGGACGCGCAGCCGGCCAGGGTGAAGGCGAGGAGCACCGGCAGTGCGGCGCGGCGGGTGAGGCTCGGCGAGCGAAGCGACATGGACGTGGTCCCGTTGGCTGGGTGGCCGTCAGCGACGGACGGGCTGCGGCGCGGGCATCCCCGCAGCGGCACGGTAAACAACGGGGAGGGTGCAGGTTTGCTTTTTGGGGACAGGAGGGGCTTCGTGCTGACCCGGACGGACTGAGCTCTCTTCGTCGTCGTGAACACCTGCAGCGGAACGCTCGGCTCACGGCGACGAGGGCCGAGCGCGTCGCGATCAGTTCTCCTCGAGCCGCAGCGCGTATCGCACCACCGTCTCCCCGACGACGGAGCGTCGATGGGCGGTCGTCGCCGGATCGTCCATGTCCACGCGGAAGATGCGGGAGAAGGTCGCCCGGTTCGAGACGTTGAAGAAGCACAGGGCGCTGATCGTCATGTGCAGGTCGATGACGTCAAGCCCCTCGCGGAACACGCCCTCCTCAACGCCACGCCGGTAGACGTCGGCGAGCGCCTGGATGACCGAGACGTTCAGACCCTGGATGTGCTCGGAACGTTCAAGGTGCACGCCGTTGTGGATGTTCTCGACCATCACGAGCCGGACGAACTCGCGGTTCGCGTTCTGGTAGTCGAACGTGAACTCCGCCAGCCGACGCAGGGCGTCGACGGGCGCCAACCCCTCGAGGTTGAGGGTCTGCTCGATCCGGCGGATCCTCGCGTAGGCCTCCTCGAGGACGGCGACGAAAAGGCCCTCCTTGTCGCGGAAGTAATAGTAGATCATCCGCTTGCTGGTGGAGGTCTTCTCGGCGATCTCGTCCACCCGCGCGCCGCTGAAGCCCTTGGCGGCGAACTCGCCGGTCGCAACCTCAAGGATGTTGCGCCGGACCCCTTCGGGATCCTGTGTCCGGCCGGTTCCCGTCCGCTCGGCGCGAACGGCCTCGGCGGGCCCTGCTTCGTCCACGTCACTCTCCCTCGCGTCGCCGGAAGCTTCCATGGCCCCGGCGTCTTGTACAGCTTTGAGAGGCACATTGACTGAACTCACCAGTTCGTACAATCTGGATTCAAGTGGCCGACGGAGCCGCGGCCGCCTTGCGGGGCGGGAGGATGACGCAAGGTCTGACAGGCCCTCAGGAGGCTGCATGGGAACCGCGCTGGCTGCGAGGGCAGGAGAGGCCGCACGCGTCGTCCGCACCGGGCAGACGATCCTCACCGGCCTCATCGGCAGTGCCATCGGCCAGTCGCGTGCGCCGGTGCTGCACCAGAGCGAAGCGGCCGCGCACGGCCGGATCGGCATCTACCGGCTCATCGACCTTGAAGTGATCGGACGGGGGCCAGAGGCGCTGCCCGATCTTCTCGCGGCGGCCGAGCAGTTCGGCTTCTGCGGGCTCAACATCACGTTTCCCTGCAAGCAGGCGGTGATCCCGCACCTGCACGAACTCTCGGAGCACGCTCGCGCGCTGGGCGCCGTGAACACGGTCGTGCTGCAGCAGGGCCGCCGCATCGGCCACAACACCGACTGGTCAGGGTATGCCGAGTCGCTGAAGGCGGATCTGCCGGGCGCCGATCTCTCCCACGTCGTTCTTTTCGGGGCAGGTGGCGCCGGTGCCGCGGTGGCCTATGCGCTGCTGATGAGCGGCGTCCGCCGCCTCACCGTCGTGGACGAGGACGCGGGGCGCGCCGAGGGCCTTGCCGCCCAGTTGGCACCGCGCTTCTCCGCCCAGCGGATCGACGTCTCCGCCGCGGACGAGGCGATGGTGCAGTCGGCGAGCGGGGTCGTCAATGCGACGCCGGTGGGCATGGCGAAGTTTCCCGGCACCCCCTTTCCCGCCGCCTGGCTCACTCCACGGCAATGGGTCAGCGACATCGTCTACTTCCCGCTCGTGACCGAGCTGCTGGCCGCCGCGCGGGCGAAGGGATGCCGTACGCTCGACGGCAGCGGCATGAACGTCCGCCAGGCGGCCGAGGCCTTCCGTCTCTTCACCGGCCTGACGCCGGACGCCGACCGGATCCGCGGCTTCTTCGACGCGGCGGGGAGGGCGGCATGACCCGCATCGTCGATGGCTTCTTCTGGTGCCTCAAGGCGACGGCGGCGCTTCTGCTGGCCGCAATCATTCTGCTGGTCTTCGTCAACGTCGTCCTGCGCTACGCCTTCAACTCCGGCATCACGGTGTCGGAGGAGCTGGCACGCTGGTTCTTCGTCTGGATGACCTTCATCGGTGCGGTCGTCGCCCTGCGCGAGCGCGAGCATCTCGGCATGGACACGCTCGTGCGCAGGATGGGCCGCACCGGCCGCAAGGTCTGCCTCGTCGTCAGCCACGCGCTCATGCTCTACGCAACGGGCCTGCTCTTGTGGGGCAGCTGGCGCCAGATGCTGATCAACTGGGACGTCACGTCGCCCGCGGCGGAACTCTCCACCGCGTGGTTCTACGGTGCCGGCGTCTTCTTCGGCGTCTTCGGTGGCGCGGTCCTCCTGTGGGACCTCGTGCTGCTGGTGACCAACCGGCTCTCCGACGAGGAACTCATCTCCGTTAAGGAAAGCGAGGACGAACCGCATCCCGTCGCCGAAGGATCGCGGAGCGCGCCATGACCCTGACGATCCCGATCTTCCTCGGCGCTCTTCTCTCGGCCATGGCGATCGGCATGCCGATCGCCTTCGCGCTGATCGTCTGCGGCATCGCGCTCATGGCCTACATGAACATGATGGACGCGCAGATCGTCGCGCAGAACGTCCTGAACGGCGTCGACAACTTCGTCCTGCTCGCGGCCCCCGGCTTTATCGTCGCCGGCGAGATCATGAACGCCGGCGGCCTGTCGAAGCGCATCGTCAACATCGCGGTCGCCTTCCTCGGTCACGTCCGCGGCGGGCTCGGCTACGTCGCCATCCTGTCGGCGACGATCATCGCCGCCCTTTCGGGCTCCGCCGTCGCCGACGCGGCTGCGCTCTCCGCCTTCCTGATTCCGATGATGGTCGCCGCCGGCCACGACCGCGCCCGCGCCGGCGGCCTCATCGCGGCGGCCGCGATCATCGCGCCGATCATTCCGCCGAGTATCCCGTTCGTGCTGTTCGGCGTGCTGGCGAACGTCTCGATCACCAAGCTGTTCATCGCCGGCATCGCACCCGGCGTCATGCTGGCCCTCGGGCTCTGCATCGCGTGGTGGATCGTCGCGCGCAAGGAGAACGTGAAGCCGCTGCCGAAGGCGAACGGCGCCGAGCGGATGAAGGCGGTCATCGACGGCGCGTGGGCGCTGGGCCTGCCCGCGATCATCATCTTCGGGCTCAAGTTCGGCGTCTTCACGCCGACCGAGGCGGCCGTGGTGTCGGCCGTCTACGCGCTCTTCGTGGCGATGGTCATCTACAGGGAACTGAAGGTTTCCGACCTGTTCGGCATCCTCGTGCGCGCCGCCATGACGACGAGCGTCGTGATGTTCCTCGTCGCGGCGGCGCTGGTGTCGGGTTGGCTGATCACGGTGTCCGACATCGCCAAGTCCGTCGTCGCCATGGTCCAGCCCTTCATCGACAACCCGATGCTGCTGATGCTCGCCATCATGCTGCTCGTGATGGTCGTCGGCACCGCGCTCGACCTTGGCCCGACGATCCTGATCCTGACGCCGATCCTGATGCCTATCGTCAAGGCGGCGAACATCGACCCCGTGTTCTTCGGCGTGCTGTTCATCGTCAACAACGCCATCGGCCTCATCACGCCGCCCGTTGGCACGGTGCTCAATGTCGTGGCCGGGGTCGGGAAGATCAGCATGGAGGACGTCACGAAGGGCATCGGCCCGTTCCTGCTGGCCGAGGTGATCGTGCTGTTCCTGATGGTGCTGTTCCCGTGGCTCGTCACGGGACCCGCCAACTTCTTTCTGGGGCGGTGAAACGCCCCGGCGCAGTCCAGTCTCAACAAGGGAGGATGATGATGAAGTCGTTTTGGAAGGTCGCCGCGGGCGTCGTGCTCTCGGCCGCTCTGCTCGCGCCGGCCGCGCAGGCCCAGGTGCGGGACCAGAACTTCAAGCTCGGCGTGCAGATCGGGCTCGACAACGCCCGCGGCCGCACGATCCAGAAGTTCGCCGACCTCGTGAAGGCGAAGTCGGGCGGCAAGATGAACGTGCAGATCTTCCCCGGCGGCGCGCTCGGCGGCGACCTGCAGACGCTCTCGGCCATGCGCGGCGGCACGGTTGACGCCACGGTCACCGCCACCAGCACGCTCGTCGGCATCGTCAAGGACTACGCGCTCCTCGACCTGCCCTTCGTCTTCCAGAGCGACAAGGAAGCCATGGCCGTCCTCGACGGCGGCTTCTCCAAGCGCCTCAACGCGCAGCTCGACGAGAAGGACCTCATCGGCCTCGGCTACTGGGGAGCCGGCTACCGTCACCTCACCAACAGCAAGCGCCCGGTGAAGTCGCCCGACGACGTGAAGGGCCTCAAGATCCGCGTCCTGCAGAACCCGCTCTTCATCGACCTGTGGAAGGCACTCGGCGCCAACGCCGTCCCGATGCCGTTCCCGGAGGTCTACTCGGCGCTCGAGCAGGGCACCGTCGACGGCCAGGAGAACCCGGCGGCGACGCTTGTCAGCGCCAAGCTGTTCGAGGTGCAGAAGTTCCTCTCGCTCACCTCGCACGTGTACTTCGTCGACTCGCTGCTGTTCTCCAAGCCGATCTGGACGAAGCTCAACGACGACGAGCGCAAGGTCATCACCGACGCCGCGAAGGAAGCCGAGGCCTACGGCCGCGTCGAGGTGATCGGCGAGGACAAGTCCAACATCGACGCGATGCGCGCCAAGATGCAGGTCAACGAGATCGCGCCGGCCGACATGGAGAAGTTCCGCGCCGCCGCGAAGCCCGTCGTGGACAAGTACGCGGCATCGGGCGACCAGGCCGCCGTGAAGGACCTGTTCGACACCATCGCCAAGGTCCGCAAGTGAGTTGACGGCGGGGCGGCTTCGGCCGCCCCGCTCCGTTTCGGGAAAGGCACCGCCCATGATCGACCCTTCGCTGCAGCCCTATCTCGACGGCTGGTCGGAGGCCTGGCGGGACGTCCCGCGAGGCGCCCCCGTCTCCGTCAGGCGGGCGAAGCTCGAGGCGCTGTCCGAGGCCTCGCGCAAGCCGCTGCCGCCCGGCATCGTCAGTGAGGTCGTCACCGTTCCCGGCGGCCCCAGGCCCGTGCGGGTGCGCCTGTTCCGCCCGCAGGGCGGTTTCCGTCCGGCGCTCGTCTACATGCACGGCGGCGGCTGGATGCAGGGGAGCCCCGAGACGCACGACGAGATCGCCGCCGCCATCGCCGACCGGGCCGGGCACGCCGTGTTCAGCGTCGACTACGCGCTCGCGCCCGAGAACCCCTTTCCCGCCGCCGTCGAGGACTGCGCTGCGGTCGTCCGCTGGGTCTTCGGCCACGCCGCCGCCCTCGGTGTCGACCCGGCCGCGGTCTCCGTGGGCGGGGACAGCGCCGGCGGCAACCTCGCCGCCGCCATGACGTTGCTCTTCCGGGGCTCGCCGCAGGCTTTGCGCTGCCAGGTGCTGTTCTATCCGGCCGTCGACTTCGCCCACGACCGCCTGTCGGTCCGCGAGAACGCCGCCGGCCCGATCATCACCGCCGAGAGCCTCCCCGGCACGGCGGCCATGTACCTGCCGAATCCGGCGGACAGGCGCAATCCGCTCGCCGCGCCGATGCTGGCCGAGAGCCACGCGGGGCTGCCGCCCGCCTTCGTCGCGGTGGCAGAACACGACCCGCTCCGCGACGAGGGGCGCGACTACGCCAAGGCATTGCAGGCCGCCGGAGTCGATACGATGCTGCACGAGGGGCGAGGCCTGTTCCACGGCTACCTGCGGGCCATGTCTCTCGCTCCGGTGGCACGCGAGCCACTCGATACCGCCTGCGCCTGGCTGGCCGCACGGACCCGCTGAAGCCGGGGATGGGCGGGGGAACGACTGCGAGGAGGACACCGCCATGAGGCCCGCGATCGCCACGGTCTGTCTCTCCGGGGGGCTGCAGGAGAAGCTCGAGGCCATCGCCGCCGCCGGGTTCCGGACGGTCGAGATCTTCGAGAACGACCTCATCGCCTTTCCCGGCTCCCCTGCCGATGTCCGCCGGATGTGTGCCGATCTCGGCCTGACGATCTGCACCGTCCAGCCCTTCCGCGACTTCGAGGGGCTGCCCGAGCCGCGCCGCGCCCGCACCTTCGACCGGGCGGAGCGGAAGTTCGACCTGCTCCAGGAACTGGGCACGGACATCCTGTTTGTCTGCTCCAGCGTCTCGCCGGAGGCGCAGGGCGGCATCGACCGTCTCGCGGCGGACTTCCACGAACTCGGAGAGCGCGCCGCCCGCCGCGGCCTGCGCGTCGGCTACGAGGCGCTGGCGTGGGGGCGCTTCGTCAACGACTACCGGGATGCGTGGGAGATCGTGCGCCGCGCGGCGCATCCGGCGGTCGGCACCATCCTCGACAGCTTCCACATCCTCGCCCGCGGCACCGAGCTCGGCACCATCGCCTCGATCCCGAGGGACCGGATCTTCCTCGTCCAGCTCGCCGACGCCCCGCGGCTGCAGATGGACTACCTCTCCTGGAGCCGCCACTGGCGCTGCATGCCGGGACAGGGCGACCTCGATATCGCGGCCTTCATGGATGCGCTGGGTGCCACGGGATACGACGGGGCGCTGTCGCTGGAGATCTTCAACGACCGCTTCCGCGCCGGCTCGGCCCGTGCCGTGGCCGTCGACGGGCTTCGCTCGCTCCTCACCATGATCGACGACGCCGGACGCCGTGGCGGCCGCACGCTGCCTGGCACCGCTGCCATGCCGCCCCGCGCGCCGGTCCAGGGCGTCGAGTTCACCGAGTTCGCGGTGGACGAGGCCGAGCGCGAGCATTTCGCCGGCCTTCTGCAGTCCATGGGCTTCGCCCGCACCGGCACGCATCGCTCGAAGGACGTGTCCCTGTGGACTCAGGGCGCGATCCGCATCGTGCTGAACAGCGACAAGGAGGGCTTCGCCCACAGCTACAACATCACCCACGGCACCTCCGTCTGCGCCATGGCGCTTAAGGTGCCCGATGCGCGCGCTACCGTGGCGCGAGCAACCGCGCTTCTGGACAAGCCGCATGCGGGAGCAGTGGGGCCTGGCGAACTCGACATTCCGGCCGTTCGCGGTCTCGGCGGCAGCCTCGTCTACTTCGTCGACGACGTGTCGACGCTCGGGCGATGGTCCGAGGTCGATTTCCTGCCGACGGGCGAAACGACCGACGGCATCGGCCTTGACCATGTCGACCACGTCTCCCAGTCCATGCAGTACGAGGAGATGCTGACCTGGCTGCTCTTCTACACCTCGATTTTCGAGGCGAGGAAGATGCCCTCGCAGGCCGTCATCGATCCCGGCGGCGTCGTGCAGAGCCAGGTCATCGAATCCGGCCTCGGGGGCTCCGGACACGGCCTCCGGCTCGTGCTCAACGGTTCGCAGAGCCAGCGCACCCTGTCCTCCCGGTTCCTCTCGGACTTCTTCGGCTCGGGGGTCCAGCACATCGCGCTGGCCACCAGGGACATCGCCGCGACCGTCGGTGCGATGAGGGCAGCCGGCGTGACCATGCTGCCGATCCCGGACAATTACTACGACGATCTCGAGGCGCGCGCGGATCTGCCGGCCGAGGAGATCGAGCGCTACCGATCCCTCGGGATCCTCTACGACCGCGACGACCGTGGGACCTTCCTGCAGGCCTACACGACCACGCTCGAGGGCGGCTTCTTCTTCGAGGTCGTGCAGCGCGACGGCTATGTCGGCTACGGCGCGCCCAACGCCGCCATCCGTCTCGCCGCGCAGGCCCGGCTCGCGCGACCGGCCGACATCCCGAGCCTGTAAGGCGTCAGCGCAGGGTCGCCAGCGCGGCGACAGCGCTCAGGATCAGGCCGAGCGACACGAGGGTGCTTGCGGCCACGAGCGTGATCCGTTCCCAGTTGGGACCGGGGCGCGAGCGCTCCCTCCTGTGAGGAGAGGGGAGCGCGATCCGCGGCCCCGTCGCCGCGTTGCGGCGCGCGCCGCTTGACGCGACGGCGTGATACATCCGGCCGTTCTCTTTCGCGAACAGCGACATCCGATGACGCTCCAGGTGTTGCAGCGTGCCCGGACCCCACCGATTCGCGCTGCCCACTCAGTACGGCAGAGCAAAGGCGGAGGTGCAACAGTATTGCGATGAAGAGGAGCGTGTCCCGCGACCATTGTTGACCGTTTAAGCTCAATATTGCGCTTGATTGAGGTGTGCTCGATCTAGGATTGTATTTCGCTGACTCAGCTCTTGACCAGTTTCGGTGCTCGCGTCGCCGGGCATCACGACGTTTGGCAGAATGCGCGATCACGCCCGCGCCGCGATGGCGTCAGAGAGCGTTAACCTTGCCGTGCGACCCTGCCTGCCGGTCCCCTCGTAGGACCCCCGGAGACACGCCGATGAAGCCGCTGGTCCTGATCGCCGCCACCGCTCTGCTGGCAGTTGCCCCGCATGCGTGGGCCGATGCTCCCGGGCCCGGTGCCGGCATGTCGCATCATCACGGCCGCCATGGCCATGCCCACGCCCGCCATCACTACGGCTACCGCAGTGCCCAGCTCCCCGGCGTCCTCGGCATGGAGCGCGGGGGCGTCCTCTACTGGCGCCCGGCCGTCGATCCCATGCCCGAGCATGTGGTGGAGATCGCCGAACCCACCGTCACCCACCGCCGCGCGATCCGCGCGCTGTACTGAGGGTGGGGTCGACCTAAGCGCCCGCCGACGATTCGGCCGTCGCCCCTCGAGTCCGAGGCGCGCAGGGGGCGTTCCGGCAACAGGCCCGCCGCGTCGGACTCTCGTCCCGACTCCACATTACTCAAGTGTTGGGGTTCACTCCTGAAATCACTCTCAGATTGGCAGAATCAGGTACGCAACTTACGGTAGTATTCGTGGGCCTTGTAGGCTTATCGGATGCGCGGTAGACTGCCGCCCGATCTTGTTGATGTTGTGTTTTCGTTTTGATTATCGATTTTCGTTTCGATCTCGTTCCTGATCGGCAACAGCTTCGTCTCGCAGCCAGCGACGTGGCGGACGGCGTCGGCAATGCCAGGCTGTGGTGGTTGCTCGGTCTCACCGACATGCGGCAGCGCTATGGTCGCTCGCGCCTCGGCCAGTTCTGGATCACGTTGAGCACGGCGGCCTTCGTCTTCGGCATCGGCGTCGTGAACGCGGGGCTCTTCCGCACAAGTGCCGCGGACTACGTGCCCTACGTTGCGACGGCGTTCCTCGTGTGGGGCTTCATGACGGGGGTCCTGAACGAGGCGTCGACCGCTTTCGTCCAGGCCGCGGGCTTCCTGCGGCAGCAGCCGCTGCCGAAGACGCTGTTCGTGATGCGAGGACTGGTCCGTCAGGGCGTCATCCTTGCGCACAATCTCGTCATCCTGCCGGTGGTGTGGCTCGCGTTCGGCGGGGACCCTGGTCCGGAGGCTTTCCTCGCAGTCCCCGGCCTTGTGGTCCTCGTCGTGTCGCTCGCCGGACTTTCGCTCGGCCTCGCGGTGCTGGCGACGCGATTCCGCGACCTGCCGTTGCTGGTTCAGAACCTTCTTCAGCTTGCCTTCTTTCTGACGCCGGTGCTGTGGCGTCCTGAGCAACTGCCGGCCGCAACGGCTGCGCTGCTCGCCTGGAATCCTTTCGCGCCCCTTCTCGGCCTTGTCGCCGGACCGCTTACGGGCCAGGTGCCCGGCACCGACGCATGGGCTCTGGGCGTCGCCATCGCGGTGGTGTCCTGCACGGGCGGCTTCCTTGTCTTCGCGCGCTTCCGGGCGCGACTGGTCTACTGGCTATGATGACGGGGCAGATCGAGACAGGCGTCGGCATCGACCTCGAGAACGTCAGTGTCTCGATCCCGATCTACAACGCGCGCAGCCGCTCGATCCGGCGCGACGTCCTGAGGCGCGTGGGGGCGGGTCTCCACGGCGGAGACCAGGAGGTGGTTCGCGTCGAGGCGCTTCGCGGCGTGACCCTGTCGCTGCGCCCCGGCGACCGTGTGGGGCTCGTCGGCCACAACGGGGCGGGCAAGTCGACGCTCTTGCGCGTGCTGGCCGGCGCCTACGAGCCCAGCGCCGGGCGCGCCGTCATCCGCGGCCGTGTCGCCGCGCTGCTCGACATCGGGCTCGGCATGGAGCCGGAGCTGACCGGCCGCGAGAACATCCTGCTGCGCGCCGCCTGCATGGGGCTCACATATCGCGAGGCGAAAGACCTGGAGCCCGAGATCGAGGCGTTCTGCGAACTCGGCGCCTTCCTCGACATGCCGATGCGCACCTACTCCTCCGGCATGGCCCTCCGCCTCGCCTTCGCCGTCTCCACCTCCGTCGCCCCCGACATCCTGCTCCTCGACGAACTCGTCACCGTCGGCGACGCCGCCTTCGCCGAGAAGGCAAAGGCCCGCATGGACGCGCTGATGGAAAAGGCCGCGATCATGGTGCTGGCCACCCATGACGACGCAATGATCGCCAGGCTGTGCAACAGGGTGTTGCGGCTGGAGGGGGGGGCACGTCGTTGAATCAGCCGCCCCTCCCATGGTGCCTCCGTTGGCCAGGGACGGACGAGTCGACACGCAGGCGGGCACCGATCCGCGTGGCTGATGCGCGTCGGCGACCGGCGGACAATCGTGCGGACACGCGGTAAAGTGCGGACAAGATCAGGAGACCACCGCCATGAACACGCATGCTCGTCCGCCCGTCGCCGTCATCGATCCCGTCAAGCTGGACAGGCTCGCCGAGGTCGCGGTGAAGGTGGGGCTCGGGTTGCGGCCGGGGCAGGATCTCGTGATGACGGCGTCGGCCGAGGCGCTGCCGCTGGTGCGCAGGATCGCGGAGCACGCCTACAAGGCGGGGGCGGGGCTGGTGACGCCGCTGCTCTCGGACGAGGAGGTGATCCTCGCCCGCTATCGCCACGCGCAGGACGCGAGCTTCGACCGGGCGGCGGGGTGGCTCTACGAAGGCATGGCGAAGGCCTTCGACGGCAACGCCGCCCGCCTCGGCGTCGTCGGCGACAACCCGATGATGCTGGCCGGGCAGGATCCGGAGAAGGTGGCGCGGGCCAACAAGGCGAACTCGACCGCCTACCAGCCGGCGCTCGCCCGCATCACCGGCTTCGACATCAACTGGAACCTCGTGTCCTACCCGACCGCGGCGTGGGCGCGGCTGATGTTCCCCGAGGATCCGCAGGACGTCGCGGTCGGCAAGCTGGCGGATGCGATCTTCGCCGCCTCCCGTGCCGACCTGGAAGACCCCATCGGCGCGTGGGCTGCCCACAACAAGGCGCTGCACATGCGGCGCGACTGGCTGAACGGCCACCGGTTCGCCTCGTTGCGCTTCCGCGGGCCGGGCACCGACCTCGTCGTCGGGCTCGCCGACGGCCACCTGTGGCAGGGCGGCGCGTCCACGGCGAAGAACGGCATCACCTGCAACGCCAACATCCCCAGCGAGGAGGTGTTCACGACGCCGCATGCCCTGCGGGTGGAGGGCCATGTGCGCAGCACCAAGCCGCTGTCCTACCAGGGCACGCTGATCGACGAGATCGCCGTGCGCTTCGAGGGCGGGCGGATCGTCGAGGCGACGGCCTCGCGCGGGCAGGAGGTGCTGGCCAAGGTGCTCGACACAGACGAGGGCGCCCGGCGTCTCGGCGAGGTGGCGCTCGTGCCCCATTCCTCGCCCATCTCGAAGAGCGGGCTGCTCTTCTACAACACCCTCTTCGACGAGAACGCGGCCTGCCACATCGCTCTCGGGCAGTGCTACGCCAAGTGCTTCGTCGACGGCACGAGCCTGAAGCCGGAGCAGATCGCGGCGCAGGGCGGCAACAAGAGCCTCATCCACATCGACTGGATGATCGGCTCGGGCGAGATCGACATCGACGGCCTCAAGCCCGACGGGACGGCGGTTCCCGTCTTCCGGAAGGGCGAGTGGGCCTGAGGACGGGCGAGCCCTGTCCCCAGGGGGCGGGGCCGCATCGACCTCAGCGCCGGCCGCGCTCCTCGAGCCGCTCGACGAGCGCGATGCGCCGGGCCAGCGGGTCCGGCGCCATGCCGTCGCGACCGTCCGGGCCGAACAGCATGATCTCCGACCGGGTCGGGTCGAACGGTGTCCAGGCGGGAAGGCCGGATCCGTTCGGATCGCCCGTGCGGGCGAAGGCGGCAATGGCGCCGGCGAGCCGTTGCGAGGCCTCCTCGTCGGCCGGCGAGACGGCGCCGGGAAAGCGCTTCTGGAGCGTGCCGAAGGCGAAGGGCAGTTCCGACGCATGCGCGGCGCCCTTGGCCCCGGCGCGGGCTGCGGCCTGAGGCACGACGCCGAAGCGGTAGAGCCACGCCTTCTGCCCGCGCTCCGTCACCCGGCGTGCGACGAGCCGGGCCGGCTCGTGCATCGTCCGGTCGGCCGAGAAGGCGCGGAGCATGTCCTGTTCTGACCTTCGGCCGTCCGGATTGTAGGCTGCCGTGGCCTCCTTCGCGTCCGGTCCGAAGGCCGCGAGGAGGGTGCGTGCGCTGGCAGGGGCATCGAGCCCGAGGTCGTCCGTGGTGGTGCCGATCATGACGGGGATCGACAGCCCCTCGCCGCGCTCGAAGGCGCGGGCCGGTGTCGTCGTCACGACGCCCCCGTCCACGACCGGCCCACCGGTGTACCGCCCCGCGCGTGTCTCATCTGCCATCGTGCCCATGTCGAGCTTGCCGGCAACGGCCGCGGCCGGGAGGGCACGCAAGGCAGCCAGAGCGGCCGCGTCACGACCGCCGATGCCGACGGAGCGCGCGAACGCGGTGCCCACGCTCTCGGCGTCGAGCGGCGCGCCGAGGTCGCGCAGCGGCAGGCCGCCGAGCAGCGGTCGCCGGCCGCCGCCCGACATCACGATGGCGCGGTGGAAGAGTGGCGGGGCCGCGCGCATCGTCATGAGGCGGATGACGGAATCGCCGCCGGCGGATTCGCCCATCGCGGTGACCGCGCCGGGATCGCCGCCAAAGGCGCCGATGTTCCGCTGCACCCATCGAAGGGCGGCGATCTGGTCCATCAGGCCGAAATTGCCGGTGGGGCCCTCCGCCGCGGCGGTGAGCGCAGGATGCCCGAAGAAACCAAAGCGGCCGAGCCGATAGTTCAGGCTGACGACGACGAGACCTGACCGCGCGAGTGCGCTGCCGTCATAGACCGGCGCGGACGAGCCGCCATTCACGTAGCCGCCGCCATGGATCCAGACGAGCACCGGATGGCGTCGATCGGGACCTGCACCGGCCGGGGTCCAGACGTTCACGGTCAGGCAGTCTTCGGCTGGAGCGGTCCCCAGCGGCGCGGTGTCCCATGCCACCGGATTCTGCATGCAGTCAGGGCCGAAGCGATCGGCGGGGCGCGGATCGCTCCAGGCTGCCACGGGCTGAGGCGCCCGCCAGCGCAGGGCGCCTGCAGGGGGCGCCGCGTAGGGAACGCCGAGGAACACATCGACGCCGTTCCCCGCGACCCCGACGAGGCGGCCGCTGTCGATCGTCACCTCGGCGCCCATCGCCGGAGCGCCCTTCAGCATCGTGAGCAGGGCGGCGAGCACCGCCATGCGCCGTCGGCCATCGCCCATGGGCCCTTCTCCCGAGGAGCCCGAGCGTGACCGCGGGCGCTCCGCAGCGCAAGGCCCATCCGGCGGGCCTACGGGAAGGCCCGCGGCCCTGTGAACACCCGCCAGTAGGCGGCGGCGAAGCCGAGGAATGCGCAGGCCCAGGCGAAAGCCGCCATGTGGAGGAAGCCCCAGGCCCACGCGGGATGCAGGACCGCGCAGACGCGAGCCACCGCCGCGCCGACGACGAAGGCGTAGACGGCCTGAGCGGCCGGGCTCGCGACGAGGGCGCGGCCGGTGTGGCCGAGGCTCGCCCGCGACATGACCGCCAGCGTCATCGTGCCGAACGCCCCCGCCGTCCACGCATGGATGCCGCCCGTCACGGGGATGAGCCCGAAGGCCGCGGCGGCGGCGAGCCCGAAGCCGAGCGGGATGAACGCGTAGGCCACGTGCAGGATGAGGACGAGCCGGTCTGCGGCCGTGCGGTCGCCTGCCCAGCGAGCCAGTCGAAAGGCGTGCAGGATCCCGGCAGCCATCAGGAGCAGCGCCGTGGGCCTCCCCTCCGGCACGAAGGTCCAGGTGCCGAGCGCGACGGCTGCGGCGATCATGGACGCCGCGTCGAAGCGCCCGAAGGCGGCGGGCAGCCGGCCCGGGCCGCGCCGCGCCAGCCAGTTGCGCGTGAAGCTCGGGACGATGCGCCCGCCGACGAGCATGATCAGCATCAGCGCCGCCGAGAGACCGAGGCGGATGCCGACGTCGGCCGCCCCGTTGGCTGCGGCCTCCCAGTGGAACACGGCGTTTCCGATGGCAAAGATCGCCACGGCGCCGAGCACGCGAAGGTTACGCCAGTTCTTCCCCGCCGCGATCTCCCGCCCCGCCGCGGCCATGACCAGCAGGAGGAAGGCCAGGTCGATCACGGCCGCAGGCACGGCGCCGATGACGCCGGAGAAACCGATGGCGAAGCGGCCAGCCAGCCACACCAGGACGAGCACGAGGAGCGGACGGCCCTGGAGGGGGAGGCGGCCCGTCCAGTTGGGGATGGCGGTCAGCAGGAAGCCGGTGATCACTGCCGGGAGGAAGCCGTAGAGCATCTCGTGCACGTGCCAGTCGCGCGGGGCGAAGGCGGTCGGCAGGGAAATCTCGCCGAAGAAGGCCGGAAGCCATAGGAGGATGGCGGCTCCCGCCCATAACGACGCGAGCAGGAAGAACGGCCGGAAGCCGTAGGAGAGGAGGGGAGGGCCGTCGTTGGGGCGCAGGCGGGGGATGGGCATCGTCGGACTCCGCTTTCGTGGCCACGTGGTGGCCTCGAAGTGACACTAGGCCCGCGGCTTGCCCGGCTGGTTGTCGCGGCGCAAACTCGCGGCGTGGAACGGCGTTGGGTAGGGGTCGTCCCGATGGCGGATGGATCGTCGTGACGCTAATCACGATGGTGCGGACGGCTGGACGACCGACACGACCGCCGTGCTGCGGGACAGGAGAACCGCATCGATGCCCCCGATCGACCGCTCCCTCGTCGCCGACGTGCCGATGTTCGCGCCGCTCGGCCCTGCCGACATCGACGCCATCCTGGCCGAGGCCCGTTCCATCCGGGTGCCGAAGGGCAGCCCGGTCTTCGAGCAGGACCACCCGGCGGATTCCTTCTTCGTGCTGCTGCATGGCCACCTGCAGGTCGTCAAGCTGACGCCGGCGGGACAGCAGGTCGTGGTGCGCTACGTGACGCCGGGCGAACTCTTCGGCATCGCCGTGCAGATGGGCCGCACGACCTATCCGGCGACTGCTACGGCCGTTGTCGACAGCGTCGTGCTGATATGGCCGTCGGCGGCGTGGGCAGGGCTGCTCCAGCGGTTCCCCGCCCTGGCGGGCGGTGCCATGCAGACCATGGGATCCCGGCTGGCCGAGGCGCATGTCCGCGTCGTCGAGATGTCCACGGAGGAGGTGGAGCGCCGCATCGCCCACGCGCTCCTGCGCCTCGTCAAGCAGGCGGGCCGCAAGATCGAGAGCGGCCTGCAGATTGACTTCCCCATCACCCGCCAGGACGTCGCCGAGATGACGGGCACGACGCTGCACACCGTCAGCCGGATCCTCAGCGCCTGGGAGGACCAGGGCCTCGTGGAGGGCGGGCGACAGCGCATCGTCGTGCGCGATCCCCACCGCCTGTTCATGCTGGCCGAGAAGTCCTGACCGGCCCTCGTCCTCAGGTGACTGCCGGCACCAGCGCTTCCCGGGCCGCGGCCTCCAGCCTCGCCAGCACGGTGGTCAGGTCGGCGTGGTGCTCGCGGCAGGCATCCTCGACCGAGTGGAACACACCGATGGGGCACCCCACGCAGGAGAAGTTGAAGTCGAGGAACACCCGGATCGTGGCCGGCCAGCGACGCATGACGTCGTCCACGAGCCAGTCGGGGTTGATGAGGGGCATGATGGCCTCCGTTGCATCCCTCAAACCTATCGCCCCCGGCGCCGGCGTCTTTGTCCCCGCACAACCTGCCGCTCGTTGTCCGGCGGCAAGGACATCGACGCGGCCTGTGCGTTGAATGACGGCATGACCGGCTTCCTGCTCGCCCTCCTCGTGTTCGTCGTCGCCCATCTCGTGCCGGCCGCGCCGCCGGTGAGGTCGTCTCTTGTCGCCCTTATGGGGCGGGGTCCCTACATCGTCGTCTACTCGGCGATCTCGCTCGCCCTGCTGGCCTGGGTGGTCGTGGAAGCCCGTAGGGCGGACGTCGTGATGCTTTGGGAACCGGCGGCGTGGCAGTGGGTGCTGGCTTTCGTCCTCATGCCTGCTGCTGCCGTCCTGCTCGTGTGTGGCTTGTGGCAGCCGAACCCCCTCTCCGTCTCCATCCGGCGCGGGGACGAGCCCGGCCCGGTCGTCGCGATCACGCGACACCCGGTGCTCTGGGGCTTCCTGCTCTGGTCGCTCGCCCATATCCCCGCCAACGGCAGGCTCGTGTCCGTGATCCTGTTCGGCACCATGGGGCTGCTGAGCGCGCTGGGCATGCCCTGGCTCGACCGGAAGGCGCGTCGCCGGCTGGGGGACGCGCGCTGGTCGCAGTTGGCCGAGGGCACCTCCGTCGTGCCTTTCGCTGCCCTCCTGTCGGGGAGAGGACGAGCCGCAGGCCTGTCCGGACTGATCGCGCCGGTTCTGGTCGCGCTCATCCTTGCCGCGTGGTTCGCGGTCCAGGGCCACGCGTGGCTGATCGGCCCCAATCCCTGGAGCGGCCTCAGGGCATGGTTCTAGCTCACAGGCCCAGATAGGCCTGCCGCACCCGATCGTCCGCCAGCAGTTCCGCCCCCGTCCCCGAGAGGGTCACGCGGCCGTTCTCCAGCACGTAGGCTCGTGCGGCGAGGCGCAGGGACACGGCCACGTTCTGCTCCACGAGCACGCATGTGAGACCGTCGCGGTTCAGATCGGCGATGGCGGCGAGCACGGTCTGCACCATGGCGGGCGAGAGGCCGAGGGAGGGTTCGTCGAACATGACGAGGTCCGGACGGCCCATCAGGCAGCGGGCGATGGCGAGCATCTGCTGCTCGCCGCCCGAGAGCGTGCCGGCGGCCTGCCCGATGCGCTCGGCGAGACGCGGGAACAGCGCCAGCATGCGCTCCAGGGTCTGGGTCCGCGTGGCGCGCGCCCGCGGCAGCATCGAGCCCATGAGCAGGTTCTCGCGCACGGTCAGCGTGGGGAACACCTGCCGCCCCTCCGCCACCTGTCCGATACCCAGGTTGCAGACCGCGTGGCTGGGCATCCCCGCGATGTCGCGGTCCCGCCACAGGATGCGCCCGGCCGCGGGGCGCAGCATGCCGGCGACGGCGCGGATCAAGGAGGTCTTCCCGGCGCCGTTGGCGCCGACGATGGCGACGATGGCGCCCTCGGGCACGGCGAGGCTGACGCCGTCCAGCGCCTGCGCGTCGCCGTAGAACAGGTCGAGGCCCTCGATGGCAAGCATCAGCCGAGCGCCTCCGTGCCGAGATAGGAGGTGATCACCGCCGGGTCGCGGGTGACCGCCTCGGGCGGCCCCTCGGCGATGGTCGCGCCGTGGTTGAGCACGTGGACGCGCTGCGCCAGTGCCATCACGGCCCGCATCACATGCTCGATGAGCACCAGCGTCAGGCCGCGCTCGCGGTTGAGCATGCGCAGGATGGCGACCATCCGGTCGGTCTCGGTCGGGCGCAGGCCCGCCATCACCTCGTCGAGCAGCAGAAGGCGTGGCGCGGTGGCGAGCGCCCGGGCGACCTCGAGCCGCTTTCGGTCCGGCAGGGTGAGGGAGGCCGCCTTCTGGCCCCGCTTGTCCCACAGGTCGAGCAGGCGCAGCGTCTCCTCGGCGCGCTGCCGGGCGCCGTGAACCGTGTCCGCGCGGGCGAGGCCCCCGATCAGCGCGTTCTCGGCCACGCTGAGGCCCGGGAACGGCCGGACGATCTGGAATGTCCTCCCGACGCCTGCGGCGCAGATCCTTTCAGGTGGCAGGCCGGTCACCTCCGCTCCCTCGATGAGG
Source organism: Alsobacter sp. R-9 (assembly GCF_054612375.1). Taxonomy (NCBI): domain Bacteria; kingdom Pseudomonadati; phylum Pseudomonadota; class Alphaproteobacteria; order Hyphomicrobiales; family Alsobacteraceae; genus Alsobacter; species Alsobacter sp. R-9. Next base: position 197,180 of record NZ_JBTSWJ010000010.1, on the reverse strand, counting down.
ACGCGTCCCGTGTCCGGCCGGTAGACCCCGGCGATGATGTTGAAGAGCGTCGTCTTGCCGGCGCCGTTCGGGCCGATGACGGCGAAGATCTCGCCGTCGGCCACGTTCAGGCTGACGTTGTCCACCGCCACCAGCCCCCTGAAGCGCTTGGTGACGCCTTCGACCGAGAGAAGCACGCTCATGCCCCGTCCTCCGGGATGCCGAGGCGCCGCTTCAGGGCCGGCCAGACCCCGTTCGGGGCAAGCGTGATGATGACGATGAGGCAGAGGCCGTAGAAAACGGCCTTGGTGCCGGGCGCGCTCAGCCCCGCGCGCTCGGTCGCCGCGATCAGGATCTCGCCGAGCGGCGTGAGGATGAACGCGCCGAGGATCGGCCCGAAGAGCGTGCCGAGCCCGCCCACGATCGGCGCCAGGATGATCTCGATCGAGCGCCCGATGTCGAAGGTCTGCGCCGGGAAGAGGTTGTTGTAGTAGAAGGCGTAGAACACGCCGCCCACGCTCGCCATGCCGGACGAGACGAGGACGGCGATCATCCGGACGCGGAAGACGTCGACGCCCAGCGCCCGCGCCGCCTCCGGATCCTCGCGAACGGCCAGCCAACGATGGCCGATGGGCGCCTGCCGCAGCGCTGCGCACAGGACGAAGGCGCCCGACGCCATGCCGAGCGCGAGGTAGTAGAAGAAGACCGGCCCGCCGCGCAGGTTCCACCACGTCCCGGTTTCGCCGCTCGTCACTGGCAGGAACAGCCCCGCGGCGCCGCCGGTCCAGGCGAGGTGGTCGAAGCCGATGCGCGTCACCTCGGCGAAGGCGATGGTGAGGAGCGCGAAGTAGACGCCCTCGATCCGGAAGCGGAAGCCGAGCCAGCCGACGGCCGCCCCGAACGCCATGCTGACGGCGATGGCGGCCGGGATGCCGGCCCAGGGGCCGATGCCGAGGCGGACCCACAGCGCAGCAGAAACATAGGCGCCGAGGCCGACATAGAGGGCATGGCCGAGCGACAGCAGCCCGGCGAAACCCATCATGACGTTCCACGCCTGGCCGACATAGGCGAACCAGAACACCAGCACGAGGACGGAGACGACGTAGCGGTCGGACACCAGAGGTGCCGCCAGCAGCACGGCGAGCAGCAGGCCGAGCAGGACGCGCGCCCGGGGCGGGGTGGCGGCGACGAGCGACGCGATCATGCCGTACGGCGCCCCATCAGCCCCTGCGGGCGCAGCACCAGAACCAGCACCAGCAGCGCGAAGGAGACCATGCTCTTCATCGAAGGGGCGACGAAGAGGCTCGCCATGGCCTCCGCGATGCCGATCAGCACGCCCCCCACGAGCGCGCCGGCCATCGAGCCGAGGCCGCCGACGATGACGATGGTGAAGGCCAGCAGCGTGAACGAAGGCGCCAGCATGGGCGTGGCGTCGGTCAGCGCCACCATCATGGCGCCGGCCGCGCCGACGCAGGCGAGGCCGAGTCCGAAGGTCAGCGCGTAGAGCCGCTTCACGTCGAGACCCACGACCGCCGCGCCCACGAGATTGTCGGCACAGGCGCGGATCGCGGTGCCGGTGAGCGTGAAGCGGAAGAAGGCGAACAGCAATCCGCAGACGACGATGGCGGCCCCGGCGGCATAGGCGCGCACCTTGTCGATGATGACGGGCGCGCCGAGCGGCGTGTCGATCAGCCAACTGTCGAAGGAGTAGGGGAGGTTGGCGTGCCGCGCGTCCGGCCCGAACACCATCAGCAGCCCGTTGACCATGATGATCGCCACGCCCACCAGCAGGATGAACTGCTCGTGCTCCGGGCGACGGATGAACGGGTTGATCAGCGTCGCCTGCAGCCCGTAGCCGATGACGAAGAACAGCGCCGCGATGGGCAGCATGGCGAGGAAGGGGTCGAGCTTCAGCGCCGTGAACAGCACGAAGGCGGCATACATGGCGAGGACCGCGAACTCGCCATGGGCGAAGTTCACTACTCGCACCACCCCGAAGATGACCGACAGCCCCAGTGCCATGAGCCCGTAGACGAGGCCCATGAGCAGTCCCTGCAGCGCGACTTCGAGGATGATGGCGGGCGACATGACGGGGCGATCGGCGACGCCCCGTTATGGGATGAGGGGTCCCGGCTGGCAAGGCCGGCGTCGGCCTTGCGCGGAAGGCGGCGCTACTGCGCCGTTCGTGATGCCTGAGGCGGCGTCGCCGGTGGCGGCCCGGACATCCCCGACGTTCCCGGCGCGCCGACCGGGTCCGGGCCTGACGCCGAGCCGCGACCCGCGTACTGGAACCGTGGCGCCGCCTCGAGCATGCGCTTGTCGACGCGCACGATGAGATGGGTGGGTTCGCCGCCCCGGCTCACGAAGGCGTCGCGCGCGCTGCTCGTCGACCCGCGCGTCGCTCCGGTGATCTGCGGGTCGGAACCGGTGCGGGCCTGGTCCGGGTTCGCCGGCGCCTGCCGCGTCGCACCGACGGACCGCGCCGCGAACTCGACGGCTTGGATGGGCACGCCGACGAGGCGTTCTTTGATCCCGAAGAGGCCGCCGACACCGATGACGAGGGCCGTGATGCGCCCGTCCTCGGTCACCAGCATGTCCCGTACGTTGCCGAGCGTCTCGCCATTGGCACCGAGGACGTCGCGCCCGATCAGCTTGCTGCCCCGCCATTCGCCGAGGTCCTGCTCGCTGCGGAACCGGAACCCGCCCTGTCCGCTCGCCGGCGCTGCGGTGGAGGGCTGCAGCTGGGATCCGGGCTGGCCCGGTGCTCCGCTCCCGGCACCGTCCGGAGCCTGCGACTGGCCCAGCGCATGGCCTGCGACGAGCAGCACGAAGCCAAGCGCGACGGATGCGGCGGGCAGTCGCGAGGGCGGAGGCGGGTGGCGCATGGCGGATCTCCGGATGCTTCGGCTGGCGCAATGCACCGCCGGCCGGAACGTTCCGCCCCCTCCCTGCGAGGGCGCGCTTGCGCTATGTCCCCCGTGTCGAGACACCGCAAGGACGAATCCCGCATGCCCGGAGCCGGAACCGACCGCACGCGCCCTGCCATCGAGGGCGGGCCGGTCGTCATCCTCGTCGAGCCCCAGCTCGGCGAGAACATCGGCATGGCCGCCCGGGCCATGGCCAATTTCGGACTCACGGAGTTGCGGCTCGTCGCGCCCCGCGAGCGCTGGTTGCATGCCAAGACCCGTGCCGCGGCGGCGGGGGCCGAGTTCATCCTCGACCGGGCGAGCATCTATCCGGACCTGAAGGCGGCTATCGCCGACCTGGATTTCGTCTATGCGACGACAGCCCGCGAGCGCGGGCAGGGCAAGCCGGTGGTCGGGCCGCGCGAGGCGGGTCCGGTGCTGCGGGCGCGGATCGAGGACGGCCGGAAGGCGGGCGTTCTCTTCGGCCGCGAGCGGACCGGCCTCGAGAACGACGACATCGCGCTGGCCGACGCGATCCTGACCTATCCGGTCAATCCGGCCTACGCCTCGCTGAATCTCGCCCAGGCGGTGCTGATCCTCGGCTATGCCTGGATGGAGGCGAAGGGGGCCACGCTTCCCTTCGAATACAAGCCGCGCTGGCCGGCGGCGAAGCGGGACATGGTCATCTCCTTCTTCGAGTATCTGGAGGGCGAACTGGAGAGGCGCGGCTTCTTCCGGCCGGCGCACAAGAAGCCGGTGATGAGCCGCAACCTGCGCAACATGTTCCACCGCATGGAGCTCAGCGAGCAGGACGTCCGCACGTGGCGCGGAATGATCGTGCGTCTCGTCGAGGGCCCGCGCGAGACGCCGCAGACGAAGAAGCGCCGCGGCCCGAAGCAGACGCCGAAAGGCACGAAGCCGGCTGCGCCCGGCTCCGCGCCTGCGGATTCGTGAGGGATGGCCATGACACGGCGTGATCTCGTCGCGGCAGCGGGCGCGACGCTCGCGGGGCTCGCCGCACCCGCCGTCCGCGCGACCGGCGGCGGCGACGTGGACGTCGTCGTCGTCGGGGCCGGCGCGGCCGGCATCGCCGCGGCCCACGTCGTCCGCGACGCCGGCCTGACGGTTGCCGTCGTGGAGGCCCGTGAGCGGATCGGCGGACGGGCGTTCACCGCCGACGTGGCCGGCCGGACCTTCGATGCCGGCGCCGCCTATGTCCATTATCGCGACCGAAATCCCTGGGTCGAGATCGCCGCCTCGCTCGGCATTCCGCTCGAGGAGCATCGTGGCTGGGGCCGCGGCATGGGCTACGATGGCGCGGAACCACTCACCGAACACCAGCGCGACGCCCTGGCCGACGGCCGGCGCACTCTGTGGCGCAAGCTCGACCGCTACGATCCCGCCATGCCGGACGCGCCGATGTCGAGCCTCGCCGACGGCGAGACCGAGGCCGTGCGCTGGTCGGCGGCGCGCTATGGCCAGCAGGCCATCGGGGAAGATCCGGAGGCGATCAGTCTCGCCGATCTCCACGCGCTGTGGTCGGGCGACGACTTCACAGTCCCGGGCGGATACGGCCGTCTGGTCCAGGCGAGCGGGAAGGGGCTACCGGTCACGCTGGGCGCCGTCGTCAGAGAAATCCGCTGGGACGGCCCCGGCGTCACGATCGTCACCAGCCGGGGCTCCGTGACCGGGCGGACCGCCGTCGTCACGCTGCCGCTGGGGGTTCTGGCCGCCGAGACGGTGCGTTTCACCCCCGGCCTTCCCGACTCCATCGAGCGGGCCGTCGACGGTCTCGGCACGGGTGCGCTCACCAAGGTCGCGCTGGCCCTCGACGGGCAGCGGTTCGGCCTCGCGTCCCCGACCGACCTCTACGAGATCCGCTCCGGCCTCGTCATCGAGATGTTCCCGTTCGACCGGGACCTCGCCCTGGCAACCATCGGCGGCACGCCTGCGCGCGATCTGATCCGGCTCGGTGAGGCTGGCGCGGTCGCGGCGACGGTCGACGTGCTGGCCGGGATCCTCGGCAACGACGTCCGCAAGCATGTCGTCGCCGGCCGCCTCGCCGACTGGTGGACCGACCCGTTCGCCCTCGGATCCTATTCGGTCGTCCGTCCCGGCCGTCTCGCAGCCCGCGCAGAACTCATGCAACCGGTTGCAGAGCGCCTCTGGATCGCCGGAGAAGCCACGGCGGGCGGCGGTGCGATGACCGTTGGCGGCGCCACGCTCGCCGGCCGGGAGGCGGCCAGGGCCGCCGTCGCGGCCGTGCGCGGGACGACAAGCGTCCCTTGACCTCCCGGCACCACACCCATTCCCGGTGATCCTGCGCGGCTGTACCGCCGACGTGGCCGGTCCGGCTGCGAGGGCCGGCCGCCGCGTCGGCGCAGCCGGGGTTTGACACGGGCGAATTAGTTTCTAAAGTGGAGAAACAAAATACGAGGAGGGGACATGGGGCATCATCACGGCAGCGTGCTGCGCAGCCTGCGTGACATCGGCCCTCTGTCCCGCGCCGACCTCGCCCGCCTTGGCGGCCTGTCCCCCACGACCCTGACCCACGTGACCGCGCAACTCCTTCGTGAGGGCGTGATCATGGAAACGGATGCCCCGCCTTCCGAGCATGCCGCGATCGGCCGGCCGGCGCAGGCCCTGCGCATCGCCCGTGAAGCGCGGATGGTCGCCGGCGTGAACATCGGGGCCGGCCATGTGGAGCTGACCCTGGCGGATCTCCTGGCCTCGCCGAAGGGCTGGCGCTCCTTCACCTTCGACAGAAGGGACGCGGACCCCCGTGCGCTGGTCCGCGACGTGGCCCGCAACCTCGCCGAGCTCGCCGACGAGGCGCAGCTCGACAGGACGAGGTTGCTCGGGATCGGCCTGAGCGTTCCGCGCCCTGTCGCGCCGGCCCGCCGCAACGCGCAGCCCGCGATCAATGTCGGCTGGCGGGACGTGCCGCTCGCCGACTACCTCCAGCAGGAGACGGGCCTTCCCGTCGCGATGGAACACAACGTCAGCGCCATGGCGCTGGCGGAGACGCGTTTCGGGATCGGTCGCGGCGTCCCGGCTCTGCTCTTCGTCTACCTGCGGACAGGGCTCGGGGCGGGTCTCGTCGTCGATGGCGCCCTCTTCCGCCCTGGAGGGCATGGCGCCGTCGAGCTCGGACATATCCAGATGGCTGCCAGGGGCGCCGTCTGTGCCTGCGGCAACCGCGGCTGTCTCGAAACCTTCGTCTGCGAGGCGGCGCTCATGCGGGACGCCGGACTGTCGGGCGTGGCGCCCGAGGGCTTGATGGGCGAAGTGGAACAGAGGAACCCGGCGGCGTGGAAGGTCATCGTCGGGCATCTCACGACGGGGCTGGCCAACGCCGTGAACCTGCTCACCCCTGACATGATCGTTTTCGGGGGGCATCTGGGCGAGGCTCCGGACAGCCTGTTCCAGCGCCTCAAGACGGCACTTCCGCCGCGCGTCATGCCGCATCTGCGCGATCTCCTCGACATCCGCCGCTCGAGCTTCGGCCGCAGGGCGGGCGTCGTGGGCGGGGCCGTCGTGGCGTTGGAGACTTTCTTCTACTCGGGAGGCGTGCAGTGACGTTGCAAGCGCGAGGGGAGCCGGCGAAGGAGGCGACGGGCGGGGCCGTCCTCGAGCGGCTTCCACCGCTGCTGCTCAACGTCATCGCCTTTGCCGCCGGGCTCGCCGCGTGGTGGGCCATCACGGCGGCCAAGCTCGTCGTGCTGCCGGGGCCCGGGGAGGTGGCGGCCCGCGCCGTCGCGCTCACGGCCAGCGGCCAACTCCCGCTCGACATCCTCGCCAGCCTGCGGCGTGTTCTCACCGGTTTCGCCCTCGGGGTCGCGCTGGCCATTCCCGTCGGCTTCCTGATGGGGTGGTACCAGGTGGCGCGGGCGCTCATCGAGCCGTACGTCCAGTTCTTCCGGATGATCCCCCCGCTCGCCGTCATCCCGCTCGCGATCGTGACGCTGGGCATCGACGAGGCGCCGAAGATCTTCGTCATCTTCCTGGCGTCGTTCCTGTCGTGCGTCGTGGCGACCTACCAGGGCGTCATCAGTGTCGACAGGACGCTCATCAACGCGGCGCGCGTGCTGGGCGCGTCGGACGCCGTCATCTTCCCGCGCGTCATCATCCCGGCTTCGACGCCCTTCATCCTCGTGGGCGTGCGCATCGGGCTCGGTTCTGCGTGGGCCACCGTGGTCGCCTCCGAGCTGATCGCGGCGCAATCCGGCCTCGGGTTCAGGATGCAGCAGGCCCAGCTCTTCTACGACCTGCCGACGATCTTCGTGAGCCTCGTCACCATCGGCATCCTCGGCTTGCTGATGGACCGCGGCCTGCAGGCCCTCGAGCGCCGTCTCACCCACTGGCAGGAGCGCGCGCGATGACGTCCGCCTTGGCCCCCAAGATCTCGTTCCAGCACGTCACCCGCCGCTTCGGCGACGGGGAGGCGGCATTCCTCGCCCTGGACGACCTCAATCTCGACATCGCGGACGGCGAGTTCGTCACCGTGGTGGGTCCGTCCGGATGCGGCAAGTCCACGGCCATGAACATCGCTGCAGGCCTGGTGCCCGCGTCCACGGGCCGGGTGCTCGTCGACGGCCGGCCAGTGGTCGGCCCCGGACCCGACCGGGGCGTCATCTTCCAGCAGTACGCGCTGTTTCCGTGGCTCACGGTCCGCCAGAACGTCGAGTTCGGACTGCGCATCAAGGGCATGCCGGCCGCCGAGCGCCGGCGGGTGTCGGATCACTTCATCGCGCTGGTGGGGCTGACCGACTTCGCCGAGGCCCTGCCCAAGACCTTGTCCGGCGGCATGAAGCAGCGCTGCGCCATCGCGCGTGCCTATGCCGTCAATCCCACCATGCTGCTGATGGACGAGCCGTTCGGGGCCCTCGACGCCCTGACGCGGGTGCGGATGCAGGACCGGCTGCTGGACACGTGGAGCCGCGAGCGCCGCACTGTCATGTTCATCACCCACGACGTCGACGAGGCGGTCTACCTGGCCAACCGCGTCGTCGTGATGGCGTCGAGGCCCGGCCGGCTGCACCGCATCATCCCGGTCGACCTGCCTTATCCGCGCACCGAAGCCATCCGCCTGTCGCCCGAGTTCGCAGCCATCCGCAACGAAGTCTGGCACTCGGTCTACCACCAGAAGCCTCGCGTCGAGGCAGACACCACTCAGGGAGGAGAATGACGATGTCACTCAGCAGACGCCACTTCATGGCGGCCACCGCGGCCGCCGCGCTCGCCGGAACGACCGGCTCCGCGTTTGCGCAGCAGAAGCCGATCCGCGTGGGCTACATCGCCGACTTCTTCGGCGCGAGTCTCACGGCCATCGCCAACGACCAGAAGCTGTGGGCCAAGCACGGGCTGGCGCCCGACATCAAGGTCTTCACCAACGGGCCGATCCAGATCCAGGCGCTGGGCGCCGGCAGCCTCGACTTCGGCTACATCGGCCCCGGCGCACTGTGGCTCCCGGCCAGCGGCAAGGCGAAGATCGTCGCCATCAACGCCATCGGGCTTTCAGACCGCGTGATCGCGCAGCCGGGGATCACCAGCATGGCTGCCCTCAAGGGCAAGAAGGTGGCGGTGCCCGAGGGGACCTCAGGCGACATGATCCTGCGCCTTGCGCTGGGCAAGGCGGGCATGACGATCGCCGACATCCAGGTGGTCAAGATGGATCCGTCCACGCTGGTGTCCGCCTTCGCCTCGCGGCAGGTCGACGCCGCCGGGATCTGGTATCCGCTCGTGGGCGTCATCAAGAAGACCATTCCCGACCTCGTCGAACTGGCCAAGAACGGCGACTTCTACCCTGCTTACTCGTTCCCCTCGTCCTTCGTGGCCCGCAACGAGGTCATCGACCAGGATCCCGACCTGGTGAAGCGCTTCATCGCCGTGCTGAAGGATGCGAACGACTACCGCGCCGCCGACTTCAGGCGTGCCGTCGTGATCACGTCGAAGTTCATCAACATTCCCGAGGACGCCCTCATCGCCGAAGCGGAGAACGGCAAGTTCCTCACCAGCGCCGAACTCGTCGCCGCCGGCAAGGACGGCACGGTGGCGGGCTGGCTCAAGGGCATGTCAGACCAGTTCGTGTCGTTCGGGCGGCTCGAGAAGCCCCTCGACCCGAAGGACTACTACCTGGCCAACCTTTACGCCGGCAACTGACGTAAGGCCCGCGACGGCAGGGGGAGCGGGTGCCGCCCGCTCCCCAAGCCGATCGCCGACAGGTGCGCGACCCCGATCCCGAGAGACAGACATGACCCGCCGACCGAACATCATCTTCATCATGTCGGACGATCACGCCGCGCGCGCGATCTCCTGCTACGGATCGGGGCTCAACAGCACGCCCAACCTCGACAGGCTCGCCAGCGGCGGCATGCGTCTCGACCGCTGCTACGTGACGAACTCGATCTGCACGCCGAGCCGCGCCGCCATCCTGACCGGCATGTACAACCACGTGAACGGCGTCACCACGCTCGACACCCACATCGACAACCGCCTGCCGAACGTCGCCAAGCACCTGCGCTCGTCGGGCTACCAGACCGCTCTCTTCGGTAAGTGGCACCTTGGCGAGGGCAGGGCCCACGAGCCCACGGGCTTCGACTCGTGGGCAGTGGTCCCGGGCCAGGGCGAGTATTTCGACCCCGTCATGATCCACCCGGACGGGGAGCGCGTGCATCCCGGCTATGCGACGGACATCATCACCGACCTGTGCCTCGACTTCCTCGACCGGCGCGACCGCGACAGGCCCTTTCTCCTGATGTGCCATCACAAGGCGCCGCATCGCAGTTTCGAGCCCCATCCGCGGTACCGCCACCTCTACGCGGACGGCCGGCTCCCCGTGCCCGAGACCTTCGACGACGATTACGCCAACAGGGCCGCGGCGGCGGCCGCGGCGAAGATGCGCGTTCGGGCCGACATGACCTACAAGGACCTTGGCCTCGTGCAGCCGGAGGGCGGCGACGAGGTGGGCGAGCTGCTCGTCCCCTATCTGCGCGACCGCAAGGTGCCGCAGATTGCGCCGGGGCAGGAGATCAGGCTCATTGATGCGCTGACGGGGCAGGTGCACGTCTTCACCGATCCCCGGGAGCTCGCGCTGTTCAAGTACCAGCGCTACATGATGCGCTATCTCCAGACGATCCAGGCCGTCGATGACAACGTCGGGCGTCTTCTCGACCGGCTGGATGCCGAGGGCATCGCAGACGACACGATCGTCATCTACACGTCGGACCAGGGCTTCTTCCTCGGCGAGCACGGCTGGTTCGACAAGCGGTTCATGTACGAGGAATCGTTGCAGATGCCGTTCCTTGTCCGGTATCCGCGCGCCATCGAGGCCGGCACCACCTGCCGGCAGATCGCCAGCAACGTCGATTTCGCGCCGACCTTCCTCGACTTCGCTGGCGCCACCGTCCCCAGCTATATGCAGGGCGTGAGCCTGCGGCCCATCCTGGAGGGCCAGGAGCCGGAGGGCTGGCAGGACGTCGCCTATCACCGCTACTGGATGCATCGCGACGAGTTCCACAACGCCTATGCGCACTACGGCGTGCGCGATGCCCGCTATAAGCTGATCTACTGGTACAACGACCCGCTGGGCGAGCCCGGCGCCCATCCGGGCGGCGAGCCGCCGGAATGGGAGCTCTTCGATTGCAGCGAGGATCCGTTCGAGCTGGTCAATCGTGCGGATGACCCGGCCTATGCCGATGTCTTCGCGGTGATGCTGGGCAAGCTCGACCGCAAGATGGCGGAGATCGGCGACGTGCCCGAGCACGACAGCCGTGCGGCGCTGGACCGGCGGCAGAGGGCGGGCGCCGGGGCCTGAGCCTCCGAGGCGAGGACAATGGGGACCGGCACGACGGCTCGGCCGCCATCGCGGCACGGCCAAGGATGCCGGCGAAAACCGTCCGTTAACCCTCCCGGGCGCTTGCTGGGGCTTGCGGCCGCCGGGACGGCCGCTGCGGCGCGACGACGATGCGTGTGGACCTTCTGGCCGGAACCGTCCATGACGGACAAGCAGTCATGCCGCCGCGCACCCAGACCATCCTCGTCTTCGATTCCGGCCTCGGCGGGCTCACGGTCCTGCGCGAGGTGATGCGGGCACGGCCCGACGCGCGCTTCGTCTATGCCGCCGACGACGCCGGCTTCCCCTACGGCCGATGGGAGGAGGGGGCGCTCGTCGAGCGCATCGTGACGGTCATGGACCGCCTCCTGCGCCGCTTCGAACCCGATCTCGTCGTCATCGCCTGCAACACGGCCTCGACGCTCGTGCTGCCGGCGCTGAGGGCCCGCTTCTCCGTGCCCTTCGTCGGCACCGTGCCAGCGATCAAGCCCGCCGCGGAACGCTCCCGCACGCGCCACGTCGCGGTGCTTGCCACGCCGGGGACCGTGCGGCGCGACTACACGCACGAACTGGTGCGCAGCTTTGCCGGCGACTGCCGGGTCACCCTCGTGGGCTCGCAGCACCTTGCCGGCATCGCAGAGGCGGTCCTGCGCGGAGAGGCCGTCGACGACGACGCGATCCGGGCGGAGATCGAGCCCTGCTTCCCCGGCGACCATCCCCGCACGGACGTCGTCGTGCTCGGCTGCACGCACTATCCCCTGTTGTCCGAGACCTTCGCCCGGCTTGCGCCATGGCCGGTAGTCTGGCTCGACCCCGCGCCCGCCATCGCCCGGCGCGTGCTGCACCTCGCGGGCGAGCCGCTCATCGGGCACGAGGGCGACGAGCCGGGTCTCGCCGTCTTCACCGGCGGGCGCGGCGTCACGCCGGCCCTGTCGGCGGCCCTCGCCCGCTTCGGCCTGCCGCTGGTGGACGTCGAGCCCGTACCCTTGTCCTGAGCCGGTTTGACAGCCGGCGCGGTCTCGACTAGAGACACCCCCGTCGCGGGCCTTCACGGGCCCGCGCACTCGTTTGACGCACCCGTGGTCCTGAGCGTTCGCTCGCAAGGGACCTGTCGGCCGGGCCACCGGCAGAGGAGGGCGCGTTCCTCGAAGACCACGAACAACAGAGGAACTGCGATGACCAAGCGCGCAGAAGCCAAGTACAAGATCGACCGCCGTCTCGGCCAGAACATCTGGGGCCGTCCGAAGTCCCCGGTGAACCGCCGCGAGTACGGCCCCGGCCAGCACGGCCAGCGCCGCAAGGGCAAGCTCTCCGACTTCGGCACGCAGCTGCGCGCCAAGCAGAAGCTGAAGGGCTACTACGGCAACATCTCCGAGAAGCAGTTCCGCAAGTACTACGAGGAAGCCGTGCGCATGAAGGGCGACAGCGGCGAGAACCTCATCGGCCTGCTGGAGCGCCGCCTCGACGCAGTGGTGTTCCGCTCGAAGTTCGTGGCGACCCCGTTCGCCGCCCGCCAGTTCGTCAACCACGGCCACGTGAAGGTCAACGGCCGCCGCGTGAACATCGCCAGCTTCCTCGTGAAGCCGGGCGACGTGATCGAGGTGAAGGACGCGTCCAAGCAGCTCGCGGTGGTCCTCGAGGCCTCCCAGCTCGCCGAGCGCGACGTGCCGGACTACATCGAGGTCGACCACTCCAAGATGACGGCCAAGTACGCCCGCGTCCCGACCCTGTCGGAGGTGCCGTACGCCGTGCAGATGGAGCCGAACCTCGTCGTCGAGTTCTACTCGCGCTGACGGGACGCAGCGGACCTAGGTCCGCACCCCGGGACGATCCAGGCCGCCGGTTTCCGGCGGCCTTTTTCGTGCGTTCGCTCCAATTGTCGCGATGGGCCGAAGCCGGACTTAAGTCCCCGGCCGACATGCTGGGTTCGTCACTGGAACCCGGCGCCCCATGTCGCTGTCGCTCACCGTGGCCCGCTTGGCCTTGTCCGTTCTCCCCCTCATCATCGTCCTGTCGCCGCCCGCCGCGCGGGCGACGGAGGATGTCTGCACGCCGCTCGTCAACCAGATGGGCGCGATGACGATCCGTTACCGAACGGCCATGGCGGCCTTGCGCGGCGCCGAGCGCGAACTGGGAGCCCGCGGGGACCGCAACGCCGAGACGGTCTTGCGGGCCGTCCGCGGCTACGAGGCCCTGCAGCGCGATGCCATGCGCCTTCGCGCCGGCATGCTGGACCTCTACGGGACCCTCGATGCGCAGGATTGCAGCCCCTTCGACGCCGAGGGGCTTTCCATCACGCGGAATGAGTTCGAGCGGCTGGAGCAACTGGAGCGCCAGACCCTGCGCCGCGCCCGCAGCGAACTCGACGGGACGGCCCTGCGTTAGGCCGCGGGGCGGCTTGCCGTCCCCGTTCGGTCATGCGCAACGTGAGGGCGGGAGGCGGCGACGCCGATCCCCGGCTGGCCGTGCGGGTTATCGCGAACGGAGACGACGGAGATGGACCGTTTCACCGGCGGATGCCTCTGCGGCGCTGTTCGACTGGTGGCGACGGGCCGTCCCTACCGGGTCGGGCTCTGCCACTGCATGGACTGCCGCAAGCACCACGGCGCGCTGTTCCACGCGTCCGCCATCTTCCCGTAGGACGCAGTGACCGTCGAAGGCGAGACGAGCGCCTTCAAGGGGCGGCATTTCTGCCCGCGTTGCGGGTCGACGGTGTTCGGCCGCTCGGGGGACGAAGTCGAGGTCAACCTCGGTTCGCTCGACGCGCCCGACCAGCTGACACCCACCTACGAGCTCTGGACCATCCGGCGGGAAGCGTGGCTGCCGCCGTTCCCGCTGCGCCACCACTACGAGCGCGACCGGCCCTCGGAAGGGCGCTCCGAAGACTAGCCAGCCCTTTCCCCCGTATCGCTCAGGGAGCGCCGATCTCCGTGTCGCCCTTCGGCCGATCGACCGACAGGCTCTCGCCGGTCACCAGGTAGTACACCGTCTCGGCGATGTTGGTGGCATGGTCGCCGATGCGCTCGATGTTCTTGGCACCAAAGAGGAGGTGGGTGCAGAACCCGATGTTGCGCGGGTCCTCCATCATGTAGGTCAGCAACTCGCGGAAGACCGAGTTGTAGAGGTTGTCGATCTCCCCGTCGCGCTGCCACACCGCCAGCGCCGCCTGCGCGTCGCGCTGCGTGTAGGCGTCGATCACGGCCTTGAACTGGCTCAGCGCCAGCAGGCTCATGTGGTTGATGCCGGCGAGCAGCTTCTGCGGCGGGAACTGGCCTTCCATGGCCAGGATGCGCTTGCCCATGTTCTTCACGAGGTCGCCGACGCGCTCGAGGTCGTTGGCGATGCGGATCGTGGCGATCACGTCGCGGAGGTCCACCGCCATGGGCTGGCGGCGCGCGATGGTGAGGATCGCCTTCTCCTCCACCTCCCGCTGCAGTGCGTCCAGCTTCTGGTCGACCCCGATGAGGGACTGGGCGAGGCTCAGGTCCTGCCGCGACAGGGCGTCGATGGCGTCGGCCTGCATCTTCTCGGCAATGCCGCCCATCTCCGCAATCAGGCGCTGCAGGTCGGCGAGTTCCGCGTCGAAGGCGGATACGATGTGGTGGTCGCTCATGGGGCCTGTCTCCGCGTCAGCCGAACCGGCCGGTGATGTAGTCCTGCGTCGCCTGCTTCTTCGGCGCGGTGAAGAGCCGCGAGGTGTCGTCGAACTCGATCAGCTCGCCGAGATACATGAAGGCGGTGTAGTCCGACACGCGCGCCGCCTGCTGCATGTTGTGGGTGACGATGGCGATCGTGTACTGCGACTTCAGCTCGTCGATCAGTTCCTCGACCTTCGCCGTCGAGATCGGGTCCAGCGCGGAGCACGGCTCGTCGAACAGGATGACCTCCGGCCGCACCGCCACCGAGCGGGCGATGCACAGGCGCTGCTGCTGGCCTCCCGAGAGGCTGAGGCCCGAGGCGTCGAGCTTGTTCTTGACCTCTTCCCAGAGCGCCGCGCCCCGCAGCGCCTGTTCCACACGCCCGTCCATCTCGCTCTTCGGCAGGTCCTCGTAGAGGCGGATGCCGAAGGCGATGTTGTCGTAGATCGACATGGGGAAGGGCGTCGGCTTCTGGAACACCATGCCGATCTTGGCCCGCAGCAGGTTCAGGTCCTGCCCTGGCGCGAGGATGTTCTCGCCATCGAGGAGCACCTCTCCCTCCGCCCTCTGCTTGGGGTAGAGGTCGTACATGCGGTTGAGCACGCGCAGCAGCGTGGACTTGCCGCATCCCGAGGGGCCGATGAAGGCGGTGACCTTCCTGTCGTAGAGGGGAAGGCTGATGTCCTTCAGGGCAAGGTTCGAGCCGTAGTAGAACTTCAGCGAACGCACCGAGACCTTCTCGGCGGGAGCGGCATGGGCGGACATCACTTAGTCCTCGCTGCGAGCGTGCGCGCCACGACGGAGAGCGCGAGCACGGTCATGGTGATCAGGAGCGCCCCGGCCCAGGCCAACTCCTGCCATTCCTTGTAGGGGCTCATGGCGAACTGGAAGATCACCACCGGGAGGCTGGCGGTGGGCTGGGTCGGGTCGGCGTTGAAGAACTGGTTGTTGAGCGCCGTGAACAGCAGCGGCGCCGTCTCGCCGCTGATGCGCGCCACCGCGAGAAGCACGCCGGTGATCATGCCTGTCTGCGCGGCGCGGTAGACGACGCGGCGGATGACCAGGGACTGCGGCATCCCGAGCGCGAAGGCCGCCTCGCGCAGCGGCACCGGCACGAGCCGCAGCATGTCCTCGGTCGTGCGCAGCACCACCGGGATCACGAGGACCGACAGCGCCACGCCGCCGGCCAGCGCCGAGAACTGGCCGAAGGGCCGCACCAGGAGCTCGTAGATGAACAGGCCGACCACGATCGAAGGCGCGGAGAGCAGGATGTCGTTGATGAACCGCACCACTTCCGCGAGCCGCGTGCCGCGGCCGTACTCGGCGAGGTAGGTGCCGGCGAGGATGCCGAGCGGCGTGCCGATGACGACGCCGATCATCGTCATCATCAGGCTGCCCACGATCGGGTTGAGCAGGCCCCCCTTAGCGCCGGGCGGGGGGGTCATCTCGGTGAATACGGTGAGCGACAGCCCGGAGAGGCCTCGCCACACGAGCGCGCCCAGGATGATGGCGAGCGCGGCGAGGCCGATGGCGGTGGCGACGAGAGACAGCGACAGCCATACCCGGCTGCGGCAGGCCCGGGCCTCGTACTTGCCGCGCTTGGCGTCCGTGAGGGCCATGGCTCAGGCTCCCGCCTGCTTCTCGAGCCGCATCAACAGAAGCCGGGCCGCTGCGAGCACAAGGAAGGTGATGAAGAACAGGATGAGACCGAGGGCGATCAGCGCCCCGACGTAAAGGTCGCCGGAGGCTTCCGCGAACTCGTTGGCGATGGTCGCCGAGATCGTCGTGCCGGGTGAGATGAGCGACCCGGTCCAGCGGTGCACGTTGCCGACGACGAACGTGACGGCCATCGTCTCGCCAAGCGCCCGCCCGAGCGCCAGCATGATGCCGCCGATGACGCCCACCCGGGTGTAGGGGATCACGACGTGGCGGACGACTTCCCAGGTCGTCGCGCCGAGCCCGTAGGCCGATTCCTTCAGCATCGGCGGGACCGTCTCGAACACGTCGCGCGAGATGGAGGCGATGAACGGCAGGATCATGATCGCCAGCACCAGCGCCGCGGTGAGCAGGCCGACGCCGTAGGGCGGCCCCGCGAAGAGCACGCCGAGCACAGGGATATGGCCCAGCGTGTTGACGAGGAAGGGCTGCAGGGTGGCCTGGAGGAAGGGCGCGAAGACGAAGAGGCCCCAGATTCCGTAGATGATCGAGGGAATGCCGGCCAGGAGCTCGATGGCCGTGCCGATCGGACGGCGCAGCGGCATCGGGCAGAGCTCCGTCAGGAAGATCGCGATGCCGATGCCCACCGGCACCGCCAGCATCAGCGCAATGACCGAGGTGACCAGGGTGCCCAGGATGGGGGAGGCGGCACCGAACCGGTCGTTGACCGGGTTCCATCCGAAGGACGTGACGAAGCCGAAGCCGTACTCGGCGAAGATCGGCCAGGCACCCCGCACGAGCGACAGGATCACGCCACCGAGCAGGAGAAGGACGGCAACGGCGGCAGCGAGGGTCAGCCAGCGAAAGACCGTATCGCCGGCCCTGAAGCGCGCCAGCGCGCCGGCGCGGTCGACCGCTCCGGCGCTCCTCATCGCTTGCCGTTGCATCGATAGATCCACCATGTCGCCCCGCCCACGTCCTTGGCGCCGAGCCGGCCCGTCCGGCAGGAGCGGCCGCCCGGCGCGGGGGCGGACGCGAGAGGGGAGGGCGCGCCTGGCGCGCCCTCCCTAGCCTATTTTTCGATTCAGTTGGTGACCGCGAGGACCGGCTTGTTGCCGCTGTCGACGATCTGGCCCCAGCTCGCCTCGACCGCCTTCACGACCGTCTCCGGCATCGGGATGTAGTCGAGCTCCTCGGCCAGCTTGTCGCCCTTGCGGTAGGCCCAGTCGAAGAACTTCAGGGCCTCGCGGGCGGCGTTGGCGTCCTTCGGCTGCTTCGGCATGAGGATGAAGGTCGGCACCGTCATCGGCCAGCTCTCGGCGCCCGGCTGGTCGTTGAGCGAGATGCCGAAGCCCGGCGCGCTGGTCCAGTCGGCGTTCGATGCCGCCGCCACGAAGCTCTTCAGCTCAGGGGAAACGGCCTTGCCGTCCTTGTTGATCATCCGCGTGTGCGACAGCTTGTTCTGCTTCGCGTAGGCGAACTCGACGTAGCCGATGGAGCCCTTCGTCTGGGCGACGTTGGCGGCGACGCCCTCGTTGCCCTTGGCGCCGAGGCCGACCGGCCACTCGACCGCCGTGCCGACGCCGACCTTCGACTTGAAGTCAGGGCTGACGCGGGCGAGATAGTCCGTGAAGTTGAACGTCGTGCCCGAGCCGTCGGAGCGCCGCACCGGCAGGATCGGCTGCGCCGGCAGGGTCACGCCGGGGTTCAGCTTGGCGATCGCCGCGTCGTTCCAGGTCTTCACCTCGCCCAGGTAGATCCTCGCGACCGTCGCGCCGTCGAGCACGAGCTGGCCGGGGGCGATGCCTTCGACGTTCACGATCGGCACGATGCCGCCCATGACCATCGGGAACTGGACGAGGCCCGACTTGTCGAGGTCGGCGCCCTTCAGCGGCGCGTCGGTGGCGCCGAAGGTGACGGTGCGGGCCTGGATCTGCTTCACGCCGGCGCCCGAGCCGATCGACTGGTAGTTGAGCCCGAGACCCGTCTCCTTCTTGTAGGCATCGGCCCACTTCGCATAGACGGGGTAGGGGAAGGTCGCGCCTGCGCCGGAGATGTCGGCGGCGACGGCGGGCGTCACATACGCCGCGGCGGCGATGCCGGCGGCCATGACGAGAGACTGGAGCTTCACGGGGCTCTCCCTGTTTGGTGTCCGCACGGGCCGGGCCCGTGCCTTGGCGGAACCAACCTGCCCCGCCGACGCCACCTGCCTATGACGCGTCGATGACACCTGCATGACACCGTCGTCCCATCGGCGGTGACGCTTCCTTGAGCATTCGCGCGCAGCATGCGGACGCCGGTCGTCGCGGTCGCGGGCACCGGGGCGTCCCGGGGATCCCGATGCTGCAATCCATCGTCCCGCACCTTGCCTTCGCGATTTCGCTGGCCGCCCTGCTCGCCTACCTGCCGCTGCAGGTGATGACGCTCAGGCGATATGGCGGGTGGGCGTGGACGGCCGCAGCCCTGCCGCTCGTGGGGATCGTGACGCTGGCACTGATCCTCTTCGCGCAGGGCGCGAACCTCTGGCCGCTCACGCTCTTCCTGGGCGCGATGGCGGGGACCGGCTGGCTGCTGGTCCTCGCCTTTGTCCACAGGATCGTGCGCGGCAGCTGGTTCGGCGGCTCCTGAAGGAGCCGCTCCGCCGCCTTAAGCCTCGGCGAACACGCGGCGGAAGATCGTGTCCACGTGCTTGAGGTGGTAGCCGAGGTCGAAGAGCTCCTCGAGCTCGGCGTTCGTCAGGCGCGACGACACGTCGGGATCGGCCTTCAGCAGCGTCAGGAAGTCGCCTTCGCCGCGCCAGACCGGCATGGCGTTGCGCTGGACGAGCCGGTAGGCGTCCTCGCGGGAGACGCCCTTCTGCGTCAGTGCCAGCAGCACGCGCTGCGAGTGCACGAGCCCGCCGAGCCGGTCGAGGTTCTTCTGCATGTTCTGCGGATACACGACCAGCTTGTCGATGACGCCCGTGAGCCGCGCGAGCGCGAAGTCGAGCGTCACCGTCGCGTCCGGCCCCACCATGCGCTCGACCGACGAGTGGGAGATGTCCCGCTCGTGCCAGAGCGCCACGTTCTCCATGGCGGGCAGGGCGTAGGCGCGCACCATGCGGGCGAGGCCTGTCAGGTTCTCGGTGAGGACGGGATTGCGCTTGTGCGGCATCGCCGAGGAGCCCTTCTGGCCCTCGGAGAAGAACTCCTCCGCCTCGTAGACCTCCGAGCGCTGCAGGTGCCGGATCTCGATCGCCAGCCGCTCCACGGACGATGCGATCACGCCGAGCGTCGCGAAGAACATCGCATGGCGGTCGCGCGGGATGATCTGCGTGGACACCGGCTCCGGGGTGAGGCCCATCGCCTTCGCCACGTGCTCCTCCACCCGAGGGTCGACGTTGGCGAAGGTGCCGATCGCGCCCGAGATGGCGCAGGTGGCCACCTCCGCGCGCGCGGCGACCAGCCGCTGCCGCGCCCGCTGGAACTCGGCATGCGCGTAGGCGAGCTTCACGCCGAAGGTGGTCGGCTCGGCGTGGATGCCGTGCGAGCGGCCGATCGTCGGCGTCATCCTGTACTCGAAGGCCCGACGCCGCAGCGCCGCCAGCAGCGCGTCCAGATCCGCGATCAGCAGGTCCGCCGCACGGGTGAGCTGCACGGCGAGGCAGGTGTCCAGCACGTCCGAGGAGGTCATACCCTGGTGGACGAAGCGGGAATCCGGGCCGATGAACTCGCCGAGATGGGTGAGGAAGGCGATGACGTCGTGCTTCGTCTCGCGCTCGATGGCGTCGATGCGGGCCACGTCGAAGGTGGCCGAGCCGCCCTTCTCCCAGATCGTCCTCGCCGCCTCCTTCGGGATCACGCCGAGGTCGGCGAGCGCGTCGCAGGCATGGGCCTCGATCTCGAACCAGATCCGGAAACGGGTCTCGGGCGACCAGATGGCGACCATCTCGGGGCGGCTGTAGCGCGGGATCAACGATCTTCTCCGTCGGCGCGAAGGGTCGGACGCTTCCGCTCCGGCGGAAGTCATGACGGGCCACGCTCTCCGCAGTGCGGCGGGTCGGAACCGGGGTGGCGACCCTGAAAGCGTGCGGTGATCGCTATTGGATGGCCGTGCTCAATGCAAGCCGCACCAGCCAGAGCAGCCAATCCGGCTCAGTCCGGTCCGGATCGTGGCGGCCGATGGAAGGCCATCGCCGGACCAAACAACCTTGAGCTGCACTTTCGCGTGACCTGTCTTGTATCGGGAAAATCCCTCGCATTAACTCGCATGTGAACCCGCCCGAAGCGCTGGCGGGTCAGGGGAGAGGGGGATGTCATGGTCACGCTGTTCGTGAGGCACAAGGTTGCCGACTACGCCGCCTGGCGGAAGGTCTACGACGAGTTCCACAGGTCGCCCGCGACGAAGGACGTCCTGGCGCAGAGCGTCCACGTGGCGGTCGATGATCCGCTCGACGTCACCGTGACGCACGACTTCGAGACCCTCGCCGTCGCCCAGGCCTTCCTGGGCAGCGAAATCCTCAAGTCGACCATGGGCCGCGCCGGTGTGGCCGGCCCGCCGACGATCTGGATCACGCGCAAGAGCTGAGGGCGGCGCACCGCCGGTCGAGGGTCGGCGGCACCAGTTTCCGCGAGGCGGCGGGAGGCTCTAGAGTGGGCCGCCCTGTCGCCTGCCGGAGCCATTGCCATGCCCATCCTCGCCAGCGCCACGTCGCAGCTCCTCCTCATCGACCTGCAGGTCCGGCTCGTTCCGGCCATCCACGCGGGCGACCGGATGGTGGCGCAGGCCGCGCGGCTCGTGGCGGCGGCACGGCTTTTCGACGTGCCCGTCACGGCGACGGAGCAGTATCCCGCCGGCCTTGGCCGCACGGTGCCGGAGATCGACGTCTCGGGTGCATCCGTCCTGGAGAAGATGACGTTCGACTCGGGCGCGGCGCCCGGTTTCGAGGAACTCCTCTCGCCGGGTCGCACCCTCGTCGTCGGCGGCTGCGAGGCGCATGTGTGCGTCCTTCAGACCGTGCTCGGCCTGCTCGCCGGCGGGCGCCGGGTGGCCGTCGTCGCCGACGCCATCGGCTCCCGACATCCCGCCAATCACGAGGCCGCGCTCGAACGGATGGCGCGCCATGGCGCGGACATCGTCACCACCGAGATGGTGATCTTCGAGTGGCTCGGCGCCGCCACCCATCCGGCATTCAAGCCAGCGATGGCGCTGGTGAAGTAGCGCCCGTCGGCGTCTTCCGGCGCGCGCCCTTCAGATCGGCGAGGTCTTGGCTGGCCGGCTGGACGGAAAAGGCCCGCGCGGCGCCGACCGCGTGATTGTTTGCGTCGCAACAAAGAGGGTTTTCGGGTTCGGGAGCAAGGTCCGGTTCGTCAACGGAACAAACGCCTCGAACAACGGAGACCACGATGTTCACCCGCCGCGCCCTGATGGCCGCCGCCGCCCTCTCCGCCCTCGCCGCCGGCGTGCCGGCCCTGGCTGCGGACGACCTCTCCAAGCTTCCGCGCGAGAAGGTCGAGCTCGTTGCACCGCCCTTCATCCACGCCCACGAGCAGGCCACGAAGGCCGGCCCGAAGGTCATCCAGTTCAAGATGACGATCCAGGAGAAGGAACTCGTCATCGACAATGAAGGCACCAAGGTCCAGGCCATGACCTTCGATGGCTCGGTCCCCGGCCCGATGATGGTCGTCCACGAGAACGACTACGTCGAGCTGACGCTGGTCAATCCCGAGACCAACATGATGGCCCACAACATCGACTTCCACTCCGCCACGGGCGGGCTGGGCGGCGGTGAGCTGACCCTCATCAACCCCGGCGAGCAGGTGGTCCTGCGCTGGAAGGCGACTCGGACCGGCGTGTTCGTCTATCACTGCGCCCCCGGCGGCGCGATGATCCCGTGGCACGTGGTGTCGGGCATGAGCGGCGCCGTGATGGTGCTGCCGCGGGATGGCCTGAAGGACGGCGACGGCAAGCCCGTCACCTACGACCGGGCCTACTACATCGGCGAGCAGGACTTCTACGTGCCGCGCGACGAGAAGGGCAAGTTCAAGCACTACGAGAGCGCCGGCGAGGCCTATCCCGATGCCCTCGAGGTGATGCGCAAGCTGACCCCCACCCACGTCGTGTTCAACGGCCGGGCGGGCGCGCTGACGGGCAAGAACGCCCTTCAGGCGAAGGTCGGCGAGCGGGTCCTCATCGTCCACAGCCAGGCCAACCGCGACAGCCGCCCGCATCTCATCGGCGGTCACGGCGACGCGGTGTGGGAGACGGGCAAGTTCGCCAACCGGCCGGAGAAGGATCTCGAGACCTGGTTCATCCGCGGCGGCTCCGCGGGGGCGGCGCTCTACACCTTCCTGCAGCCCGGCATCTACGCCTACGTCACCCACAACCTCATCGAGGCGGTGGAACTGGGCGCCACGGCCCACTTCAAGGTCGACGGACAGTGGAATGACGACCTGATGAAGCAGGTCAGCCCTCCCGGCCCCATCGGAGGCAACGCCCGGACCGGCATGCTCGAGACGGCTCCCGCCAAGGCGGGGCACGGAATGGCCCACTGACGGGTCCTGACCCGGCGGCCGAAGGCGGCAGACCCCTCCATCCCGGAGCTGCCTGATGCCGCCGCCCAAGGAACGGCCCGCCCCTCCCGGCGGGCCGTTTCCTCAAGAACCGAAGCCAGAATTCCCGTGGAGACGACGATGCTTCTCCTGGTCCAAGGCAAGATCGCCCTGAAGGCGGCCCTCGTCGCCGCCCCCCTGCTCGCCGCAGCCGGCTACGCGCTGCCGCAGCGGGATGCCGCGAACCGCGACGCCGTGGCCGTGGTGCACGTGCCGGCGGCCCGCTTCGCCCACCGCCTCGCCGGCGACTTCGCGCGCGACGGGCGTCCGGTGAACGCGCCGGTCCGCGAGGTCGCAGTCGGGGCGTTCGCCATGATGGCCACGCAGGTCAGTGCCGCCGACTACGAGCTTTGCGTCGCCGACAGCGCCTGCGCCCGCCGCGCGACGAAAGACGCGGCCCGCGACGACCGCCCCGTGACGGGCGTCAGCCACCAGGATGCGATCGCCTATGCGGCATGGTTCTCCCGGCGCACCGGCCAGTCCTGGCGGCTGCCGACCGAAGCCGAGTGGGCGCACGCGGCGGGGTCCCGCTTCGCGGACGACGCCGTCGCCGCGGACGACGGGGCCGATGCCTTCACCCGGCGCTGGCTCGCCAAGTACGAGCAGGAATCGCTTCGCGCACCCACCGAGAGCAAGGCCGCCCAGCCGTTCGGGCATTTCGGGCTCAACGAGCGCGGAATCGCCGACCTTGCCGGCAACGTCTGGGAGTGGACGGACAGCTGCTTCGTCCGCCAGCCCGTCGACGGGGCGGGGGAGCTGACCGGCACCCCCACCGTCAACTGCGGCGTACGAGTTGTGGCGGGCGCTCACAGGGCCTACGTCACCGACTTCATCCGCGACGCCCGCGCCGGAGGCTGCGCCGTCGGCGTCCCGCCGGCGAACCTCGGCTTCCGCCTCGTCCGCGACGAGGAGACGATGGTGGCCCGCGTCGTGACCCGCTTGCGCCGCGCCATCGGCGCCTGAAGCGCCCGTTGCCCGTCAGAAGCGGGCGGCGCTGTAGGGCGTCGGGTCAATGAACGGCTTCTCGCCGCTGATCATCTCGGCGATGAGCCGGCCGGTCACCGCCCCGAGCGTCAGCCCGTGGTGGGCATGGCCGAAGGCGAACCAGACACCCTTGTGGCGGGGCGCGGGGCCGATCACCGGCAGCATGTCGGGGGTGCAGGGCCGGTTGCCCATCCACGGCTTGGCGTCGAGCCGGGTCTCGAGCGGGAAGAGCTTGCGCGCGACCGGCTCGACCTTGGCGAACTGGACCGGCGTCGGCGGCGCGTCGCGCAGCGCGAACTCGGCCCCCGTGGTGAGCCGGATGCCGCGGTTCATGGGCGCCAGCACGTAGCCGACGTCGGCATCGAGCACCGCGTGGTTGAGCACCGCGTTGCCCGCCGGGCGATAGTGCATGTGGTAGCCGCGCTTCACGCCCATCGGCAGGTCGTAGCCGAGCGGCCTCCACACGACGTCCGCCCAGGGACCGAGCGCGACCACCACGTCGCGGGCCGAGACCGTTCCGCTCTTCGTCCGGATGCTCCAGCGGCCGTCGGGCTCCTGCGTCAGCGACGAGGCGTCGCCGTCGAGGAAGGCACCGCCGCGCTCCTCGAACAGGTTGAGATAGGCGCGTGACAGAGCGGCCGGATCGAGCACGGACACCGGGTCGCGATAGTGGAACCCGCCCAGCATCCGCTCGGAGAGGTTCGGCTCGAGCGCGACGACGCCGGCCGAGTCGAGTTGCACGACGTCGATGCCCAGCGGCCGTACCCGCTCCGCCGCCGCCAGGGCGTCGGCGAGGGTCTTCTCGCTGCGGAAGAGCTTGATCCATCCGCCGGGCCGCAGCAGCGCCTGCGCGCCCGCGGCCTCCACGAGCGGCATGTGCTCGGAGAGACAGTTCTCGATCAGAGGCAGGGCGCCGCGCATCGCCTTCTCGTGCCGGGAGGACTCGGAGGCGCGCCAGTAGCGGAAGAGGAAGGGCAGCACCTGCGGCAGGGCCGAGAGGTGGTAGTTCGTGTCCGCCCGCGTCCGCAACGCGTGCGACAGGATCTCGCTGAACTTCCGCGGGAACGCATAGGGCCAGATCGAAGCGCGCTCGAGGATGCCGGCATTGCCGAAGCTCGTGCCCTGGCCCGCCTCCTGCCGGTCGATCAGGGCCACCGAGCGACCCGTCTCCTGAACCTTGAGGGCCGTCGACAAGCCGACGATGCCCGCCCCCAGTACCACCACGTCGCGCTGCATTGCTCTTTTGGCCGTCCCGTGTTCGAGTGCCGCCACGATAGAGGGGCGACGCGCCGCCGTCACGCTCCTGCTGCACTGCAAAACCAGCACCCCAGCCCCGCCCCCAAGACTGCCCTCCTTGTCACCGCTCGTCTCTCTCCCGCTGCAGGCCCTGACCTTCCTCGGGCGGCACGGCGCCGCCGGCTTCGCGGTGTCGATCTTCGCCGGTCTCGCCCTGCCGGGGCTGGCGGAAAGCTTTCGCCCGCTCCTGCCGGTCACGATCTTCTGCTTCGTCGCGCTGTCCTTCGCCCGCGCCGACTTCAGCGGCGTGAAGCGCGCGCTCGGCCGGACGGGGCGGCTTTCGGCCGCCATGGCGTGGATCACGCTCGCCATGCCCGTCCTCATCGTCGCGGCCGTGGCGCTCGTCGGCCGCGGCAGCATCGAGCCCGGCCTGCTGCTGGGGATCGCGCTGATCGGCGCCGCCCCGCCGCTAATGGGCTTTCCCGCCTATGCGGCCTTGCTGGGCCTCGACAACAGCCTCGGCATCACGCTGCTGGTCTTCAGCCTCGTCATCACACCCTTTGTCGCGCCGCCGCTGGCGGGCTTCATCGCGGGGGAGGCGGTTCCCATCGACCCGATGGTGCTCGGCATCCGCCTTTTCGCGCTTCTCGCGGGCTCGGGGCTGGCCTGCCTCGCATTCCGGCGCTTCGCCGGCGTCGAGCGGATCCGGCGCTGGCGCCACCCGCTCGACGGGGTCAACGTCGTGATCTACTTCGTCTTCGCCGTGGCGGCGATGGACGGCGTCATCGCGCAGACGCTCGCGAATCCGGCCAAGACGGCCCTCTACCTCGCGCTCGGCACCGGAACGGCGGTCGCGGGCCTCGCCATCACCATGCTTGCCCTGTCGCGCGCCGTCGGGCGTGCGGACGCCTTCGTGCTCGGGCTCGGCACGGGCATGCGCAACACCGGGCTCCTGGTGTCGGCGATGGGGGCCGCGTGCCCGCCCGACACCTACCTGTTCTTCTCGCTGCTGCAGTTCCCCATTTACACGGCGCCCCTGCTCGTTGCTCCGCTGGCCCGCGCGATCGTGCGACGCGACGCCTGAGGCCCCTTGGCATCCGGGTTGCAACCTCCCTGACGAGACCCGCCTGCGGCCGACCCCGGCCCGGCGGCCAACGTGAGGAGGACGATCATGGTGGCACCGGCAGCTCTGGCTGGATTGTCAATGGGTTGGGGCCTTCTCCAGTCGCTGATGAAGCGCCCGGAGAAGGCGGCGGAAGGCTTCGCGAACCAGGTCAATTCTGCCGTCCAGACCGGGCAGAATCTGCCGACCGCGCCCGCGAAGCCGGATGCGGCTGCGCTGTTCAAGGCCTTCGACACCGACGGCAGCGGCTCGCTCACCAAGGCGGAACTGACGGCCGGCCTCCAGTCGGCCCGCGAGAAGGGCGCGATGTTCTCGCGCGAGACCTTCGGCGCGCTTCTCGCCGCGCAGGAGCAGTCCGAGAAGGGCAAGTCGCAGAGCAACCTGATGGACAAGGCGCTCGCCCGCTTCGACACCGACAAGGACGGCTCGATCTCGGACAAGGAGTTCCTGGCGGGGATGCCGTCGAGCCGGTCGAAGGAAGCCAAGAAGGACGGCCTCGAGGCGCTGTTCAACAGCATGGACAAGGACGGGGACGGCAAGATTTCCGCCGAGGAGCTGAAGACCGCCCTGCAGACGATGACCGCCGAGCACGGCCACCGGAAGAAGAGTGCCGCCGTGACGCTGCCGCCGGCCGACACGACCACGCCGACCACGACGGACGGCACGTCGACCAACACGGTGACCGACACCGCCGGCACGAACACGCCGACGGCCTGAGGGGGCAGGGGGAAGCCTGCCGTAGAAGCGTCGGCGGCACGCTGACGACGGAACCCCGCGCTATCCACAGGTCCGGAACGTTGATAGGCCCCGCTTCCGCATTGTGCGGCCGCGGGGCCGGTGCTATCGCCGGGGCATGAGCGCCCCGATCCTGATCGCCCCGTCCATCCTCGCCTCCGACTTCAGCCGCCTCGGTGAGGAGGTGCGCGCAGTCGATGCCGCGGGCGCCGACTGGATTCATCTCGACGTGATGGACGGCCACTTCGTGCCCAACATCACCTTCGGCCCTGATGTCATCCGGGCGCTCCGCCCGCACTCGCCGAAGATCTTCGACGCGCATCTGATGATCGCGCCGTGCGACCCCTACCTCGAAGCCTTCGCCAAGGCGGGCTGCGACATCATCACGGTGCATGCCGAGGCCGGCCCCCACCTGCATCGCTCGCTGCAGGCCATCCGGGCGCTGGGCAAGAAGGCGGGCGTCAGCATCAACCCGGCGACGCCGGAGGGCGTGCTCGAATACGTGCTCGACTCGGTCGACCTGATCCTGCTGATGACCGTGAACCCGGGCTTCGGCGGGCAGGCCTTCATTCCGGACGTCGTCGAGAAGGTCCGGCGCGTGAAGGCGATGATCGGCGCACGGCCCATCGTGATCGAGATCGACGGAGGCGTGACGCCCCAGACCGCGCCGCTCGTCGCCGCGGCAGGCGCCACCGTGCTCGTCGCCGGCTCGGCTGTCTTCAAGGGCGGGGCGGAAGCCTACGCAGCCAACATCGCCGCCATCCGCGCCGCGGCTGAAGCGGCCCGCTGAGCCCGGCCGGCGAACGGAAGGCCCTGCGACCCCACTTCGGATCAGCGCTTCGGAAAGGTCTGGATGTCGGCCCGCTTGCGGTCGCCGGTGAAGGACAGCCGCACATCGCCCAACGGGCCCGCGGCGGCTTCGCACACGATGCTGTCGAACCGGTCCGACGCACGGTTGGTGCGAACGCGGCACTCGCCGGTCGCGTCGTGGGAGACGACGCTGGAGCCCTTCTCCGCCATCCGCACCGCGTCGAGCTGCAACCGGTAGTCGGTCGGGGACACGCGTTCATCGCTGCCGCCGGAGAAGGCAAGGACGCCTTCCGGGCCGAGCGGCACGAGGAAGACGACGCGCCCGTTCGCGTATTGCTGGTAGATCATGGTGCTGCAGGGAAACGACCGCTCCCCGACCGTGAAGCGCTCGCACCGCCCGCCGATGCCAGCCATCACCGAGAGAGCGCCGTCGCCCGCCTGTACGGGGATCGGCGGCAGGGCCGGGCCCTGCCACGCCAATGAGAGCGCAGCGGCCGTGACGAGCGGCGTGATGTCCATGGATGGCCTCGAATCCGGGAGCGGAACCGAATGTCCCACGCGGCGGTTCCCGCCGCAACGACAGGAGATCGCGCTCGGCGGCGCCGCGCCGCGATGCCGCGCCTCACCGGCCTGCGAGGTCGTCGAGGATCGGGCAGTCGGGGCGGTCGTCGCCGTGGCAATGGGCGGAGAGGTGCTTCAGCGCGGCGACCATGGCCTGCATCTCGGCGATGCGCCGCTCGAGATCCTCCACGTGGGCCCCCGTGATCGCCTTGACCTCGCGGCTCGACCGGGACGTATCGCGCCACAGGCCGAGCAGACGCTGGATTTCCGGCATGGAGAAGCCCAGAGTCCGCGCACGGCGGATGAAGCGCAGGTCATGGACGTCGCGATGGTCGAAATCCCGGTAGCTGTTGTCCTTCCGGGGCGCCTTGGCGAGCAGGCCGATGCCCTCGTAGTAGCGGATCATCTTGGCCGAGACGCCGGATGCCCGGGATGCCGCGCCGATGTTCATGGTGACCTCCACCCGTCGATCCCGCTCACGATGGACCTTGCCATGATGGGAAGGTCAATCCCCCTCCAGGACCTGCGATCTCCGGTTGACCTTCCCATGATGGGAGGGAGGAGAAACCCCGTCAGGTTCCCCTGGACGGAGTGTCAGACATGACCACCGAGACGATCACGAAGCCCGCTCCGCCGACAGCAGGCCCCGAGCCGCTGGCGCCGCTCACGTTCGACATTCCCGTGCGCGGCATGACCTGCGCGGCCTGCGTGCGTCGCGTCGAAAAGGCCATCGCCGGCGTGGACGGCGTGCAGGAGGCCAACGTCAACCTCGCGACGGAGCGCGCGCACGTCGTGCTTGGCCGCGGCGGCGACCCGGCCGCGGTGGCCGCCGCGGTGCGCAAGGCCGGCTACGAGCCCGCCGACGAGACCCTCGACCTCGCCGTGGCCGGCATGACCTGCGCCTCCTGCGTCGCTCGCGTCGAGAAGGCGCTGAAGACCGTCCCGGGCGTCGCCGAGGCCGTCGTCAACCTCGCCACCGAGCGTGCCACGGTCCGGGTGCTGGGCGGGCGGGCCCGCCTCCCGGCGCTTGTCGCGGCCGTCGCGAAGGCCGGGTACGAGGCGACCGAGGCCGCCACCGCCGACGACGCCCGCGCCGACGAAGCGGCGAACCGGGAGGCGGAGCAGGCGTCGCTCCTGCGCTCCGTGGTCGTCGCGGTCGTCGCCACCGTTCCGCTCGTGGTGCTGGAAATGGGCAGCCACCTCAGCGATGCCGTGCACGAAGTGGTGCACGCCACCATCGGGATGCAGGCGGCGCGGGTCATTTCGTTCGTTCTCGCCACGCTCGTGCTCTTCGGGCCCGGACTGCGCTTCCACCGCAAGGGCTGGCCGGCCCTGTGGCGCGGCGCACCGGACATGAACTCGCTGGTCGTGCTCGGCACGACCGCGGCGTGGGCCTTCTCCTCGGTCTCCACCTTCGCCCCGGGCCTGCTTCCGGAGGGCACGGACGACACGTACTTCGAGGCCGCCGCGGTCATCGTGACGCTGATCCTGCTCGGTCGGTGGTTCGAGGCGCGGGCCAAGGGCCGCACGGGCGAGGCCATCCGGCGGTTGATGACCCTGCAGGCGCGCACCGCGCGCGTGCAGCGGGACGGGCATGAGCAGGACGTCGATGTCGCCGAGGTCCGTCCCGGCGACATCGTCGTCGTGCGGCCCGGAGAGAGGATTCCGGTCGATGGCGACGTCATCGACGGCCGGTCCTATGTCGACGAGTCGATGATCACGGGAGAGCCCATCCCCGCGCACAAGGAGGCCGGGTCTCCGGTCACCGGCGGCACGGTGAACGGTACCGGCGCGTTCCGCTTCTCCGCGCGCAGGGTCGGCGCCGACACGCTGCTCGCCCAGATCGTCCGCACCGTGGAAGCGGCGCAGGGCTCCAAGCTGCCGATCCAGGCGGCGGTCGACCGGGTGACGCTCTGGTTCGTGCCGGTGGTGATGGCCATCGCGGCCGCGACATTCGTGGGATGGCTTTGGCTTGGACCCGAGCCCGCGCTGGGCCTTGCGCTCGTCCACGCCGTCGCGGTGCTGATCATCGCCTGCCCGTGCGCGATGGGCCTTGCGACGCCGACCTCCATCATGGTCGGCTCCGGGAAGGCCGCCGAACTCGGCATCCTCTTCCGCAGGGGCGAGGCGCTGCAGTCGCTGCGCGACGCGACCGTCGTCGCCCTCGACAAGACCGGCACCCTGACGCGTGGCCGGCCTGACCTCACCGACCTGCTCGTCCAACCGGGCGTCGACGAGGCCGACCTGCTCGCTGCCGTTGCTTCCGCCGAGGCGAGGTCGGAGCACCCGGTGGCTCGCGCCATCGTCGAGCACGCCTCAGGGCGGGGCCTCGCGCTGGTCGAGCCCGAGGCCTTCGAGGCCATTGCCGGCTGGGGCGTCACGGCGCGCGTCGGCGGGCGGAGCGTGGCGGTCGGCACAGAACGCCTGATGCAGCAACTGGCCATCGACGTCGGCGATGCGTCGGCCGACGCCGGTCGCCTGGCCGACGCCGGCCGGACCCCGCTCTATGCGGCGCTCGATGGGCGGCTGGCGGCCGTGCTCGCGGTCTCCGACGCCATCAAGGACACGACGCCAGCCGCGCTTGCGGCCCTGAAGGCGATGGGCCGGCACGTCGTGATGATCACCGGCGACACGGAGCGCACGGCCCGGGCCGTCGCAGCCGAACTCGGCATCGACGAGGTGGTGGCGCAGGTGCTGCCGACCGACAAGGCAGCCGTCGTCGCCTCGCTTCAGAAGGGCGGCACGGTGAAGGTGGCTTTCGTCGGCGACGGCATCAACGACGCCCCGGCGCTGGCCCAGGCGGACGTCGGCATCGCCATCGGCACGGGGACGGACGTGGCCATCGAGTCGGCCGACGTCGTGCTGATGTCGGGGGACCTCCGCAATGTCGCCAACGCCATCGACCTGTCGCAGGCGACGATTCGCAACATCGGCCAGAACCTTGCCTGGGCCTTCGGCTACAACATCCTGCTGATCCCGCTGGCCGCTGGCGTGTTCGTTCCGGTCGCCGGCATCTCGATGTCGCCGATCCTGTCGGGACTCGCGATGGCCTTCTCCAGCGTCAGCGTCGTCACCAATGCTCTGCGGCTGCGGCGCTTCCGGCCGCGGCTGGCGGCAAGCTGATCCTCAGCGGGTCTCGCTCGCCAGCCGCGCGAGACCGGATCGGTCGACGATCCCGAGATGGCCGCGGCCGAGGGTCACCAGGCCGCGGCGCTCGAAGTCCTTGAGGTGCCGGCTCACCACCTCGCGCGCCGTGCCGAGTTCGGCCGCAATCGACTGGTGCGTCTGCGCCAGCGGTTCGCCCTCCGGTTGCGAGAGCAGGTGTTGCGCGAGGCGCCGGTCGATGCGGGTCTCGAGCAGATCCTCGACCAGCATGACGAGTTCGACCAGCCGCGACCCGTAGACGCCGAACATCCACGCGCGGAAGGAGGCATCGTCCCGCAGCAGCGCCTCGACTGTCGCCGCGGCGAGGAAGATGCCCTCGACGTCGGTCTCCGCCACGCCCTCGGCGGGGTAGGCGCTGCCCGTCATCAGGCATTGGGTCGAGAGAACGCAGGCGACGCCGTCCACCACCCGGTAGAGCGTCACCTGCCGGCCCGTTTCCGACACCAGTTGGACGCGCACGCTGCCATGCTTCACCAGCAGCAGCCCGCTGCAGCTGTCGCCCGGCCTGAACAGGACGCTCCCGGCCGGAAACCGCACCGGCGTGCCGCGGGCGGCCACGGCCTCCGGAACCACCTGCGCCCGTGGCGCTTCGAATGCCATGCCCGGTTCCTTTTCCCGATTCACGGACAGGATGGCCCCGTTCGTAGCCATTGTCAGCGGCCAAGGACCGGCGAGCGAAGGCCCCGCGTCAGAACGGCAGGCCGATGTAGTTCTCCGCCAGCGCGGTCCGCGCCGCGAGCGACCCCTCGAGATAGAGGAACTCCGCCTCCTGCATCCTGCGGTCGAACGGGCTGTGGTGGTCGAACCGGTGGAGGAGGGACGTCATCCACCACGAGAAGCGCTCTGCCTTCCAGATCCGCGCGAGGGCGCGCGCCGAGTAGCGGTCCAGCGCCGCGTCGTTCCGGCTCGCGAACCATTCGGCGAGCGCCTCAGTCATGTAGAAGACGTCGCTCGCCGCGAGGTTCAGGCCCTTCGCCCCCGTCGGGGGCACGATGTGCCCCGCGTCGCCGGCCAGCAGGAGCCGGCCGAACCGCAACGGCTCGGCGACGAAGCTGCGCAGCGGCGCGACCGACTTCTCGATCGACGGTCCGGTCACGACTGCCGCCGCGGCAGCGGGGTCGAGGCGGCGGCGCAACTCGTCCCAGAACGCGTCGTCGCTCCACGCGGCGAGGTCCTCCTCGGCGCTGCACTGCACGTAGTAGCGGCTGCGGGTGGGCGAGCGCATGGAGCACAGGGCGAACCCCCGCTCGTGGCCGGCATAGATGAGCTCGTGCGAGCAGGGCGGGACGTCGGCGAGGATCCCGAGCCAGCCGAACGGATAGACCCGCTCGAAGGTCCGCAGCGATGCCTCCGGCACGCTCGTGCGGCTGACGCCGTGGAAGCCGTCGCAACCGGCGATGATGTCGCAGGTGACTTCGCGTCGGGTGCCATTCTCCCGCCAGGTCACGCGCGGCCGCGTCCCGTCGAAACCATGCAGGGTGACGTCCTCGGCCTCGTAGACGGTCCGCAGGCCCGCACCGGCGCGGGCCTCCATCAGGTCCCGGGTCACTTCCGTCTGGCCGTAGACGGTCACGCCACGGCCGGTGAGCGCCTTGAGGTCGATCCGCAGCGTGCGCCCGTGGAACCCGACGGCGAAGCCCTCGTGCACCAGCCCTTCGCGGTGCAGCCGGGCGTCGACCCCGGCGCTTGCGAGGAGGTCCACGGTCCCCTGCTCGAGGACGCCCGCCCTGATGCGCGACAGCACGTAGTCGGCCGACTTCCGCTCGAGGATCAGCGTCTCGATGCCGTGCCCGTGCAGCAACTGGCCGAGCAGCAGCCCGGCCGGGCCGGCGCCGACGATGACGACCTGGACCGTGTTCTGGGACATGCGGAACCTCCGGGGACAGGGACCGACGGTGCGGCGACTTCTCCCCATGACGCGGCTGGCGTCGATGGACAAACGGCGCGGTTTCTTGCACTTTTTTGACAAAGAGGAAGCCGTCGCCGTCGAGGAACGCCCATGTCCGTGCCAGCGCTGGACCCCGTCCCGCACTATTTTCTTTACGGCGAGCCCCTGCAGGACGTGGAATTCGACTTCCTGCACGTCGAGCGGATCGCCACCCGCAGCCGGGTGCATGATTGGACGATCCGGCCGCATTCCCACCCGGACCAGCACCAGCTTCTACTGCTGCTGGAGGGGGGCGCGGAGGTTCGACTCGAGGACATCGTCCGCCGTGTCGTCCCGCCCGCACTGGTCGTCGTGCCGGCCGACATGGTCCATGGCTTCGTCTTCGAGCCCGGATCGGACGGCTACGTCCTCACCGTCTCGCGCCATGTCGTCGCCGGCATCCTCGGCGCGGATCCGGACATGACCTCGATCCTGGAGAAGGGGCTGTGTCTTGATGGGGACAGGCTGCCCGACCTCGCCCTGCCTTCGCTGATGGCCGGCATCGAGCGTGAATTCGTGTGGGCCGCGCGAGGTCGGAGGACGGCCATCCACGCCCGTGTCGGGCTGCTGCTCGTCGCGGTGGCGCGGGCGCGCGAGGCGGTCGCCGAACGGGACGATGGGACCGTGACGGGCGCCACCGCCCGCGACCGCGATCTCGTGCGACGGTTGCGCGAACTCGTCGAGCACCGATTCCGCGAACATCCGCGTCTGGATGACTGCGCGCTCGCGCTCGGCGTCACGCCCTCGCGCCTCAACCGCGCCTGCAGGGCGGTGGCGGGGGCCTCCGCGACCGCGCTCCTGCACGACCGGATCGTGATGGAGGCCAAGCGCAACCTGCTCTACACGGGCATGACGGTGTCGGAGGTCGCCATCTCGCTCGGCTTCGACGATCCGGCCTATTTCAGCCGGTTCTTTGCCGGCAGGACGGGCGTGCCGCCCGGAGCCTTCCGAGCCCGCCGAAGGCCCGCTGCAGCGACGCACGCCAGCCATGCGGCTGGTGACGAAACGCACACCAACCGCGCCGTTTCTTTCCCCTCATTCATGGCACGTTAAGCGTAGGAGGCGCGGGAATGCCGTCCATGAGACGCGTGGTGATCGTCCACAGCCGGGAGCACTGGCGGGAGACCGCCTGCCGGATCCTCGCCGAGGATGTGCCGGACGTTCCCGCCGTGTCCGCAGCCACGCTACTGGAGGCTGACGCGCAGGTCTGCGGGGAGGCGACGGAGTGTCTCGCCATCGTCGAGATGCAGGGCACCGTGCGCCGGACCATCGACCTCCTGCTCCCGTTCCGTCGCCGCAAGGCACGCGCCCGCTTCGCCATCGTGGCGCAGCAGGGAACGCGCAGGGATCTTCGGGACTGCTCGGCGGCCGGGCTGGCCGGCTTCCTGCTCGAGGATCTCCCGCGCGAACGCTTCGTCACCGCCGTCCAGCTCATGCTCGACCAGGGCGAGTTCGTGCCGGCGACCGTGGCGGGGATCCCGATCGCGCTTCAGGCCGCGATGCCCCTCGGCGACCGGGCCCGGCGCGCGGACCTCTCGCGGATCACGGATCGGCAGAAGGACGTTCTGAAGCTCCTCGTGCTCGGCATGTCGAACCGCGACATCGCCATGACGCTCGGCATCGCCGAGGCGACGGCCAAGGTCCACGTCGCCGCGCTGCTGCGCCTTCTCGGGGTGAAAACGCGCGACGGCGTGGCCCGGGTCGTGCTGGAGCTGGGCAGCGATCCCGCCTGGGCTCAGGCCCTCGATATCGAGACCCTCGTCCGCCCGACCGTCTCGGCCTGAGCCGTTCGTGCCCCGCCGGACGGCGGATTCTCGCCATGGTTGTGTACCGTGGATGACACCGTTTTGGCGCGATGAGGCCACCGGGCGCCGATTTCCTTGACCTCTGCTGCTTCGTTTTGGCGCGCTCGCGCGTTCTGAGGCTTTCGGAGGTTGAGCTCGATGACGCTGGTGAAGGCGCGGTGGTCGCACGTCCCCTGGATCATTGCCGCCGGCGTGGCGGCAGTCGCCATGCTGGCCGCGGCGCTGTTGCCTCTCGCCACCGGCATGTTCGACCGCTGGACGCAGCGCGACGTGGACCTGAGGGCGCGCCTCGTCTTCGAATCGATCCGCGACCAGCTCACGGATTTCGCGCGCTCCGGGGACATGACGCGCGCCAATGCGCTGTTCGACCGCATCACCACCGACCAGCGCCTCGTGGCGGCCGGCCTCTGCGGCCCCGATTCGAGACTGCTCGCCGGCTCCCGCCTCATGCCCGACATCCTGTCCTGCGCGGCGCTGCAGCGGACGCCGGACGCCGGGCGCATCGACGTCGAGATGGAGGGGCGGGTGGTCGTCCACGCGTTCCCGCTGGGCGGTACGCCGGACCTCGGCCGCGTCGTCATTCTCCATGATCTTGGCTTCACCGCCGCACGGCTGAGCCAGTTCCGGGCCGGCCTTCTCGCGTCGCTGCTCGTCGCCGCTCTGATCGCGGCGGCGCTGGTCGCGTTCGTAGGCCTCGTCCTGGCCCGGAGCTGGATGGGATCGTTGCGCCAGGCGATCGACGACCTCCGGGCAGGGAAGGCACCCCCGGCGCCGCCCTCGCTCCTCGGCGTGGGACAGGACATCCGGCAGGCGCTCGACGAACTCGATTTCGTGCGCCGGCGCATCGACGCGACCCATACCGAATGGACGCCCGAGACGCTCACGGTGGCGCTCGCCAACGAGCTGCCGGGTTCCGAGGTGATCGTCGTGTCGAACCGCGAGCCCTACATTCACAACCGGGGGCGGTCCGGCATTCACGTGCAGCGCCCCGCGAGCGGCCTCGTGTCGGCCCTGGAGCCGGTGATGCGGGCCTGCGGCGGCACGTGGGTCGCCCATGGCAGCGGCTCCGCCGACCGCGAGACGGTCGACGGGTCCGACCGCGTCGCCGTGCCGCCGGACGCG
Organism: Alsobacter sp. R-9; assembly: GCF_054612375.1. NCBI lineage: Bacteria > Pseudomonadati > Pseudomonadota > Alphaproteobacteria > Hyphomicrobiales > Alsobacteraceae > Alsobacter > Alsobacter sp. R-9. The sequence continues at coordinate 161,109 of NZ_JBTSWJ010000010.1, read as the reverse complement.
CCGAACTACACCCTGCGGCGGGTGTGGCTGAGCGACGAGGAGCAGGACGGCTACTACTACGGCTTCGCCAACGAGGGCCTCTGGCCGCTCTGCCACATCGCCTTCGTTCGTCCGACCTTCCGCAAGGACGACTGGGCCATGTACCGGGCCGTGAACGAGAAGTTCGCCGATGCCGTCGCCGCCGAGGCGAAGCGGCCGGACCCGATCATCCTGATCCAGGACTACCATTTCGCCCTGTTGCCCCGGATGCTGCGCGAGCGGCTTCCGGACGCCACGATCGTCACCTTCTGGCATATCCCCTGGCCGAACGCGGAGACCTTCGGGATCTGCCCCTACCGCGAGGAGATCGTGGAGGGATTGCTGGGATCCTCGATCCTCGGATTCCACACGCAGTTTCACTGCAACAACTTCTTCGACACGGTCGACCGCTTCCTCGAGTGCCGCATCAACCGCGAGACGGCTTCGGTGGCCTTCGGCGGCCGCGAAACGGTCGTGCGGCCCTATCCGATCTCCATCGAGTGGCCGCCGGCCGCGCTCGCCACGCAGAAGAGCATCGAGGACTGCCGTCTGCTCGTTCGCGAGAAATACGACCTCGCGCCGGACGTCCGTTTGTGCGTGGGCATCGAGCGCTTCGACTATACGAAGGGCATCGTCGACCGCATGCACGCGGTCGACAGCTTCCTCACGGAGCATCCCGAGTGGAGGGGCCGCTTCGCGCTTCTGCAGATCGCGGCTCCTACGCGCAGCAAGCTCGCGAGCTATCGCACCCTCCAGGAGGAGGCCGAGGCGCTCGCGGCCGAGATCAACGCCCGCCATGGGGACGGCACGCCCGGGCCGATCCTTCTGGTGGCCGAGCACCACGAGCCGGCTGACGTCTTCACGCTGTTCCGCGCGGCCGACCTCTGCCTCGTCTCGAGCCTTCACGACGGCATGAACCTCGTCGCCAAGGAGTTCGTCGCTGCGCGCGACGACGAGCGCGGGGTGCTCGTGCTCTCGGCCTTCGCCGGCGCCTCGCGCGAGCTTGGGGAGGCCCTCATCGTCAACCCCTACCACACCCACGCCATGGGCGAGGCGATCCTGCGCGCGCTGACCATGCCGGACCACGAGCAGCAGGAGCGCATGCGCCTCATGCGCGAGCAGGTGAGGGCCCGCAACGTGTACCGCTGGGCGGGGCAGATGCTCCTCGACGCCTCCCGGCTGCGAAAGCGCGAGCGGATCAGCAAGCTCGTCGCGCCCAATGCGCCGGCCGCCGTCGCGGCTCAGGCGTGATCCCATCGGTCAGCCGCCGCCATGACCGTGCCGTGCCGCCACGCCCTGTTCCTTGACTTCGACGGGACCCTCGTCGACATCGCCCCGCGTCCGGACGCCGTGCGTGTCGAGCCCGGGCTTTCCGACGCGATGGCGCGCGTCGCCGAGCGGATGGGCGGTGCCCTGGCGCTCGTCAGCGGCCGGCCGGTGCAGGCGCTCGACCGGTTCCTGTCGCCCCACCGGTTCGATGCGGCAGGACTGCACGGTGCGGAACTGCGCCTTGCCGGCGAAACCCTCAGCTGCGCCGCCGTCCCCGAGGCCTTCAGGGCGGAGGTCGCGCGCCTTCGCGACGCCGCGGGGGCACTCGGCTTCATCGCCGAGGACAAGGGCGCGTCGGTCGCGCTCCACTGGCGGGCGGTCCCCGACCTTCGGCCCCATGTCGAAAACCTGGCTGCGCAGGCCCTCGCGCGGCTCGGGTCGGGCTGGCGCGCGCAGACGGGCAAGTCGGTGATCGAGATCCTCCCCGCCGAGGCGGGAAAGGGGAGGGCCATCGCCACCTTGCTGGATCATGAGCCCTACCGCGGACGCATCCCGGTCTTCGTCGGCGACGACGATACGGACGAGCACGGCTTTGCCGAGGTCCTCGCCCGTGGCGGCCTCGCCGTCCGGATCGGCGAGGGGAAGAGCCTCGCACCCCTGCGGCTCGCCGGGCCTGCCGTGCTCCGCGCCCGTCTCCTGGCGTGGGCCGAGACCGGAACCTGTCCCTTCGAAACGTCTTCGACCGCCACCGACTGAGGAGTCGTCCATGCCGGAGCCGAACCAGGCGCGTCATCCTTCACTCGATCTCGCCGTGATCGGCAACGGCATGCTGGCCGCGCTCGTGGACCGGCAGGCACGCATCGTCTGGTCCTGCTTCCCGCGGTTCGACGGGGATCCCGTCTTCTGCAGCCTGCTGGGCGGTGAGGAAGGCGGGCGCGGCGGTGAGTTCGCCATCGAGATGCTCGGCGCGGTGGAATGCCGCCAGCGCTACGAGGACAACACCGCCATCCTCGTCTCCGAGATCGAGGACGCGCGCGGAAACATCGTCGAGATCACCGACTTCGCACCGCGGTTCCGCCATCTCGGCCGGATCTTCCGGCCGCCGCAGCTGGTTCGTCGCATTCGTCCCCTGCGCGGACGGCCCCGCGTGCGCGTGCGCCTTGCCCCCCGGTTCGAGTGGGGCGCCCGCACGCCCGAGGAGACGCGCGGCAGTCATCATGTGCGCTTCGTCGGCCCCCAGATGACGCTGCGCCTCACCACCGACGCGCCGATCTCGTACGTGGCGGAGGGTACGCCCTTCTCGCTGGACAGGCCCCTGTCGTTCTTCTTCGGCGCGGACGAGCCGTTGCGGACCGAGGTGGACGAGACGGCGCGCGAGTTCCTCGAGAAGACGACCGACCACTGGCGCGACTGGGTCCGGTCGCTCTCGATCCCCTATGAGTGGCAGCGCGAGGTGATCCGGGCCGCGATCACCCTGAAGCTGTGCCAGTTCGAGGAGACGGGCGCGATCGTGGCGGCGCTGACGACCTCGATTCCCGAAGCGCCGGACAGCGGCCGCAACTGGGACTACCGGTTCTGCTGGCTCCGAGACGCCTACTTCGTCATCCAGGCGCTCAACCGGCTGGGAACGACGAGGACGATGGAGGACTTCCTCGGCTTCATCACCAACATCGTCGACGACGCCGAGGAGCCCGGCCGCCCCGAGGATCTGCCCCCGCTGTTCGGGATCACCCGCTCGCCCGACCTCGAGGAACGCCAGGCGCCCGCCCTGCAGGGCTATCGCGGCATGGGGCCGGTCCGTGTCGGCAATGCCGCCGCCTCGCAGATCCAGAACGACGTCTACGGCAGCGTGGTCCTGGCCTCGACGCACGCCTTCATGGACCGGCGCATGATCCGGCCGGGGAACGACGAACTGTTCGCCCACCTGGAGAAGCTGGGCCGCCGGGCGGTCCGGGTGTTCGACCAGCCCGACGCCGGGCCGTGGGAGCTTCGCACCAAGGCCGCCGTGCATACCTTCTCGAGCGTGATGTGCTGGGCGGCCTGCGACCGGCTGGCCCGAATCGGTCTCGAACTCGGCAAGCCCGACAGGGCCCAGGAGTGGCGCCGCGAGGCGGATTCCATGCGGCGGATCATCGAGCAGCAGGCCTTCAATGCGGAACTCGGCACGTTCGTCTCGACCTTCGGCGGCCACGATCTCGACGCGACACTGTTGCTTCTGGCCGAACTCGGCTTCATCGAGGCGACAGATCCGCGATTCGTCGCGACGGTGGAAGCCGTGGGGGCCGCGCTGCGCCGGGGCGACCTGCTGCTGCGCTACGCGGTGGAGGACGACTTCGGGCACATGAGGACCGGATTCCTCATCTGCGGCTTCTGGTACGTCGATGCCCTCGCCTCCATCGGCCGGCGCGGCGAGGCGAGGGCCCTGTTCGAGCGCATCCTGAAGCGCCGCAACAGCTTCGGCCTGTTGTCAGAGGATGCCGACCTCGACACCGGCGAGCTGTGGGGCAACATCCCGCAGACCTACTCGATGGTGGGCCTCATCAACGCTGCCGTGAAGCTGTCGCGCGGGTGGGACGACACGATCTGAACCGTGACGATCTGTGGTTGAAACAGGCAGATTGCTGAAGCCGTGGGCAGGGCCGCCTGCGGTGCGTCGCACAACTTGCGGTGCGCAAGCGTCGCGTTTGGGCAGTCACAGCCTGCGGTAGAGACAGCGTTAACCCTGTCATTCGCTTAAATCAGCACCTCCAGCCAACCCGCTGATTAATCGAGTGTTAACAGACAGACGGGGTGCAACCTCTGGTCGTGGCTATTGTGCAACACGGCCTTGAAAACGCCCCGGAAAGGCCGTCCCGCGCTCGCTGTTTGGTTGATCGCCCCAAGGCACACGCTAAGGTTGCGTCGTGGCAGGGGATTCCCTGTCGCGCCTTCGGATCGCCTGGTGGAGGCACCTGCGGTCCGGCGGACAGGGGTAAGGGACTCTTCGCTGAGAGGGCCTTCGGGGGCCAGATCGGATGAAGACCAAGCCCGCTCCCGATGGGTCTCGAAAACGTCTTTTGGAGGTTACCAAATGAAGCTCATGAAGAGCCTCTTCCTCGGTACCGCCGCTGGCTTCGCCGCGGTGGCCGGGGCTCAGGCCGCCGACCTTCCGTCCAAGAAGGCCGCGCCGGTCGAGTACGTGCGCGTCTGCTCGCAGTTCGGCGCCGGCTTCTTCTACATCCCCGGTTCGGACACCTGCCTGAAGGTTTCGGGCCGCGTCCGCGCTGACTACATCTATGCCGAGCCCTTCTCGCGCAACAACAACACGACGGCGACCCGCGCTCGCGGCTACCTCGCCCTCGACTCCTACACCGCGACCGATTGGGGTCCGGTCCGCGCCACGACCCGCGTCTACGTGACGAAGGACTCGGGCTCGGCCGCCACGACGACGCTTGACTGGGCCTACATCCAGTTCGCCGGCATCACCGCTGGTCGCGTCGCCACGTCGTTCTTCGAATTCGCTCCGTTCGGCGGTATTTCGTACCTCGGCGGTGGCGCGAACGGCCGCGGCTCGGACTACGGCGCCATCAACGCCCTCGCCTACACCGCCTCGTTCGGTGGCGGCTTCTCGGCCACCCTCGCCCTCGAGGACGGCTCGGAGCGTCGCGTCGGCATCAACAACGTCGGCACGGGCTTCACCACGACCACGATCGGCACGCTCGCTGGTCCGGTCAACGGCCAGCCGTCGTTCGGTGGCCATGCGATGCCTGACGTCGTGGCTCGCCTCGACTACACCGGCTCGTGGGGCGCTGCGATGCTCGCTGGTGCGGTGCACCAGACCCGCGTCGGCGCTGGCGTTGCTCCTGGCGGCGCGGTCACGACCGGCAACGTCTACAACGGCCTGATCGGCGACACCGAGTACGGCTACGCCATCCAGGCGGGCGTGAAGGTCAACCTGCCGATGATCGCCCCCGGCGATGCCCTGTTCCTGCAGGCGGCTTACGCCACCGGCGCGAACAGCTACACCGGCTGGGGCACGGCTGGCTTCGGCACCGTGTCGATCCCGTCTGCTGACGTGATCTACGATCCGACCGGCAACGGCCACCTGACCAACTCCTGGTCGGTCACCGGCGGCTTCCTGCACTACTGGATGCCGACCCTGCGTTCGGGCCTGACGATGGCCTACGGCGCGGTTGACCACTACGGCCCGTGGTACGACGCCGCTGCCTACACCGTCGCTACGCAGCTGATCTGGACGCCGGTTCGCGGCCTCGACATCGGCGCGGAAGTGGGTTGGCAGACGTTCGTGGACAAGCCGAACTACATCGCGCTCGTCCAGAACACGGTCAACAACCCGTTCCTCGGCCAGAACGACTCGCAGTGGTTCGGTCGTCTGCGCTTCCAGCGCGACTTCTGATCCAACCTCGCGGTTGATCGACGGGACCCCGGTGCGAAAGCACCGGGGTCTTCGTTTTTCGGGGGGCGGGAAGCCCGGCGAGGCTGGCCATCGGGGATCGAACGGTCCATATCGGGGGCATGACCCCCACGAACGACAACCGTCCCGTCACCGGCGCCGCACAGGAACTCGATCCGTCCGGCCGCGCCTGCCCGTTGTGCGGCAAGCCGGCGCTGAAGCTCTACCGCCCCTTCTGCTCCAAGCGGTGCGCCGACCTCGATCTTTCGCGCTGGCTCAACGGCGTCTATGCGGTCCCGGCCAGGGAAACCGACGAGGACGAAGATGACGGGCGGTGACGCCATTCCGCCGAGGGTTCTTCTACCCCGGCCCCTGTCTCGGACGACGTTCCGGCAATTCGGTCGTGTGCTGTCCGTCGAGGCCATGCCGGGCCGGCCGGTGAACGAGGGCCGGGGCCTGCGGACCGATCTCCCGGCTGATCTCGGCCATGAAGCGCCGGCGTCCCGGCCTGTGACCGCGCTGTACGACCTTTGGCCGTCGGCTTTGCCGTTCCAGGTGCACTGTTTCGAGCGACACCCGCTGTCCGATCAGCTTTTCCTGCCCCTCGGCGATGCGAGATCGCTCGTCGTCGTCGCGCCCGCGACCCCCGAGGGCCGGCCAGACGTCAACCGGGCCGAGGCCTTCGTCGGCAGTCCCGGCCAGGTGCTGGTCTATCCTCGGGGCCTGTGGCACCTGCCGCTCGTCGCTCTCGACCGGGAGGGGCGTTTCCTCATGCAGATGTGGGAATGCGGCGCTGATGCGGACTTCGAGGTCGTGACGGTCCCGGCCGGAATCCTGCTCGTTCGAGCGGCCTGAAACCGGAGGAAGGCTTCGGAAAAACCCAAGGGACATCAGATCCTTGGCATGGCCTGCTTGAATCAATTCATGAGCATGCGTCTCACCCGTCGGACGGGGTGTTCCGCTCGATCTCCTCGGCCACGAGGGACTGCAGCCGCCAGAGGTTGCGATCCCTGATACCGCTCGCCGCGAGATGGGTGACAGCGTTGAAGAGGTAGTCCGCGCCGGACCCCCAGTGGCCGCACGCCGTCGCCAGCACGCGCGCCGTCTCGGCCGGTGAGGTCTCCGGCCAATAGGCCCAGCTCCGCCGGTTGATCGTGAACGCAATCGCCTGAACAGGTCCCGCTTCAGTGATCGCCGTCACCCAGCGGGGCACGTTGGTGGGCGGCTTGTTCGTCATCTCCCGCCGCAGGAGCGCCTCGACCTCGCGGCCGGGATCTACGCCAAGCAGGGGGTAGACCAGACCCCGGCAGGAGCCGCCACGGTCGAGCGCCATCATCAGGCCCGGGGAATCCGGCGTTCCGCGAAAGCGCAGGACCCGAAGGCAGAAGGAACGATGCCAGCCGTGGACGGTCCCCGCCATGGGCGGTCCATACTCTCCGCTCGGCTTCCAGATGAGGGAGCCGTAGGCGAAGACCAGGACGGGCCCGCCGCGATAGGACGCCAGCAGGTCCCGGGCCAGTCCGGCGTAGTCCTCGTCGCCGAGTTGCGCGATGCCGGGTGGGGGGCCCAGATCCGCCACCTCCCGGTGCACGCGGTCGACATGCGCGCGGGTCAGCCTCGGTCCCGTGGGACGGCGCGTACTCGAAAAGGAAGACGTCATCGCCGGATCGCCCTCACTGCGGAATCAAAGTCCGAGCATGGCCGGACAAGCGGCTGTTTCGACTCGCGAAAGTCGGCGTTCCGGAAAGGGCGCAAGATGAATCCGAACCGCAGTCCATGGAGCAAAGCGCTTCCTAAATCTCGTCTTTCCGCTCTGGGACGCGCCGAAGCGAGGCGAGGAGAGCCTCCCCGAGCGAGAGGCCCGAACGCTCGCGCAGATAGGTCTGGAAATCGTAGATCGTGACCGCGGGGCACGTCTCGAACTCGAGGAACCAGGGAACCCCGTCCTCGTCCACCCGGATGTCCATCGAGAAATAGTCGCGCAGTCCGACAAGACGGGCGAGGGCGTCGGCCATCGCCTCGATCTCCGCCACCAGTGCCGCATCCGCCCCCGAGGTCGATCGCCGAAGGTCGTCCATCCGCGGCGTGAAGGCGAGGGTCCGTCCGGCACTGAATCCGCCGGTGCCGCCCTCGGTGTCCCTGGCAGAGGACAATGTCTCGTTGTCCCTCATCGTCATGAAGGCGCCGCCTGTTTCGCTGCGCGGGTCCCTGGCGAGCCGCGCAATGCCCAGCTGCGGCGGCAGGGGGCCGCCGAGGTCCATGAAACTGACGCGGACATCCGAACCGGGCACGAACGGCTGCACCACGGCCCTGTCGCAGTAGCGCGCCTCGATCCGTCGGCACAGCTCCATGGCGGCGGTGAAGTCTGGGGCGAGGCTGTCGGCGAAGATGCCGATCTTGGCGCCGAGCCTGTTCGGCTTGACGAAGAACGGTCCCGCCGTGGCCTGGAGCCGGTCGCCCGCGAGGAACCGGCTCCCCTCGTAAAGGGCCGTCGGCGGTGTCCGGAGCCCGGCGGACCGGGCGAGCATGCCGCTCGCGAACTTGTCCTGGCACAGATGCTGGGCCTGCGCGCCGGAACCGTAGACGGGCAGGCCCACCAGCCTCGCGAGCGCGGTGACCGGGCTTCCGCGGTAGTACGCGAGGCCATCGGTCATCACCCAGACGACGGTAGGCGATGCTAGCCACGAAGCGAGCCGCGCCGACGCATGGTCCACGTCCACGGCCTCCACCGCCACGCCGGCAGGCGCCAGCGCAGCGGCGATTCCGGGCAGGAACCCCGGCAGGTCCGTCGCCTGTCCCAGGTAGACGGCAATCTCGGAGGCCCTGTCGCGATCGAACCCGGCGCCATGCAACCGGTTGCAGCACGCGTTTTCGCTCTCGGCGACGATGGCGAGGCGGAAGGGCAGGCGCGTGTCGACGATCATGCCGACAGCCTCGCCCCCGTTGCAGCCACTGGCAAGGCCGTCACAGAATGGTCGCGGGGATCGACGGCATGGATGCAGCGCACTGGTATGCCGTGACGGATGTCGGCGATGGCATCCTGCGGATCGAGGAGCGCCATGCTGCGCCGCTCCACGCGGGCCTGATGTGGCTCATCCGTGGTCGCGACCGGGACCTGCTCGTCGACGCGGGCACGGGCGTCTTCCCGCTGCGCCCGCTGGTGCTCGGGCTCACGGGGCGTGAGCCGGTCCTGCTCGTCACCCACGCGCACTACGATCACATGGGCGCCGCGCACGAGTTCGGCGAGCGGTGGGCCCACCCGGCCGAGGCGGACATCCTTGGCGAGGGCGGCCGCATCCGCACGCTGGCGGAGGGCTGGCTCGGGCCGGCCAGTTTCCTCCAGCTGCCGCAGCCGGGCTTCGACGCGGCCCGCCACGAAGTCGCCCCTGCGCCGCCGACCCGTCTCGTCGCCGGCGGCGACATCATCGACGTCGGGGCGCGACCGCTGGAGATCGTGCACCTGCCCGGCCACTCGCCGGGCCTGCTCGGCCTGTTCGAGGCGGCGACCGGAACACTCTTTTCCAGTGACGCCCTCTATGACGGGCCGATGATCCTCGATCTGCCGGGCGGCGACCGGGGCGCGGCCGCCCGCAGCCTCAAGCAGATCGCGGCACTGCAGCCCAGGATCGTTCATCCCGGACACTTTGCCAGCCTGGGTGGCACGAAGGCGCAGGCCCTCGTCGCGCGCCGGCTGGCTGCACTTGATGGCGCCGGACAGACGGTCTAGGCAGCAGGGCGCCCCGCCGGGGCTCGGAACGGAAAGCATGAGCGCGACGGGATCGGACAGCATCGGCGATCGCCGCCTCTGGCAGGAGCGCGTCCTGCTGGCGGGGTTCGGTCTCCTCGCCGCCGCACTGCCGCTGGCGGTAATGACGTTCCGCTCCCTGCCGCTGGTCTGCGGCCTTGCTGCCGCGTGCCTTCTCGCCGCCTGGGCGATGGCCGGGGCCCTGCGTCGACCGCGTGACCTCGTGATGGTCGCGGCGCTGGTCCTGCTCCTGCTGGTGGCTGGCCTCTCCATCGAACACACGCCGGTCCCGCGCGAGGCGATCGAGGTGCTCCTCGCCCATGCCGCGCTTCCGATCGCCGTGGCCCTGGTGCTCGCCTCGGCCGATCCGCCGCCCGCGCCGCGGAAGGCGGCCCTCGTCCTCGTCTGCGGCCTCGCCCTGGCGGCCGTGCTCCTCATCGTCGAGTTGCGCACGGGCCTCCTCCTGCACCGCCTCTTCCGCGCCAACCTGAACCCCAGCAAGATGAACCAGTCGGCGGTGGTCATGGCCCTGTGGCTGTGGCCGACCCTCGTGCTGGCCCGCGCCACGGTCGGCCGCAACGGGACCGCCGCGCTCACCCTGCTGGTCGGCGTCGCGGTGTTCATGAGCGAGAGCGAGACGGCAAAGCTCGCTCTCGTCTGCGGCGCCGCCGCCTTCGTGCTCTTCATGACGGGCTGGCGCTGGCTGATCCCGGCGCTCGCCGTCGCCGTGGCGCTGTTCATGCTGGTGCAGCCCTTCATTCCCGCGATCGTGGACGAGGTCCTGCCGGCGGCGGCGCTCGATGCCATGAAGGAGGGGCATGCCCGCGAGAGACTGTTGATCTGGCGGGCCTTTTCCGCCGCCACTGCGCTGCAGCCGATGACCGGGTTTGGCTTCGACAGCTCGGGCGAGATCGGCGCGGGCCCCCTTCTGCAGCGTGTCCCGGAAGCGCTGCGCGATGGCATCCGTGACAGTCATCCCCACAACATGGGGCTGCAGGTCTGGGTGGAACTCGGCCTGATGGGAGCGTTTCTGGTGGCCGTGGCACTGGGCCGGATGGTGCGCGCGGCGGGCCGCCTCGATCCGGCGGTGGTGCCGGCGGCAGCGGCGGCCATCGTCACCGCCGTCGTGGTGGCGGCGGTGGGCTATGGCGCGTGGCAGGCCTGGTGGCTCAGCGCGCTCGGCATGCTCCCGGTGTGGCTGATCCTGGCCGAGAAGGCCGTCAAAGCCGCCAGAGCGTGACGCCGAAAGGCACGTTCGCGCGGTCGAGCACGCCCTTTACGTCCATGACGACGCCCTTGCCGTCGCGCAGGCGGTGCCGCACGAGGTTCCAACCGCCCGACGCGTAGTCGACGTGCGACACGGCGAGGATCACCGCGTCGGCGGGGCCCAGATCGGCCTCCGCCGTGAGTGTGAGGCCGTACTCGTGCTTCGCCTCCGCAGGATCGGCCAGCGGATCGTGCACCTGCACCGTCACGCCGAAGCTCTGCAACTCGGAGACGATGTCGACCACCTTTGAGTTGCGGGTGTCCGGCACGTTCTCCTTGAAGGTGAGGCCCAGCACGGTCACCGTCGGCTGCGCCCGGCCCGACGAGAGCAGCAACCGGACGCACTCCCGCGCGATCAGGGCGCCCATGCCGTCGTTCACGCGCCGTCCGGCGAGGATGACCTCGGGATGGTAGCCGGCCATCTCCGCCCGGTGCGTCAGGTAATACGGGTCGACGCCGATGCAGTGGCCGCCCACGAGTCCTGGCGTGAAGGGCAGGAAATTCCACTTCGTGCGCGCCGCCGCGAGCACGTCGCCCGTGTCGATCCCGAGCCGCCGGAAAATGATCGACAGCTCGTTCATGAAGGCGATGTTCAGGTCGCGCTGCGTGTTCTCGATGACCTTGGCTGCCTCGGCCACCTTGATCGAGGGCGCCTTGTGGATGCCGGCCTTCACGACGGACCCGTAGACGGCCGCCACCGTCTCCAGCGTCGCCGCATCCTGTCCCGAGACCACCTTGAGGATCGTCTCGAAACGGTGCTGCAGGTCGCCGGGGTTGATGCGCTCGGGCGAGTAGCCGACCGTGAAGTCGCGTCCGCAGGCGAGCCCGGACACGCGCTCCAGCACGGGCACGCAGTCCTCCTCGGTTGCGCCGGGATAGACGGTCGACTCGTAGACCACGATGTCGCCCTTTTTCAGCGCGCGCCCGACCGTCTCGGACGCCTTGAGCACCGCGCCGAGGTCGGGCCGGCGGGCCTCGTCGATGGGGGTGGGCACCGTGACGATGAAGAAATCGGCTTCCCGCAGCACGTCCGGGCGGTCGGTGAAGCGCAGGTGCGGGGACGAGAGGCGGTCGGGCTCGACCTCGCGGGTGCGGTCCCGGCCCGCCGTGAGCTCGTCGATGCGGCTGCGGTCGATGTCGAAGCCGATGACGGGCAGCCCCGCCTCGGCGAAGGCCACCGCGACCGGCAGGCCGACGTAACCGAGACCGATGATCGCGATGCGGCGTCCGTGGCTCATGCGCTGTTCCTCTTCGCGCGTCCCTTAGCCGCTGGCGGCCGGCGGGGCAATCCCGACGGCGGCCCGGTACACGTCCACGGTCTGCGCCCCGATGGCGCGCGCCGAGAACAGGTCCTCCACGAGGCGGCGGCCGGCGGCGGCATAGCCGGCGCGCCGGGCCGGATCGCGCTTGAGCGCAAGGATCGCCTGCGCGAGGGCGGCCGGGTCGTCCACCGGCACGAGGAGTCCGTTGACGCCCGCGCGGGCCACCTCGCGGCAGCCGGGAACATCGGTCGCGATCAGGGCACGCCCGCAGGCGGCAGCCTCCATCAGCGCCTTCGGCAGGCCCTCGCGGCGGGAGGGGAGGGCGGCGACGTGGCAGCGCGCCCACAGGGTGCGGATGTCGGCCACGTGGCCGAGCAACGCGACGCCCTCCTGCCGCCGCCAGGAGTCGAGCTCGTCCTCGCCATGCGTCGCGGGGTTCGTGGGGTCTGGCGTGCCGGCCACGAGGAGTCGAACGTCCTCACCCGAGGCGCGAAGGAGCGCCTGCGCCTCCACCAGCGGTTTCACGCCCTTGTCGGCGAGCAGCCGGCCGGCGAAGCCCACCGTGAAGGGCCCTTCCGGCTCCGGAAGAGGCTGGAGGACATCCGTCTCCACACCCGATCCGGGAATGAGCGTCAGACGCTCCGGACGGACGCCGATGCGTTCCAGTGCCTCGCGGTCGTCCGGGTTCTGGACGATCGTCGTCGCGTGAGGCCTGTTCAGGAGGATCCGCAGCGCCGTGCCGAGCCCGGCCCTCACCACGGCCGCCTTCGGACCCTTGGCGATGAACCCCCAGCCGAGGCCGGCAACGGAGTTCACCGTCGGCAGGCCGAGCCCGGAGGACGCCAGCGAGCCGAGGATCACGGGCTTCATCGCCACCTGATGCACCAGCGACGGGCGCAGATCTTTGTAGAGCGCGCGGATGGATGCAATTTCGCGCAGAAGATCGCCGGCCTTCCGGTTCATTCGCGACCAGGGGAGCGGGTGCGCGGTGAAACCCTCCGCGGCAATCGCCTCGGCGTGCCGGTCGATGCGGCACGCGACGTGCACGTCGAATCCGGCCGCTTTCGCCGCCCGTGCCATCGGCAGCCGGTGCGAGGCGAAGTACCAGTCCTCGGTGACGAGGTAGAGCAGCCGCGGGGGCGCCATGCGCGCTTGGTCTCCGGTGGGGCCGCCCGCAGGCGGTTCGTGGACGATCCCTTTACCGTCCTGTAGGACGCTTCGGCCCCGGCGCTCAAGCGACCGCGTCGACAGGACAGGCAAGGACACCCCGCGCCCGGGGACAAACCAGGACGGACGCATGGCACGAAAGATTGGCTGCCGGGCCTGCGGCGCCCCCCTGCATCGCACCGTGATCGATTTCGGCGTGCAGCCCCTGTCGAACGCCCTGATCCCGCTGGACCGCGCGGAGGAAGGCGAGACCGTCTATCCGCTGCACGTTCGTGTCTGCGACGCATGTTTCCTCGTGCAATTGCCGGAACTCGCGAGGCGGGAGGACATCTTCAACGCCGACTACGTCTATTTCTCCTCCTACTCGACCAGCTGGCTCGAGCACGCCCGCCGCTATGCGCAGGCCATGGTCGCCCGCTTCGGGCTGACGCCGGCTTCGCACGTGGCCGAGGTGGCCAGCAACGACGGCTACCTGCTGCGCAACTTCGTGCCGCTCGGCATGACGGTGACCGGCATCGAGCCCGCCACCGCGTGCGCCGAGGCGGCGCGCGCCGTTGGCGTGCACTCGGAGACGGTGTTCTTCGGCATCGACAGTGCCCGCGCGATCCGCGCCGCCCGAGGCGCCGCCGACCTCGTCGCTGCCAACAACGTGCTCGCCCACGTGCCGGACCTCGACGACTTCGTCGGCGGCTTCCGCGAAATCCTGAAGCCGGAGGGCGTGGCGACCTTCGAGTTCCCGCATCTGTTGAACCAGATCCGGTTCAACCAGTTCGACACGATCTACCACGAGCACTTCTCCTACCTCAGCCTTTCGCCCCTCCATCGCGTCTTTGCCCGGCACGGCCTCAGGATCTTCGACGTCGAGGCTCTGCCGACCCATGGTGGCTCGCTCCGCCTGTTCGTCTGCCACGACGCCGCCGCCCATGCGCCGACCCCGGCCGTCGCCGCCGTGCGGGAGGAAGAGCGGGCGGCGGGGCTTGAGACGCCCGGCGGGCTCGACGCCTTTGCCGGCCGCGTCTGCGCCATCAAGGAGGACGTGATGGCCTTCCTCGCCGCCGAGCGGCGGGCGGGCCGGTCGGTGGTGGGATATGGCGCCGCGGCCAAGGGCAACACGCTCATCAACTACTGCGGCATCGGCCGCCAGCACATGGCCTACGTCGTGGATCGCAACCCCGCCAAGCTCGACCGCCTGCTGCCCGGAAGCCGCATTCCCGTCCTTCCGGTGGACACGATCGAGCGGATGCGACCGGACGTGGTGTTCATCCTGCCCTGGAACCTCAGGGACGAGATCACGGAGCAACTGGCCTTCATCCGCCAATGGGGTGGCCGGTTCGCTACGGCGATCCCGGGACTGTCGGTCGACTGACGCCGTTAAGGGCTTGTCATCGCCCATCGCGGTATCAGGTTCTGCGGCCGGAGGGCCGTGACGGGCCGACGGCGCGGTCGGCCGCGGGACAGCAGGACGCTGATCATGAAGGCTGTGATTCTGGCGGGCGGGCTCGGCACGCGGATCTCCGAGGAGACCACGGTCCGTCCCAAGCCCATGGTGGAGATCGGCGGACGGCCGATCCTATGGCACATCCTCAAGATCTATTCCGCCCATGGCATCAACGACTTCGTCATCTGCTGCGGCTACCGCGGCTATGTGATCAAGGAGTATTTCGCCAACTACTTCCTGCACATGTCGGACGTGACCTTCGACATGCGCTCCAACACCATGGACGTCCATCACCGCCACGCCGAGCCTTGGCGCGTGACGCTCGTCGACACCGGCGATGCCACCATGACGGGTGGGCGCCTGCGCCGCGTCGCCGATTACGTGCGCGATCAGGAGGCGTTCTGCTTCACCTACGGCGACGGGGTCTCGGACATCGACGTCTCTGCCTCCGTCGCCTTCCATCGGGCGCACGGCAAGCTCGCGACCATCACCGCGGTCCAGCCTCCGGGCCGCTACGGCGCGCTGCGCATCGCGGGAACGAGCGTCGAGGGCTTCATGGAGAAGCCGCAGGGCGACGGCGGCAGCATCAATGGCGGCTTCTTCGTGCTCTCGCCGCGCTGCATCGACCTCATTCCCGGCGATTCGACCGTCTGGGAGAACGAGCCTCTCTCCCGCCTCGCCGCCGACGGCCAGCTGGAGGCCTATGTCCACCGGGGCTTCTGGCAGCCCATGGACACGCTGCGCGAGAAGAACCTCCTCGAGGAGTTGTGGGCCTCCGGTCGCGCGCCGTGGAAGGTGTGGTGAGTTTCGGCCGGCGTGCCGTGACACGCCCTGGGCCGTCGCGGCGAGGCGTCTCAGGGGGATCGGGCTAGGCCCATCCGACCTGCCAGCGCCTCTTCCAGGCCAGGAACATGAAGACGGCCCACAGCCGATGCTGGTGGTTGCCCTGGCCCCGCATCAGGTCGTCCATCGCCCTGTCGACGGTCACGAGATCCAGCGGCGTGCCGCTCCTGCGCTCGTCCTCCAGAAGGGCGCGACCCCAATCGCGCAGCGGCCCCTTGAGCCATTCGGCGAGCGGCACGCCGAAGCCCGTCTTCGGCCGGTCGAAGAGGGAAGGGGGCACGTGCCGCGCGAGGATGTCCCGCAGGATGACCTTGCCCGTCCCGTCGCGGACGAGGACGTCATCGGGCAGCGACCAGAAGAACTCGACGACGCGGTGATCAAGGAGCGGCGAACGCGCCTCCAGCGCCACGGCCATGGTCGCCCGGTCCACCTTGGTCAGCACGTCGTCCGGAAGATAGGTGGCCATGTCGAGGTAGCGGAGCTCGCCGAGCAGGCTCAGCCCGCCGGCCGCACCGGGATCGTCGACGAGCGACGGCGGTGCTGCCCGTCCCGTCGGCGACATGCCGTCGGGCCAGAGCGACACGAGCCCTCTGTAGACGGCGCGGGCGTCATCCGCCGCGAGGATCGCGCTGGCCTTGCGCACCCATTCGACCGGGTTGGCCGGCGCGCGGCCTTGGCCGAGAAGGCCGAACAGACCCTCGACGAGCCCGGCTGGCGCCATCTGCCCGAGCGCGGCGACGGCCCGGCGGAGGGGGCGCGGTACGCGCGCCAGAGTCTTCCACCTGCCGGTGATCTCGACGTGCCGCCGGTAGCCCCCCGCGATCTCGTCCCCGCCGTCGCCGGTCAGCGCGACGGTGACCTCGGCCCGCGCGAGCTTGGCCACGAGGAAGGTCGGGATCTGCGAGGAGTCGGCGAACGGTTCGTCGAACATTTCCGGCAGGCCCGGGATCACGTTCAGGGCGTCGCTGCCGGTCACATGCAGTTCGCTGTGGCGCGTGCCCAGGTGACGCGCGATGCTTGCGGCGTAGGGCGCTTCATTGAAACGCGGATCGTCGAACGCGATGGAGAACGTCCTTGCACCGCCGGGAACGTGCCGGTTCATCAGCGCGACCACCAGGGACGAGTCGATGCCGCCCGACAGGAAGGCACCGACCGGCACGTCGGACACGAGGCGGTCGCGCACCGCCCGATCGATCACGGCCTCGGCCCGGTCCGCCAGCTCCCGGTGTGATCCGGACGCGGGAGAGGCGGTTCCCCAGCGGGCAACGCCCGCGAGATCCCAGTAGGTCGTGAATTCCCTGCGTCCGTCGGCGAAGTGCCGCTCCAGTCCCCCGGGCGCCACCTTGCGGACACCCTCGAAGATCGCAGCCGTTCCCGGCACGTTGCCGAAGCGGAAATAGGAGGCCAGAGAGGCCGGGTCGACCCGCCGCCGGAAGGCCGGATCCGCCATGAAGCCCTTGAGTTCCGAAGCGAACCGCAAGGCTCCGCCCTGCTCGAGCACGTAGAGCGGCTTCTTTCCGAGTCGGTCGCGGATCAGGGTCAGGACCCGGTCCTGCCGATCCCAGAGCGCCATGGCGAACATGCCGGCGCAGCGGCGAAGTGCCGGCTCGAGGCCCCATCTCTCCACGCCCGCCAGGAACACCTCGGTGTCGGAGCTGCCCTGGAAGACGCAGCCCGCCGCCGACAAGTCGGCGCGCAGTTCGGCGACGTTGTAGATCTCGCCATTGTACGTGATGACATAGCGTCCGCTGGCGCTGTGCATGGGCTGGGCGCCGAGCGGCGAGAGATCCTGGATCGCCAGGCGCACATGCCCCAGGCCGAGACCGGCGGCTTCGTCCAGCCAGGTCCCGTCGCCGTCGGGGCCACGGTGATGGATCGCGGCCACCATGGCGGAAAGGCCATTCCGCAGTGCGTACCCCGCTGTCCCGTCCCGGTCCCAGCGGCCGGCAATCCCGCACATCCTGCACCTTCGCCATCAGGCCGACCGCATCTGCTGCGATCGCTGCCACGAAACCTCGTAGCGAGAAGGCATCGAACCATCAACAGCCACGGCAGGAGCCGGAGCGCCCGGCACGACGGCGGTGGGACAGGGCGGCGACCATTGCCTTGGCAGTTGACGTTCATGTCGTGAACGCTGTACACGCCTGCCATGTCGACGACGCCGTCATCCGCCGCAAAGGCCGTGGACCCCGAGGATGCGCGGATCATGCTGGGCGTGCTGGAGGCCGTGGAAACGGGGCGCCTGCGCTCGCAGCGCCACCTTGCGGCCGAACTCGGCATCGCGCTCGGCCTCGCCAACGCCTATGTGAAGCGGTGCGTCCGGAAGGGCCTGATGAAGGTCTCGGAGATCCCCGCGCGGCGCTACAGCTACTACCTGACACCCCAGGGCTTCGCCGAAAAGTCCCGGCTGGCGGCGGAGTACCTGTCCTACTCCTTCTCCTTCTTCCGGCAGGCTCGCACCGATTGCGCCGAGCTCTTCGGCACTGCCCGGGCCCGCGGCTGGTCGCGCGTGGTCCTCGTGGGACGCTCCGAAGTCGCCGAAGTCGCCGCGCTCTGCGCCATCGACGCCGAGGTCACCATCGTCGCCGTGGTGGACCCCGCCGCCGATACTCCGCGGTTTCTCGGCGTGCCGGTCGTCGACACCGTGGGCGGCCTGTCGGACCGGGCGGACGGCGCGGTGGTCTGCTCGATCAGGGAGACGGCGGCCCGAATCGCGGATACTGAAGCGGAGTTCGGTCGGAACCGCGTCCTCGTTCCGAACCTCCTGTCGCCCCGTCGAAGCGAGGCCGGCCATGGCTGAGGCGTCCGATATGGCCTGGTACGCGGTCCACAGCCAGCCGAACGCCGAGTTCCTGGCTGCGCGCCATCTGCAGCGGCAGGGTTTCGAGCCCTATGTCCCGACGATCCTCAAGAGACGGCGTCACGCCCGCCGGATCGAGACCGTGCGGGCTCCGTTCTTCCCGCGGTACCTGTTCGTCCGGCTCGACGTGTCGCAGCAGCGCTGGCGTTCCATCAATTCGACCGTCGGCGTCACCCGCATCATCTCCGATGGCCTGCAACCCCTTCCCGTCATGGCCGGCGTCGTCGACGCCATCCGCGGCCGCGAGGATGACAGCGGGCTGATCAGGCTCGACCCGCCGGCGGCCCGTTTCGCCAGGGGCGACGCCATCCGCGTTGTGGCGGGAGCCTTCGAATCCTGTCAGGGCCTCTTCCAGGTCCTGACGGACCATGAGCGTGTCGCGATCCTGCTCGACCTCCTGGGTCGAAAGGTTCGCGTCGTGCTCGACGCCGGAGCGATCGAGGCCGCCTGACGCGGCACGCCCCCGGCTGCGGACGCGCCTGTGCGTCTGCCGGAACGGTTGAGCCTGCGCTCACCCGAAGTGCGGTAGCGTGTCCAGGCTCGGTCCGGGCCTTGCGCCGGGCCAGAACAAAGGAACGACCACGTGACGTCATTCGCTCTGATCGGCGCCGCCGGTTACATCGCACCGCGGCACATGAAGGCCATGAAGGACACCGGCGGCCAGCTGGTCGTGGCCTACGATCCCAACGACTCGGTCGGCGTGATCGACAGCCATTTTCCCGACGCCCATTTCTTCGTCGAGTTCGAGCGGTTCGACCGGCACATCGACAAGCTGCGCCGCCGCGGGGAGAAGATCGACTATGTCGCCATCTGCTCGCCGAACTATCTCCACGACGCCCATTGCCGCTTCGCCCTCCGCGCCGGGGCCGACGCGATCTGCGAGAAGCCTCTGGTGCTGAACCCGTGGAACATCGACGGGCTGGCGGAAATCGAGCAGGACACCGGCCGCAGGATCTCCACGATCCTGCAACTGCGCCTGCACCCGGCCATCATCGCGCTGCGCGAGAAGTTCGCGACGTCGAACAAGCGCCACAAGGTCGAGCTGACCTACTGCACCTCGCGGGGCCGCTGGTACCACGCCTCGTGGAAGGGCGAGGACGCCAAGTCGGGCGGCGTCGCGACGAACATCGGCGTCCACTTCTTCGACATGCTGAGCTTCGTCTTCGGGCCCGTGAGCCGCAACGAGGCGCACCTGCGCGAGCCCTCGCGGGCGGCGGGCTTCCTGGAATGCGCCCGCGCCGACGTGAGCTGGTTCCTGTCGGTCGACCGCAACGACCTCCCCGAGAGCGTCAAGGGCCAGAAGACGACCTTCCGCTCGATCACGGTCGACGGCGAGGAGGTGGAGTTCTCCGAGGGCTTCACCGATCTCCACACGCGCAGCTACGAGGAGATCATCGCGGGCCGGGGCTTCGGCCTCGACGAGGTGCGGACCTCGATCGACATCGTCTCGACGTTCCGCAATCGTCCCGTGGGGAAGGGCAGCGCGCCCGTGCACCCCTACGTGGCCAAGGTCTCGGCATCCTGATGCGCCCCGCCCCCGCCCGGACCCCTGGCGACAAGAAGGGACGGCCAGCTTCATGAGCGAGATGCGGGAAGACCCGCGCTTTCCCGGCGCGCTGATCCACGTGTCGAGCTACGTCGACGAGGGCGCCAGGATCGGGCGCGGCACGAAGATCTGGCACTTCAGCCACATCCTGCCCGGCACGGTGATCGGCGAGGACTGCTCGATCGGCCAGAACGTCATGATCGGCCCTCGCGTCACGGTCGGCAACGGCTGCAAGATCCAGAACAACGTGGCGCTCTACGACGGCGTCGAACTCGCCGACGACGTGTTCTGCGGCCCGAGCTGCGTGTTCACCAACGTCAACAACCCCCGCGCCCATTTGAGCCGCAAGGACGAGTTCCGCCGCACGCCGGTGGGCCGAGGCGCTTCCATCGGCGCCAACGCCACGATCGTCTGCGGCCATGTGCTGGGCGAGTACTGCTTCATCGGCGCCGGCGCCGTCGTGACGAAGGACGTCCCTGCCTTCGCCCTGATGGTCGGCAATCCGGCCCGGCGAGTCGGCTGGATGAGCCGGGCCGGGGAAAAGCTAGGCCCCGACCTGGTATGCCCCCGAACGGGGGAGAAGTATGCCGTTCCCGCTCATGCGCCACAGACGCTGTCGTTTCTCGGTTAGGACCTCTTGATGCCGTCGCTTTCCGCCTCCCGGCGCTTCGACACTCCGCCGCTCGACGTTGCCTCGATGTCGATCCTCGTCACGGGGGGGACCGGGTCCTTCGGACGGGCCTTCGTCAAGCATCTGCTCGGCGCGGCCGTGCGGCCGGCACGTCTGGTCGTGTTCTCGCGGGACGAGCAGAAGCAGGAGGTCATGGCCCGGGAGATCGCGGAGCTCTTTCCCGGGGCTCTCGAGCGTGTCCGCTTCTTCATCGGCGATGTCCGCGACCTCGACCGGCTGGAGCTCGCGTTCCGCGGCATCCATCTCGTGGTCCATGCGGCGGCGATGAAGATCGTCCCGGCGGCGGAATACAACCCGTTCGAATGCATCCTCACGAACGTGAACGGCGCGGAAAACGTCGTGAAGGCCTCGCTGCGCGCCGGAGTGCGCAAGGTCATCGCGTTGTCCACGGACAAGGCCGCGAACCCGGTCAACCTCTACGGGGCCTCCAAGCTTGCATCGGACAAGATCTTCGTTGCCGCCAACAATCTGTCGGGCCTGGGCGGGACCCTCTTCTCGGTCGTCCGATACGGCAACGTGGTCGGCTCGCGAGGATCGGTGGTCCCGTTCTTCAGGGACCTCGTCCTGAAGGGGGCGACGGAGATCCCCATCACGGACCCGCGCATGACCCGCTTCTGGATTTCGCTGGAGCAGGGGGTCAATTTCGTTCTCTCCTCCGCCGCCATTGCCCGCGGCGGAGAGATCTTCGTGCCCAAGATCCCGTCCATGAAGATCACGGATCTCGCGTCTCTCATGGCGCCGGGCCTGCCGCACAGGACCGTCGGCATTCGCCCCGGCGAGAAACTGCACGAGGTGATGATTACGGAAGACGACGCGAGGAACACCCTCGAACTCGCCGACCGCTACGTCATCTGCCCACCGCTCCAGGCATGGTCCGCGGATCATCTGGCGCCCTTGGGTCCCGTCCGGTCCGTCGACGAATCGTTCCGCTACGCGTCCAACACCAATCCGGAATGGTTCGACGCGGAATCGTTCAGGGCCCTTCTCTCATGAGCCAGCCGACGCTTCTTCCCTACGGTCGGCAGTCCATCGACGACAGCGACGTGGCGGCCGTGGCGGCGGCCCTCCGGTCGGACTACCTGACGACCGGACCCGAAGTGTCCAAGCTGGAAGGCGAACTGGCGGCCATCACGGGCGCCCGGCATGTGGTCGTCTGCAACTCGGGCACGGCGGCGCTTCACCTCGCCATGCTGGCTGTTGGAATCGGTCCCGGCGACGCCGTCATCGTTCCGACGCTGACCTTTCTTGCGACGGCCAACGTGGTCCGGATGTGCGGAGCCGACGTCATCTTCGCCGACGTCGACCCCGATACGGGTCTCGTGACCGAGAAGTCTATGCTCGAGGCGCTCGGGCGCGTCCCGTCGGGGCGGCGGGTCAAGGCAGCCTTCGCCGTGCATCTCAACGGCCAGTTCTGTGATCTCCCGTCGCTCGCCGGGCTTCTCGCCGACCGGAAGATCGACCTCATCGAGGACGCCGCCCATGCGCTCGGCGCGTCCTACAGATGGGATGCCGCCAGCCCATCCCGGATCGCGTGCTTCTCGACCCACCCGGTCAAGACCATCGCCACGGGTGAGGGGGGCTTCACCGTCACCAACGACGCGGCGCTGGCCGAAGCGATGGCAAACTTCCGGTCGCATGGCATGGTCCGCGACCCGTCACGCTTCATGCTGGGTGACGTCGCGTTCGACGACGGGCAGCCGAATCCCTGGCACTACGAGATGCATCAGGTCGGCTGGAACTACCGGCTGCCGGATGTGCTGTGCGCGCTGGGACGTTCGCAGCTGATGCGTCTGCACGACTTCATGGCGCGTCGCCGCACGCTGGCGGCGCAGTACGACCGCGCGCTCGCCTCCCTTGCTCCGATCGTACGGCCCGTGCCCCGTGGCGAGGGACCGGACGGCTGGCATCTCTATCCGGTGCTCGTCGACTTCACGGCACTCGGGAAGTCCCGACGGGTCGTGATGGAGCAGCTGAGGGCCGCTGGCATCGGCACGCAGGTCCATTACCTGCCGGTGCACCTCCAGCCCTATTACCGGGAGGCGAGCCCGACCCCTCGGCTGCCCGGTGCCGAGGCCTACTTCTCCCGATGCCTCTCGATTCCCTTCTATCCGGCGCTGACCGACCAGGATCAGAAGCGGGTCGTCGCGGCGTTGAGTTCTCTCGTTCACTGACCGATCGGGGACCGCCGATGCTCCGCTATTGCACGTCCTGCCTCTATCCCGAGACGAAGCCGGACCTTTGGTTCGACGACGCCGGGACCTGCAGCGCCTGCATCGCATTCCGCAATCGCCCGGCCGTGGACTGGGCTTCGCGGGAGCAGCAGTTCAAGTCCATCACGGACCGGTACCGCTGCGAGGATGGTTCGAATTACGATTGCATCGTCCCGGTATCGGGCGGCAAGGACTCGACCTATCAGGTCATCAAGCTGCTTCAGCATGGCCTGAACCCGCTGTGCGTCACGTCCACGACCGACAGCCTTTCCGCGATCGGTCGGCGCAACCTGGAGAACATCTCCCGTCTTGGCGTCGATCATGTCGAGGTCACCACCAACAGGGTGGTGCGTCGCACGATGAACCGGATCTGCCTGGCCGAGATCGGAGACATCTCGTGGCCCGAGCATGTGACGATCTTCACGATCCCGGTCCGCATCGCGGTCCAGATGCGCATTCCGCTGATCGTGTGGGGCGAGAACCCCCAGCACGAGTATGGCGGGCCGGCCACTGCGCAGTCAGACAGCGTGCTCACGCGCCGATGGCTGGAGGAGTTCGGGGGACTGCTGGGCCTCAGGGTGGCCGATCTCGTCGGGCAGGAGGGGATCGGGAAGCGTGACCTGATCCAGTTCACATATCCGACGGACGAAGAACTCCGCGCCGCAGGAGTGACGGGCATCTTCCTCGGCTATTTCTTCCCATGGGATGGCTACCAGAACGCCCTCATCGCGCAGGGCTTCGGTTTCGAGACGTCCCCGGTGCTCGTTGAGGGATCGCTGGCGAACTACGAGAACCTCGACAACCACCAGACCGGGATCCACGACTACTTCAAATATCTGAAGTTCGGGTTCGGTCGTGCCACCGACATCGCGAACAACCACATCAGGCGCGGACGTCTCACCCGACGCGACGCGGTCGACCTCATCCGCCGCCATGACGGGGCCTATCCGGCCACGTGCCTCGGCAAGCCGCTCGACGACATCCTCGGCGAGATCTCCATGCCGCGTGAGGAGTTCGACGCCGTCTGTGATCGCTTCACCAACAAGAAGCTGTTTCGAACCGACAACCGCGGAAAGCCGGTCAAGGGCGCCGATGGGCGCTTGATCCCGCTGTTCGAGCCGGGCTGATGAGACCTTCGGTCGTCGTCGTCGACTACGCGCTCTGCAACATCGACTCCATCGCCCGCGCGCTGGACGAGTGTGGTGCATCGGTGTCGGTGACGCGTGACCCCCGGGTCGTGGAAGCGGCGGACAGGCTCGTCCTTCCGGGAGTCGGATCCTTCCCTCGCGCCATGGCGAACCTCGCCGAGTGGGGCCTCGTGGACGCAATCCGGGTGAGGGTCGCCGACGGGGCAGTTCCCTTTCTGGGGATCTGCCTGGGAATGCAATTGATGGCGACGAAAGGGACCGAGCACGGAGCATGCGACGGGCTCGGACTCCTCGAGGCGACAGTGACGAGTCTTTCGCCGGTCCAAGGGGAACGCATTCCGCACATGGGCTGGAATGAAGTTGAAGACTGCTCTTCTTCCTCCCTCTTCGCCGGGCTTGCAGCACGGCCCGACTTCTACTTCGTTCACTCCTATCACCTCGTTCCCGACGACCAGGCGTGGGTGGCTGGGACGACGCCTTATTCGGGCTCGTTCGTCTCGGCCATCGCCTCTCCCGCCGCACCGATCTTCGGAACGCAGTTCCACCCTGAGAAGAGCCAGAAGAACGGCTTCAGGGTGCTCCGCAACTTCCTCGCGTCCTGACGGCGCCGCTGCCATCAGGCTTGCCAGCCATGACGCCCGCCCCAAGGCGCGACCGGTCAGGATCATGCTGAAGTCAAGGGTGATCCCCAGTCTCCTCTTCAACGGGACGAGCCTCGTGAAGGGACAGGGCTTCAGTTCCTGGAGGCGCGTCGGAACGCCGATGCAGGCCGTGCGTGTCATGAACATGCGGGACGTCGACGAACTCGTCTTCCTGGATATCGCCGCCACGCCGGAAGGCCGCTCGCCGGACTTCCAGCAGATCGACGAACTTGCCGACAACTGCTTCATGCCGCTCACGGTGGGTGGCGGCGTCAAGTCGGTCGACGACGTACGGTCGCTGCTCGCCGTGGGCGCCGACAAGGTCGCCATCAATTCAGCGGCCCTCGAGAATCCCGAAATCGTGAGGGCTGCCTCCGTGGAGTTCGGTGCCCAGTGCATCGTCGTCTCCATCGACGTTGCGGAGATCGGCGGCCGCCATACGGTGGTCGGACGGTGTGGGACGGTGGACAGCGGGAGGGACCCCCTGGAGTGGGCCCGCCATTGCTCCGCCCTGGGCGCGGGCGAGATCCTTCTCACCCACGTCGGGCGCGACGGAACACTGTCCGGACTCGACATCGGGCTGATCGGCCGCGTGGCTGCCGCCGTTCCTGTCCCCCTGATCGGCGCTGGTGGCGCCTGCTCGGCGAACGACTTCATCGATGCCGTGAAAGCTGGAGCCTCGGGCGTCGCCGCGGGCGCCCTGTTCCAGTTCACGGAGCAGACGCCGGCCCAGATGCGGGATGCCATGCGGCTCGCTGGACTGAGTGTTCGAGGCGGATAGAGGGCGGTCGCCGAAAGGCGCGTTTGGAGCATCTCATGACATTCATCATCGCGGAAGCGGCGCAAGGGCATGAAGGCAACGAGACCTATGCGCTTCACCTGATCAAGGCCGCAGCACAGGCTGGCGCCGATGCGGTCAAGTTCCAGCTGGTCATCGCTGACGATCTTGCCGAGCCGGATTACGAATACTATCCGTGGTACAAGAAGGTCGAGTTCACGGAAGATCAGTGGATCGGCTTGTCCGGGGCTGCGAAGAGCCTGGGAATCAAGCTGATCATGGATGTATTCGGATCCACGGGTGCCCGGATCGTTCGTCGCCTCGATGTTCATGCTGTCAAACTGCACGCCGCTGATTTTTTCAACGATGAGTTGATCCAGTCCGCCTACGAGGCGGCTCCGCTCGTCATCCTTTCATCGGCGGGCATTCTGCTGGACGAGCTTCAGGACAAGATCGAGTGGCTGCGGAAGAGGGATCTCCTGGCGCGGACGATCCTGTTCTGCGGGTATCAGGCTGAACCGACCCCCATCGAGAAGACGTCGCTTGGACGCCTCGTCGCGCTGCGTGCGCTCGCGCCCGAGGCGCGGGTGGGCTTCATGGATCACACACGCGGCGATGGGCCCGACTCCTCGATCGTGTCGGCAATGGCCATCGCGCTGGACGTCGACTACGTCGAGAAACACCTGACCATCGATCGTTTCATGAAGTTCGACAGTTTCGTCTCCGCTCTGACGCCGTCCGAGTTCGCCGCCTACGTCGAGCAGATGCGCAGGGCTGAGACGGTCAACGGTTCATACAAGTACGAGCTTCTTCCCGAAGAACTGGTCTATCGTGACAAGTACATCAAGAAGCTCATCTTCACGCGCGATCTAGTCCAGGGCAGCCTGATCGAGCCCGGTGCGATGACGCTGAAGCGGACCGGACGCATCGGGGCAGGAGAGGGGTTCCACAACCCCGCCGAGGTCGTCGGACGCCGTCTCGTCAGGAGCGTGAAGGCGGGGGATGCCGTGCTTGGGGAGTGCTTCGAATGAGGCGCCTCGCGGCCGTTCTCGCATGCCGCTCTGGAAGCAGCAGACTCTATTGCAAGCCGCTCCAGAACCTGGCTCCCGGTGTCACGATCCTCGACCAGATCGTCGAGACCCTGAGGTCCAAGAAGGCGATCGGGGACATCGTCCTCGCGATCTCCGAAGGGATCGAGAACGAATGCTTTCGCGACTATGCGCGGCGCCACGGTCTCGCCTACTGCATGGGTGACGAACGCGACGTCCTGTCCAGGTTGATCCGAGGCGGCCGGCTGGTCGGCGCCACAGACGTCTTCAGGGTCACGACGGAGTCACCGTTCCAGTGGCACGACCCCATCGAGGCTCTCTGGGATCGGCACGTTGCGCGAGCCAATGACATCACCGTCACCGACAGCCTGCCGATCGGTTCGCACTTCGAGATCTACACCTTGGCAGCGCTTGCCCGCTCGCACGAAAACGGCACCGAGCGCCACCGTAGCGAGCTGTGTTCGCTGTACGCGCGGGAACATCTCGAGGAATTCCAGGTCGAGGCGATCTGGCCCGACGAGCCGCTTCGACGTCGCGATATCCGGCTCACCGTGGATTTTCCCGAGGATCTCATCGTTTGCCGGGATCTCTTTGAAGCGTTAGGTCGCTCCACGGGGCGTATCGATCTCGCCGAAGTCATCCGGGCTTACGACGCCACGCCGCGCCTGGCCGCATTGATGGCCGAGCTTCCCCGATCGGTTCTGTTCTGGGATGGGGCGCCGGTCCTGGACTGGTCATCCGTCAACTAGATGCTGATATCGATCTACGGCGACTCCCTCGCGATGCCGCGTGTGTCGGAGGGCATTTCGTACCGGAACACCTATGGCGAGACGGCGCGTCGCCAACTCGTTGGGCAAAGCGGCCGGGAAGTCCTTGTGTTCAATCGATCGCGTCCGGCCGTCAGCATCGGCGATCTCAGCCAGATCTACCGCAACGACGAATCGTATCTCGCGCCGGAAGACAAGGGCGTCGTGATCATCCAGAGCGGTATCGTCGATTGCGCGCCAAGGCCGCTGCCGTCCGGGTTGCGGAACATGGTGTCGCGTCTTCCGACCTCACTCCGCACGCCGATCGTGACGCTCCTGCACAAGAACCGCCGACACCTTCTCGATTCCGGGCTGTCGTGGCGACTGACCGATCCCGAGCACTATCTGAAAGTCCTCGGAGATTGGGTCGAGCACGCCTCGTCGCGCTACAGGCTGGTGATCGTGGTGGGGATTCTCCCCGTGACCGCGGCGATCAACCGGCACTCACCGGGGTTTGCCGACAGCGCCGACGCCTTCGACCGCTTGATCGACCAGGCCGTGCGAGGGCGCGCGGAGAACGTCGTTCGCCTGCGGCTCTCGGATGCGATCCGCCGGCGTGCCGGGAGGATGGAGCGCTACGTGGCGCAGTCCGACGGGCACCATCTGAGTGCAGCGGGTCATGAGGTGCTGGGTCGCGTGTTGAGCAGGCTCATCCATGCGAAGAGAACGTTGATCGGGGAAGGCAGATGAACCAGACGGGCCATCAGATAGGAATGTGGCGCGGTGAGTTCGGTGACCGCTACATCGAACGCAACGCTGCAACGGACGCGGCCCTGAGGGCGCGGACGCAATTGTGGGCTGAGATCCTGTCCGGTCTGGGGGCCGCACAGCCCCAGTCGATCCTCGAGGTGGGCGCCAACATCGGGATCAACCTTCGGGCGCTCAGGAACCTGACCGCGGCCGAGTTCTTCGCCGTGGAACCCAATGACAAGGCCCGAGAGAAGCTCGTGGCCGACGGCGTGGTGGGGAAGGACAGGGTGCGACCTGGCGTTGCCACGGCCATCGACTTTCCCGATGAAACCGCCGATCTCGCCTTCACGAGCGGTGTCTTGATCCATGTGCCGCCGGCTGACCTTGAGCGGTCCTGCCGTGAGATCTACCGGTGCGCGCGGCGTTACATCGTCTGCATCGAGTACTTCTCGGACAAGGCAGAGTCGATCCACTACCGCGGCCACGACGATCTGTTGTTCAAGCGGGACTTCGGCGGGTTCTGGCTCGACCTCTATCCGGACCTCGAGCCCGTCAAGTGGGGCTTCGCGTGGAAACGCACCACGGGACTGGACAACCTGACGTGGTGGCTGTTCCGCAAGTGACGTCGCCGTCGGCCTGCTTCGTGGTCGAGGCCAGTCCGGCGGTCGGCGGAGGGCATCTCGCCCGGTGTGCGGCCCTCGCTGAATTCTGGTCGATGATCGGGACGAGGAGCGACCTGCGCTATCACGGCGAGCATGGAGACGTTCTTCCAAAGGCAACGGCTGCGTTCAACCAGGCCCGGGCAGGGGTTGCCTCCGCCGCACGATTCGAGCGCGCCGTCTTCGACGGCTATTCGATCGATGCAGCCGTGGAGCATCCGTGGCGCCGCCAGGCGGATGTCTTGATGGCCTTCGACGACCTCGCCGACCGGCACCATGACGTGGACGTGCTCGTCGATACGGGACCCTTGCGGGACGCTTCGGACTACGCAGGTAAGGTCCCCGCTTCGTGCAGGGTCCTTACGGGGCTCTCCTACGTGCCCATCCGATCAACCCTCATGTCGGCCCGACCGCGCGAGCGTCGGCCTGACCCCGATGGGGCATTGGTCGTCATGATGGGTGCGTCGGATCCAGCCAACGTGACGGCCACGGTGCTGGAGGCCTTGGGACAGGCGGCTGGCACCCGGCGCATCCAGGTTGTCCTTGGGCCTTCGGCTCCGCACCTGCCTTCCGTTCGTGCGTCCTTTTCGGATCGCGCCGAGATCCTCGTGGATCCTGCCGATCTGGAGCAGTTGCTGCTGCATGCCGGGCTGGTGATCGGGGCGGCGGGCTCGTCCGCCCTCGAGCGCGCCTGTCTCGGCGTTCCTCAGGTCGCCTGCGTGCTCGCGGAGAATCAGGTCGGCCTCGCGAAGGGCCTCAGGCGGCTCGGCGCCGCAACGGTCCTCGATCGCCATGAGTGGAACGATCCACGGGCCTTGCAGGCGGCGGTCCTGGCGCTCCTGCACGACCCCCATCTCCGGGGCAGGCAATCTGACGCCGGACTCCGCGCTGTCGATGGTCGGGGCGTTCAGCGGATCACCGCTGCGATGACGAGGCCTGCCGAACTCGGGGAGGATCGTTTGGTCCTCAGGCTGTTCGAGCCCTCGGACAGCGACTGGCTTCTCTGGCTCCAGTCACGACCCGAGACGAGGCGGTACGCGCGGCGACCCGAGCCTCCGACGGCCGATGAGCACGACGCCTGGGTGAAGTCTCTGCTGGCGGCGCGGCATCGCATGCTGTTCGTGGTCGAGCTTTCGGGCATCGCCGTCGGCTATGTTCGTCTCGATGTTCTCGGCGAGGAGCAGGCCGAGGTCAGCATCGCGATCGATGCGGCCTGGCACCGGCGGGGTGTCGCGGGGGCAGCGTTGTCCGTCTTGCGCGGCTTGAGTGGCCTTCGCCTTCAGGCCTTCGTGCTCGAAGAGAATGCGCCCTCGCGCAAGCTTTTCGAAGCGTCGGGATATCGGTTCATCAGGCAGGCGGACGGCGGACGCTGGTACGAGAGCATAGGCACATGAGCGCATTCAGCATCGCGGGGCGGCCTATCGGGCCATCCCACCCTCCCTATGTGATTGCGGAACTGTCCGGGAACCACAACGGCGAGCTTGAACGCGCCTTGCGCCTCGTTGACGCGGCGGCAGAAGCGGGTGCCGATGCCGTGAAGCTGCAGACTTACACTGCCGACACGATCACCATCGACCATGACGGTCCGGGGTTCGTGATTGCCGGTGGTCCATGGGGCGGACGCAAGCTCTACGACCTCTATAAGGAGGCGCACACGCCTTGGGAGTGGCATCCGCAGCTCTTCGCACGGGCCCGCGAGCGCGGACTTCACTGTTTCTCGTCGCCCTTCGACGAAACCGCCGTGCACTACCTCGGGACGCTCGATGCGCCGGCCTACAAGATCGCTTCCTTCGAGATCGTCGACATCCCCCTGATCCGGGCCGCCGCCGCAACGGGGCGCCCTCTCATCATCTCGACCGGAATGGCCACCTTCGAGGAGATCGAAGTGGCGTTGCGAGAGGCGCGGGCCGCTGGGGCGGGTGGGGTTGCGCTCCTGCACTGCGTTTCGGGGTATCCGACGCCTGCCGACGAGGCGAACTGCCTCCAGATACCGGATCTCGCTCGCCGGTACGATTGTCCGATCGGCTTGTCGGATCACACGCTGGGAACTGACGTGGCCACCGTGGCCGTCGCACTCGGGGCGTGCATCATCGAGAAGCACATGACGCTCGCGCGCAGCGACGGCGGGCCGGACGCGGAGTTCTCGCTCGAGCCGCACGAGATGTCGCGCCTCGTTCAGGGGGTCCGGACTGCATTCTCCGCCCTGGGCTCGGCAACACGCCGGATCAAGTCCAGCGAAGCGGCCAACACCCAGTTTCGGCGCTCCCTCTACGTCGTCAGGGACGTGGCTGCCGGGGAGTTGTTCACGAAGGAAAACGTCAGGTCCATCAGGCCCAGCCTGGGCTTGCCTCCCGTGTATCTGCCGGCGGTCCTTGGGCGAAAAGCCGGCAGGGACCTGCGCCGAGGCGATCCCCTGCAGGCGGGAGACGTGGAAGGTCTCTCCTCGCAGGAAGCCGGCAAGTCCTCATGACCTTGGAACGACCCGGCGAAGACGCAGGGCTTGGGGGCGCGTCGTCGCGCGACCTGCCGGAAACTCTGCTGCGGCGCCCCTCGGGCTGGTCGATGCCCGATCTTCTGGAGCTCTGGTCGGCCCGAAGCCTGATCGTCGCGCTGGTCGCCGGCGACATCCGCGCGCGCTATCGCCAGACCCTGATGGGGTTCGCATGGAACCTCCTTCAGCCCTTGATGGCGATGTTGGTCTTCACCGTGATCTTTGGGCGGATCGGCGCTTTTGCGTCCGACGGCAAGCCTTACGCACTCTTCTTTTTCGCGGGCTTTCTCATCTGGCAGTTCTTTCACAAGGCAGTCGGTCTGGCCGTCCCAAGTCTGGCGTCCAATGCGCAGCTCGTGGCCAAGGTGTACTTTCCAAGGTTGATCGTAGTCGTTTATCCCATAGCAACGGCAATGGTCGAGCTGATTTTCTCGGCCGTCATATTCTCACTGATTTGTTTATACTACGGATTCATTCCGTCGGGAAACGTGGCATTCCTGCCTTTGTTTGTTTTTCTTACTGCCCTGTCGGCACTTGCCGTCGCCGTCTGGCTTGCTCCGCTGAACGTCTATGTGCGGGACGTCCAGGTTGCTTTGCCGTCATTGCTCCAGTTGGGGTTCTTCGTGACCCCGATCGTCTATTCCCCCAGCGTGCTCGGCGAACCGTGGCGGACCCTGGTCTACCTGAATCCCATGGCGGCCATCGTCGAAGGGGCCCGGTGGTCGCTGTTGGGTGGAGCGCCCCCCCACCTGGAGGACCTCGCACTCTCCGTGGCGGTTGTCGCGCTGATCCTCGGCTCCGGCCTCGTCTTCTTCCAGCGGACGAGCCTCACCATGGTCGACCGGTTGTGAGGGGCGCGGAATGGGGGCGATGATCGAGGCCCACGGCCTCTCGAAGTACTACCGCATCGGTCGATCCGGAGGCGGCGGTCTCGGCCGCTTTCTTTCGGAACGGATGTTCGCGAGCTTGCCCCAGCAGGCACGACGGGCGACCACATCGACGGAGCGTATCGTCGGGGATGTGCTCAAGGCCCTCGATGATGTGTCGTTCTCGGTCGGCCCCGGGGAAGTTCTGGGGGTGATGGGTCCCAACGGCGCCGGCAAGAGCACGCTGCTCAAGGTGCTGTGCCGGATCACGGCCCCGAGCGACGGCTCCGCGCGCATCCGCGGGAGGGTGGGCGCTCTCCTGGAGGTCGGGACTGGCTTCAACTACGAGTTGTCAGGCCGGGAGAACATCTATCTGAACGGCCTCACCCTGGGGATGAGGCGCCCGGAGATCGACGCGAAGTTTGACGAGATCGTCGCGTTCTCCGGGGTCGAGGAGTTTCTCGACACGCCCGTGAAGCGCTACTCCAGCGGGATGGTGACCCGGCTCGGTTTCGCTGTGGCCGCGCATCTCGAACCGGAAATCCTGATCGTCGACGAGATCCTGGCAGTCGGCGACGCGGCCTTCCAGCGCCGGTGCATCAACAAGATGCGTGACGTCGCTCGCAACGAGGGCAGGGTGGTTCTGTTCATCAGCCACAGCGTGGAGGCGGTGCTGGGCGTCTGCACCCGCGCGATACGCCTGGAGGATGGACGGCTGGTCCAGGACGGCACGACGCGGGACGTCATCGACGGTTATCTCAGCACGGCCGCCCAGCAGGGCGGGAGCCTTTCCCTCATCTCGCGTTCGGATCGGGAAGGAACGGGCGAGTTGCAGGTCGTCGCGGCGACGGTAGAGGCTCGACTCGACGCAACGGAACCGACCACCGGCACGCAGTCCGTCGTGCTGGTGGGACAGCCCGCGAGCATTTCAGTCGTCCTCGCGCCGATGCACGACAGGGTGAGGGATGTCAGCGTCGAATTGTGGGTGAAGGACCTCGCGCGAAGCACGGTCACGGTGCTGGCCAACATGCCCGTCGGGTATGCCTTGCGGGCCGTAACGAGTCCCACCCGGGTGGAGGTCACCCTGCCACGGTGCCAGTTGACCCCCGGGCACTACTGGATCGACGCCGTCATCCGGGCCGAGGGGCGCCTGGTCGACCAGATCGCGGGTATCGTCGACTTCAGCGTGGTGCCGGCGCCTTACTACGCCGACCTGGTCCTTCAGGTCCCGGGGGGCATGGTCCTGGTCGACCAAGATTGGACCTCGTCCGAAGCGTGACCGGCACCTCCGACATCAGCCCGGATGCGGCAGGCGCCGCATTGCGCGCCTTCAATGATGTCGAGGTGTCACACCGGCTTTTTGAACTGGGCTGGGACGGCGTGCAGATCTGGTCGCTCATGCGGCTCAGATGCTTTCTTCGGATTCTGACCGACATCGGCGTCTTCTCGTATCAGGTCGCATCGCAGCCGGCATTGCCGGGCGTGCGACCGTCGCTGATCGACAGAAATCCTCTCCTTGGCCTTGGCCGCTCGCCGGTCATGGTGTTTCGCTGGGGGCGGGGTACCCGGCGGGGCGGGGCACGCTTCGACCTCTACACGGACCCGTTGTCACCGGCGCTGAAGCAGGCCGGCGCGCAGTTGATCGATCTCTCTCCGGATGCCGTTTCCGGTGACCTGCCACTCGACGACCGCACGGCGCGTGCCGAGCCGCTGACCTTGACGTGGGGCCGCGTTGCGGGGCGCATCTGGAAGAAGCCCGCAGGTGTTCCAGAGGAGGTGGCACGCCGGTTGGCGGAAGCCGAGTCGGACTTTGCGAGGCTCTTCCCCGGTCGATTGTCCCTTGTGCCCGACGCCCTTGCGGCCAAGGCGGAATATGATCGCCAAAGGAGACTCTGGGCCCCGGTCTTTGCGCTGCGGCGACCCCGTCTGGTGATCATGGGAACGCAGAGCTATGGGTTCGAGGGACTGATCGCGGCTGCCAAGGGTGTCGGCGCGACGGTCGCCGAACTACAGCATGGCCTCGTCTACGATGCCCACCTCGCCTACCATTATCCCGTCCCCGTCAGGCTCGACCATGTGCCTGACGTCTTCCTCACCTTCGGCGAGTGGTGGCGAGACCGGGTCAACTACCCGCTCGGCATGCAGCGGCGAGCCTGCGGATATCGCGCGCTCGAGGATGCGTTGGAGAAGCGATCGCATCGAATTCCGGACCGGCCGCGGCTTGCGGTCCTGACCGGGGACCAGCTTTTCGGGGACCGGGTCCCCCCTGTTCTGTCCGACCTGCGCCGCGCCAACCCTGACGCCGAAATTGCCGTCCGGCCACATCCGACTGATCCGTTTCCCTATGCGAGGGCCATCGCGGAGGCCGGTCTTCGTGATGCGGTCGTCACGGACCCCCGCATCGAAAGCATCCACGAGTTTCTTGCCGGTTGTACGGCCGCCCTGGGTGCGGCCTCGACAGCCGTCGCCGAGAGCACGGCGCTGGGGCTTCCGACGGTGGCTTTTCTGGCGGGTATGAGCACGACCATGGGACCCGTGGTCGAGGCCGGTGACGCGATCGTCTGCAACGACCTCGCGCAGCTGGGGAATGCGGTAGCAGCTGCACCGGCTCCGCGTCCTGCTTCACCTCTGTTCGATCGCTGTGGAACGGCGTTCGAGTCGTTCCTGTCCGAACATGCCTGACATCGGCTCCACATCGCTGCGCTACAGGATCTGCACGCGCTGCGTCATGGACAGCAGCGACCCGCTCATCACCTTCGATGAAGCCGGCGTATGCAACCACTGCCACAACCTCGACGACGTGAAGCGTCGAGGGCAGTGGATGACGGGCGAGGAGGGAGCGCGCCACATCCGGCAATGGGTCGATCGCATCAAGCGAGTACAGGCCGGGCAGCGCTACGATTGCATCATCGGCCTGAGCGGCGGCGTCGACAGCTCTTACCTCGCCGTGAAGGCAAAGGAGCTCGGATTGCGGTGTCTCGCTGTCCATGTCGATGCCGGCTGGAACTCGGAAATCGCCGTCGGCAACATCGAAAGACTGCTCCGCACGCTCGACATGGACCTCGTCACCAAGGTCGTCGACTGGGACGAGATGCGGGACCTGCAGGTTGCCTTCCTGAAGGCCGGCGTTCCCAACCAGGACATTCCCCAGGATCACAGCTTCTTCTCGTTCCTGTATGGCGAAGCCCGGAAATGGAAGATCAACTTCCAGCTTCAGGGACGGAACTACGCCAGCGAGTCGGTCCTGCCCAAGGCATGGGGTTACTCGGCCATGGACGGCGTTCACCTCCGCGCGATCCACGCACGGTTCGGGACACGTCCACTCAAGCATTATCGCGTGATGTCGACTGCCGAGTATGTCGACTACTTTGCAGGAATTCCCACGCGTCCACGCATCGAGATCGTCGATCTCCTCAACTTCATGGAGTACGATCCGAAACAGGCGCGTGTCGTGCTGGCTGAAAACTTCGGGTGGAGGGACTACGGAGAGAAGCACTGGGAGTCGCACTGGACGAAGTTCTTCCAGAGCTACTACCTCCCTCGTCGATTTGGTTTCGACAAGCGGCGAGCGCATCTCGCCAGCCTCGTCTTGGCCGGCGCGGTCAGTCGCGACCAGGCCTTGCGCGAGCTTCAGAAGCCTCCCTTCGATGAGGAGCGGATCGACCGGGACATCGAGTTCGTGCGGCGGAAGTTGAGGCTGAGCACGGTCGAGTGGGACGCGATCATGAACGGTCCCACCCATCCGCACACCGACTATCCGACCGGCGAGCGTCGGATCGCCCGTTCCATGAAGATGGCGATGCTGGTGCGCGAGATGACGCCAGCCACCGTGGCGAGGGTCGTCAGGAAGCGGCTTGACCGCCTGAAGCGGCCGGCGAGGACGGCATCGTGACGTTGCCCTCCGTGGTCATCGTGGACTATGGCGTCGGCAACCTGCGGTCGATCCAGAAGATGGCCGAGCACGTCGGCATGCGCGCGGACATCTCCGGCGACCATGCCGTCGTCGCGGGAGCTGCGAGGCTCATCCTTCCGGGCGTCGGTCATTTCGGCCGTGCCGTCGAGCGTTTCCGCGCCGCAGGCCTCGAGGAGCCTCTCAAGGAGGCCGTGATCGCGCGAGGTCGCCCGCTGCTGGGGCTGTGCGTCGGAGCCCAGATGCTCCTGTCGTGGGGAGAGGAAGGCGAAGCGGAGGGGCTCGCGCTCATCCCCGGTCGCGTCGTTCGGCTTCAGGAGAGCGCGAATCTGAAAGTTCCGAACGTAGGCTGGAGGGAGGTCGTTCCGCTTCGGGACCATGATCTCTTCGAACGCCATGCGAAGCTGCGCTTCTATTTCATGCACAGCTATCGCCTGGAGCCGGAGTTCCAGGACGACGTGGTGGCCACCTCGCGCCACGGGCAGGACTTTGCGGCCGTGATCGGCAGGGGGGCGATCACCGGGGTCCAGTTCCATCCCGAGAAGAGCCATCTCTTCGGCGTCGATTTGTTCCAGCGGTTCGCCCGGACATGACGCGGTCCGAGACGGATCAGGCGAACGCGCGGCTCGTCCCGGTCCTGCTGATCGCGGACGGCCGCCTCGTGAAGACCACGCGGTTTCGCAATCCCGTCTATCTGGGCGACCCCATCAACGCCGTCAGGATCTTCAATGCGAAGGCCGTGGACGAGATCACGATCCTCGACATATCGGCCACTCCGGCCGGCCGTGGACCGGACTTCGACCTGATCGCGGCGATCTGCGAGGAGGCCTTCATGCCGGTCTCCTACGGCGGCGGGATCACCAACCGTGAGCACGCTGCTCGGCTTCTGCGAAGCGGGGCTGACAAGGTCATCATCAATTCAGCGCTGCACGAGCGTGTGGAACTCGTGCATGAGGTGGCCGACCTCTTCGGATCGCAGGCCGTGTGCGCGTCCATCGACGTCCGTCGATCCCCCTTCGGCAAGCGCCACGTCGTCTCCCGGAGCGCACGCCGGAAGCAGACGGCGTCTCCCGAGGCGTGGGCCCGTCGCCTCGTCGAAGCGGGGGCCGGTGAAATCATGCTGCAGGACGTAGACCGCGACGGGACGATGGCGGGCTACGACCACGACCTGCTGAAGTCCGTCGCATCAGCCGTGGGCGTGCCACTCGTCGCGTGCGGTGGTGCGAGGGACCTCGACGACCTCGTCCGCGCGGTCGCAGAGGACGGTGTGTCGGCCGCGGCGGCGGGAGCCCTCTTCGTCTTCTACGGTCCGCACCGGGCCGTCCTGATCAATCCGCCCAGCCAGGACGAATTCACGGCCCGGCTTCGGGCGGCACAGCCGGCGATCGTGTGACATTCGTGGACGCCCAGGCCGCTCCGACCCGCTCCGCAAAGGACAGAGAGCAACCGGCTTCGCGCTGGACCGGGCGAACCGTCGTCTCCTTGACCCCCAACTCCCTGACGTCCGACAGCCGCACCCTGAAGCAGGCCGTCACCTTCGCGCGGCTCGGCGCCCGGTCCGTCGTGATCGAGGGCCGTCCCAGTGGCCAGGACTTCGGCCGATTGGGCTTGGAGGTCCGTTCGATCGGCTCGGAAGGGAGCGCGGGTGCGTCGGCGGGGCCGGCCAATGTCAGCGCATCGGCCCCCAAGAATTCTCGCCGCCTGCCAGACTGGCTGAAGCACCCCGTTGTATTTGCCATCACATTGTGGGCGCTGCTCACGAAGCAATGGTGGCCAGCCTATCGAATGATGCCTCCGGCAGACCTGATCATATTACATTCGTTCCACTTTCTTCCTGCCGCTGTCGTCGCGAAGTGGCGCCATGGCGCACCCATCATTTACGACGCACATGACTTTTATTCCGACATGGATGCGACGGCGAAGCTCACGCCGTTCGAGCGCGGTTGGTTGGTTCCCTTCTATGCCTTCATGGATCGCCGGGCGATCAAGGCGGCCTCCGCCTTCCTGACCGTCTCGGACGGCGTGGCCGATCTCTATGAACGATGGTCCGGTCGTCGCCCGATGGTCCTTCGAAACGTTCACGACGAGCGGCTCGACCGCCGGCCCCTTCCTCAGACGGTCCGCGAGCGATGCTCCATCCCGCCGGGCGATACCCTCGTGGTTGCGATCGGCAACGCCAAGCGAGGGGCGGCGATCGAAGGGCTCATCCGGTGCATGAGTCACCTGCCCGCCAGCACGCACGTGGCGTTTGTCGGAGGCGGGTTCGGCGAATTCGCCCCCCTCGTTGCGGCGCTCGGCGTTGAATCTCGTGTGCACTTCTGCGGCAGAATCCCTGCGGACGAGGTCGTTCCATTCGTCGAATCCGCGGATATGGCCGTTGTCTTGTATTTTGCAGAGACGGAAAATTACGAGCAGGCACTGCCAAATCGATTCTTTCAGTCGATCAGTGCCAGATTGCCTCTTCTCTATCCTCCCCTCCCGCGACTTCGGGAGATCGCAACGGCTTTCAACTTCGGCGTGGAGTTCGATCCCCTCAGTTCGCAATCGCTGCTCGCGGGCCTTTCGCGGCTCGGTCAGGAAGCCGGATCCCCGGCGCTCCGCGAAGGCCTTGCCCGTGCCGCCAAAGCACTCTCCTGGCAGTCGGAGGAAGGAAAACTGCTCGACATTGCCGAGCAGGCGTTAGGCAAGGCTTCCCGGCCAGCAAGGGGAGCGTAGGCCAGGATGTCCAGACATCCTCGAGTCGCGTATCGCAGCAAGCGCAAGGCTTGTCGGTCCGATCTCCTGGAGCAGGACGAGCCCGCGGGTTTCTGGGAGCTATTGGATCCTCGAGATGGACCGTAAATTGGAAGTACTTCTGCTTTGCGATTATCGGACGGACATTGCCGCCACAGTCCGCGAACATATCGATGCGCTTTGTGGCATGTCGCGGCATCACGTCAGGAAGCTCTCGATTCTCGGCGATCTGCCCCCCAATCTTGAGCTTGATTGTTTCGATGCCATTGTCGTCCACTATTCGCTGGTTGCCTGCCACAACACCTATCTCAGCGAAGCCTCGCGGCAGCGTCTCGGTCAATTTGCCGGTCTGAAGGCCATCTTCATCCAGGACGAGTACCGCTTCGTCGATGCGTCGATCGATGCCATGCGTCAGATCGGCATCCACGTCCTCTTCACGTGCGTTCCCACCGAGGAGATCCACAAGGTCTATTCGCCGGAACGCCTGCCGGGCGTGAAGATGGTCAACGTCCTCACGGGCTACGTCCCCGAGCATCTGCTGGGGAAATCCGTTCCAGCCTATGCCGATCGATCGATCGACGTGGGATACCGGGCCCGGAAGGTTCCGGCCTGGCTGGGCGACCTGGGCCAGGAGAAGTACCGGATCGGCTTGCGTTTTGCCGACGACGCACGAGGGGACGGCCTGGCCCTCGACGTCTCGTACCGGGAAGAGGACCGGCTTTACGGCGACGACTGGATCACCTTCGTGACCCGCTGCAAGGCCATGCTGGGCGTGGAGAGCGGCGCGTCCGTCTTCGACTTCACCGGGAGGATCCAGGCCGATGTGGATGGCCACGTGCGCCGCGATCCAACGGTGGACTACGAGACGCTGAAGTCCCTTTACTTCGCCGAGGAAGAAGGGCGGATCCGTCTGAACCAGATTTCGCCGCGCTGTTTCGAGTCGGCCGCGCTTCGCACGCTGATGGTCATGTACGAGGGGGACTACTCCGGGCGCCTCGTTGCATGGCGCCACTACGTGCCGCTTCGGAAGGACCATTCGAACCATGCCGAGGTGGTTGCGGCGATCAAGGACGTCGAGCGCGCCGAACTGATCATCCGGCAGGCCTATGAAGAGGTGGCCTGCAATCCTGCCAACACCTTTCGGGCATTCGTGGCTGAGTTCGACGCAGTGCTCAGCGAGGAATTCCAACCCGCCATGGCAGCATCGAGGGCACCTCTCGACGATCGGACCTTCGCCGCCGTGTCCAATCCCAGTTGGCGCACGCGGCGTCGTCTCGTCACGCGGCGCCTGATCGAGAATGCGCATCGCTTCCTCTACAGGGACCTTCTCGGGGGAGCGTCTCCGGAGACACGTGAACGCGTGCAATGGTGGATCCGGAAGCTGATCTATCCCCTCCAGGTGGTCCGGCGGCGACTGCGCGCCTGATCGAACAAGAAACCGGGACATCCGAACATGTGTGGCATCGCCGGATACCATGGCCTCGCGGGGCGACCGACTTCTGGAACGCGCGTCCTGAACGTCATGTCGAACCTCATCGCCCACCGTGGACCGGACGGCGCGGGCACGTGGGTGTCCGACGACGGGGGTGTTGGCCTTGCCCATCGCCGGCTCGCGATCATCGACCTTTCGCCCGGCGGCGCGCAGCCGATGCAGGGCGGAAACGGCACGGTCATCAGCTTCAATGGCGAGATCTACAACTATCTGGAGTTGCGGCAGGACCTGGAAGGTTCCTGGCACTTCCGGTCATCCTCCGACACCGAGGTCATCCTCGCCGCGTACGAGAAGTGGGGCGACGACTGCGTCAGCCACCTGCGCGGCATGTTCGCCTTCGCCTTGTGGGACGGGCGTCGCCGGCGGCTCCTTGCGGCACGGGACCGGTTCGGCATCAAGCCCTTCTACTGGGCCGAAACCGAGGGCGTCCTCTATTTCGCCTCCGAGGCGAAGGCGCTGCTGCCGTTCCTGCCCGACATCTCGACGGACGAGGACGCGCTCGCCGAGTACCTGACGTTCCAGTACACGATCGGCGAGAAGACCCTCTTCAAGGGGATCCACGGTCTTCTGCCGGGGCATCTGCTCGTCGTCGAGAATGGATCCCTCGCCATCCAGCGGTACTGGGACGTCCAGTACGAGGTCGACTGGGACCACAGCCCGCGGTACTTCGAGAAACGCTTCCGCGAACTCGTCGCCGACAGCATGGCCATGCATCTTCGAGCCGATGTGCCGATCGGCGGCTATGTGTCGGGTGGCCTCGACTCGAGCCTCGTCGCCATCCTCGCCGCGCAGGCGGACAGCGCGAACCGCCACGCGTTCCACGGGCGCTTTCTCGAATACCCGGGCTATGACGAAAGCGCTCACGCCCGGACGGCCGCGGACAAGGCGGGGATGGATCTCCATGTGGCCGACATCACGGCCGAGGACTTCCGCCGTCACGCAGCCGACGTCATCTACCACCTCGACTTCCCCGTCGCCGGTCCGGGGTCCTTCCCCCAGTTCATGGTCTCGGCCCTCGCTGCCAGGCACCTCAAGGTGGTGCTGGGAGGGCAGGGGGGCGACGAGTTGCTCGGCGGCTATGCCCGCTATCTCGTCGCGTACTTCGAGCAAAGCATCAAGGCGGCGATCGACGGCACATACAAGAGCGGGAACTTCCTCGTCACCATCGAGTCGGTGGTGCCGAACCTGGGCCTGCTGCGCGAATACAAGCCCATGATCAAGGAGTTCTGGCGGGAGGGCCTCTTCGACGAACTCGACAGGCGCTACTTCCGCCTCGTCGACCGCTCCACGGACATGGTCGGTGAAGTGGACTGGGCCGCGCTCGACAAGGCGCGTGTGTTCGAGGCTTTCCGCACGATCTTCAACAACCGGGACAACGTGCGCAAGGAAGCCTACTTCGACAAGATGACCCACTTCGACTTCAAGTGCCTCCTGCCGGCGCTGCTGCATGTCGAGGACCGCATGAGCATGGCCCATGGCCTCGAGAGCCGCGTCCCCTTCCTCGATCACCCGCTCGTCGAGTTCCTGGCGACGGTCCCCGCGGACGTGAAGTTCAAGGGCGGCCAGATGAAGCAGCTGATGAAGACCGTCTACAAGGACGTGCTCCCGTCCTCGATCGTCGAGCGGCGCGACAAGATGGGCTTCCCTGTCCCCCTGAAGGAATGGTTCGAGGGACCGCTCAAGAGCTTCGTCGTCGACATTTTTGCCGAGCAGCGACACAAGCATCGGCCCTACCTCAACGCCGACGTGATCCTGTCGAGCTTCGGCCAGGCCTCGCGTTTCTCGCGCAAGACGTGGGGACTGCTGAGCCTCGAACTGTGGCACCAGCGCTTCCATGACCGGGCGGCGGAGTATCGCGCCATGGCCAAGGCGTGATAAAGGCGGCGCCGAAACCAGCAAGGGTGACGAGATGAAGGTTTTCGTGACGGGCGGGGCGGGCCAGGTGGGCTCGACCGTGATCGACATGCTGCTCGAGCGCGGCGACACCGTGGTGGCCATCGACAACTTCGCGACGGGCCGGCGCGACAACCTCAAGGCCCACGATCGCCTCACCCTCGTCGAGGACACGATCGCGGACGCGAAGGTCGTCGACGGCCTCTTCTCCGACTTCAAGCCCGAGGTCGTCGTCCACACCGCGGCTTCCTACAAGGACCCGGAGGACTGGGGGACCGACGCGCTCGTCAACGCCGTGGGAACGGCCAACATCGCCAAGGTTTCCAAGACGCACGGCGTCTCCCGCCTCGTCTATTTCCAGACGGCCCTGTGCTACGGCACGAAGCCTCTCCAGTCGCCGATCCAGCTCGACCACCCGATCAACCCGGTCAACTCGAGCTACGCCATCTCCAAGACGGCCGGCGAGCACTACGTGCAGTTCTCGGGCGTGGACTGGGTGACCTTCCGCCTCGCCAACGTCATCGGCGAGCGCAACGTGTCGGGCCCGCTGCCGATCTTCTACGAGCGGCTGTCGCAGGGAAAGAAGTGCTTCGTCACGCCAGCCCGTCGTGACTTCTGCTACGCCGGCGACCTGGCGAAGGTGGTGGTCCGGGCCGCCAACGGCGAGGGCAGGGGCACCTACCACTTCTCGTCGGGCAAGGACGTGGCCATCCGCGAACTCTACGACGCGGTCGTCGCGGCCATGAAGCTCAACGACTATCCGGAGCCGGAGGTCCGGCCGCTCGGGCCGGATGACGCCGCCTCGATCCTGCTCGATCCGTCCCGGACGTTCGGCGACTTCGGCAACGTCGAGTTCACGCCGCTGACGCGCATCGCCGAACTCGCCGTCACGCGCTGGCAGCAGGAGGGCGTGCAGGGCGGCTACACGCACCTCAAGGACGCCCGGGGCTGACGGCTCCGCGAGGAAATCCGCCATGCGCATCCTCATCACCGGCGGGGCCGGCTGCCTCGGCTCCAATCTCATCGAGCGCTGGCTGCCGCAGGGCCACCGGATTCTCGTGATCGACAACTTCGCCACGGGGAAGCGGGAGGTCGTCCCGCCGGTCCCCGGTCTGTCCGTCATCGAGGGCTCTGTTGCCGACAAGGCCCTGGTCGACCGGGCCTTCGCCGACTTCGCCCC
The DNA here is from genome assembly GCF_054612375.1 of Alsobacter sp. R-9. NCBI lineage: Bacteria > Pseudomonadati > Pseudomonadota > Alphaproteobacteria > Hyphomicrobiales > Alsobacteraceae > Alsobacter > Alsobacter sp. R-9. The sequence continues at coordinate 118,065 of NZ_JBTSWJ010000010.1, read as the reverse complement.
CACGCATGTCGTGCACAGCGCGGCGGCCTACAAGGACCCGAACGACTGGCGCGAGGACGTGGCCACGAACGTCATGGGCACGGTTCACGTGGTCGAGGCGGCGCGTGCGGCCGGCGTCCGGCGCATCGTGAACTTCCAGACGGTGCTGTGCTACGGCCGTCCCGATAGCGTGCCGATTCCGGTCAGCCATCCCCTGCGGCCCTTCACCAGCTACGGCATCTCGAAGGTGGCCGGGGAGCAGTACCTCGCCATGAGCGGGCTGCCCTTCGCCTCGCTGCGCCTCGCCTCGGTCGTCGGGCCGCGCCTTGCGATCGGTCCCATCCCGACCTTCTACAAGCGGCTGAAGGCGGGCCAGGGCTGCTTCTGTTCCGACGCGACCCGCGATTTCCTCGACATGGAGGACTTCTTCTCGGCCATGGATCTCGTCATGGCCGATGATGCGCCGTCGGGGGTGTTCAACGTGTCGAGCGGGGAGGGACGGACGATCCGCGACGTCTACGACGCGGTGCGTTCGCACCTCGGCCTCGCGCCGGATTCGGATGTCCGGGTGGTCCCCGTCGGCGACGACGACGTCCCGGCGGTGGTGCCCGACCCGAGCGAAACGACGCGCGTTCTCGGCTGGAAGGCCCGCGTGCCCTTCGCCGAGGCGATGCGGCGGATGCTGGCCTGGTACGACGCTCATGGCGTCAGTGACGTCTACAGCCACCTGACGGCGCCCAAGACGGGATGAGCGGCCCCGCCGCTCTGTCGCCGCAGGACAGGCCTCCCTCGCATCGCAGCCTCATCGGCGCCAGCGCGCTGTTCGCCCTGGGAAACGGGCTCAGCCGCGCGGTGTCCTACGCCATGCCGCCCGTTCTCGCGGCATGGATCGCGCCGGCCGAGATGGGGACGGTCGCCCTCCTCACCTTCGCGGCACTGATCGGCCGGACCGTCCTCGGTCTCGGCCTCACCACGTCGGCTGGCGCCGTCTACTTCCAGGTGCCGGAGGCCGAACGCGATGCCGTCATCGGCGTCACGGCGCTGATCATCGCCGCCGGGTCCGCTGCGGGTCTGCTGCTCTGCGCGGCAGCCGCGCCCCTCGTCTCCGCCATTGCCCCGGACGCGTCTCCGCGACTGGCCCTGCTGGCCTTCGCGGGGGTTGCCCTGCAATTGCTCGCGCAGCCCTACACGATGGCGCTGCAGTTCGATCGGCGCCCCTTGGCCCACCTCATGGTCACGGCGGCGAGCGCTGTCGCCGGCGTCGGCTTGACCCTGGGGATGGTGGCGGTCGCAGGTCGTGGCGTCCTTGGCTGGCTCGAGGCCGGGGTCGTCGCGGGCGTCCTTGGGGTCATTCTGTCAGCGATCGTCGCAGGCAAGCGGTCTGTGGCGTGGAACAAGGACGTCGCCGCCCGGCTCGTCCGCCTGGGCTGGCCTTTCGTGCCGGGGGCGGCCTTCATGGCGGTCATCCAGGGGGCCGCCCCGTTCGTGCTTGCCCGAATGGCGGGGATCGAGACGGCCGGCGTCTTCAACGCAGGCTATGGTCTCGGGATGATCATGTCGCTGGCGACGACGGGCTTCGCATCGGCGTGGTTTCCCTATTTCCAGTCCTATGCCTCGCGGCCGGACGAGGCAGGTCCAGCCTTCTCGAAGATTCTCACGGCCTGCATCGGCGCATTCGGCGCGGCGGCCGTCCTGTTCTACGCAGCGGCGCCACTCGCCTTTCTCGTCATCGATGACCCTCGGTATGCGGGCGCCGTCAGCTACGTCGGCGATGTCGCGCTGCTGCAGGCCATGATCGGGATCTGGGGCGTGCTCGTGCCGGTGCTGTATTTCAGGGACAGGATCTGGATCGCGAGCGCTGTCCAGGGCCTCGGTGCCGTGGCGACCGTCGCTTCGACACCGGTCCTCGTCGGCATGGTCGGAGCGGGGGTCGCCGCGCTCGGCGGCGTCGTGGGCGCAGGCGTGATGACAGTCGCGCAACTGATCGTGAACCGACGGATCGGAACTGCGGCCGGGACCTTCGCAGACCTGTCCCACGGCACACTTGCGGTGGCCGCGCTGATCGCTGCGTTCGCCGCGCGGGCCGTTGCCGCAACGGCCGCCCCCGTCGTGGCGTTTTCCGCAGGCACCGTCCTCGCCCTGGGCCTTCTGATCCTCGCGAGCGTTGCCCTTGGAGCACGCTGGAGAAAGTGACGCGTTCCATGTTTCGTCGTGAGCCTACCGTCGTGCGGGAGCGAGGCTGGGAAGCCCTGCGCGCGGCCTATTCCGGTTGGTCGGAGGACGATCTCCGCCAGCTGCTCGAGGAATCGAGCTGGATCTACGACTTCGAGGCCTTCTCCCAGCTGCGGATCCGGGCGCGGGCGGGGCGGTTCGTGACGATCCACCCGGCGGGCTTCCGGCATGGCGCCGACCAGGCTCCATGGCCGCCACGCCCGGAGGCCATCAACATCTTCTTCTATGGAGGCTCGAACGCCCTCGGCTCGGGGCTGCCCGATGGCGAGACCATTCCCTCGCGGCTTCAGGAACTGCTGCGCCGGGTGGATGGGCGGGTCGCCGTCTACAATTTCGGCCGCAGCTACTTCTACGCGACGCAGGAGCGCGTCCTCTTCGAGCAGCACCTGCTGCACGGCCGCGTGCCGCATATCGCGATCTTCTTCGACGGGTTGAACGAGTTCGTCTACCCCGACGACGAGCCGCAGTGGACGGGTGCCCTGCGCAACATGGTGAGCACGCGACACCAGGCCATGGTCGATCCGGCCAGGGGCCTCGTGTCGATGCTTCGATGGTTCGTCCGGACGGTGAAGCGGCGCGCCGGCGTGAGGCCGGCGGCGGATGCCATGGCGTCGGCAGCGGCGCCGCGCGAGGATGTCGCCGATCGTGTCATCGATCGATGGATGCGCAACCGTCGCTTCATCGAGGTCGTGGCGTCGGTCACCGGGACGAAACCCCTGTTCGTCTGGCAGCCCGTCCCGCTCCACGCGTATGATCTGCGACACCACGGCTTCATCAAGACCCTGGAGGGCTTCGGTCCCTTCTGTCCCACGGCAGCGGGCTATGACGCGATGGCACGGCGGCGTGCGGCCGGCGAGCTCGGCGATGATGTCCTGTGGCTCGCCGGGTTGCAGAAGGAGGCCACCGGCAACCTCTATGTTGACAACGTCCACTACAATGCGGCCTTCTCCGCCGCGATCGCGGGCCGGATCAGCGAGGCGCTCCTGGAGCGGGGGCTTCTGCCGGGGCCCTGAACGGCAAAGGAAGCGCAGATGACATTCTCTGGGGCCAAGGTCGCCGTCGTCGGCGGGGCCGGGTTCGTCGGATCGAACCTGGTCCGTCTCATTCGGGAGCAGGGTCCGCGAAGCATCGTCATCGTCGACAATCTCCTCTCGGCCGACGTCTCGAACGTACCCGAGGGGGCGGACATCGACTTCCGGTTCGGCTCCATTGCCGACGACCGGGTCCTTGCCGCGCTGCCCGATGACCTCGACTACGTGTTCCACCTCGCCTGCTTCCACGGCAACCAGTCGTCGATCGCCGACCCGATCGCCGACCACGACAACAACACGATCACCTCCCTGAAGCTCTTCGAGCGCCTCAAGGGCATGAAGAGCCTGAAGAAGGTCGTCTACGCTGCCGCCGGATGCGCCGTGGCCGAGAAGACCTTCGACGGCGCCGCCGCCACGAAGGAGGACGCGCCGGTCTCGCTCTTCCACGACAGTCCCTACTCGATCTCCAAGCTGATCGGGGAGATGTACGGGAACTACTACTTCACCCGGCACGGCCTGCCGTTCGTGAAGGCGCGGTTCCAGAACGTCTACGGCCCTGGCGAGATCCTCGGGGCCGGACGCTGGCGGGGCACGGTCCACACCGTCTGGCGCAACGTCACGCCGACCTTCATCTGGAAGGCCCTGCACGGCGAGGCGCTGCCGGTCGAGAACGGCGGCATCGCCTCCCGTGACTTCATCTTCGTCGAGGACATGGCCCGCGGCCTGATGGCCTGCGCACTTCGGGGCGAGGCGGGCGAGATCTACAACCTGGCTTCGGGCGTCGAGACGACGATCCGTGACCTCGCCGAGCGCATCAACGCTCTGACCGGCAACGCGACGCCGATCGCCCTGGCGCCGGCGCGCGACTGGGATCGCTCGGGCCAGCGCTTCGGCGATCCGTCCAAGGCGAAGGAGAAGCTCGACTTCGTGGCGCAGGTCGCCCATGCCGACGGCCTCGCCCGCACCGTGGAGTGGACCCGCCAGAATCGCGAGCGGATCCTGCGCTGCATGAACCAGCACGCCCGCTACGTGCCCCAGGTGAAAGGCTACGCCGCGTGAGCGTCCGCATCCTCACCGTCGTCGGCGCCCGCCCCCAGTTCATCAAGGCGGCCGCCGTCAGCCGGGCCATCCGCGAGACGGACGGGCTCGAGGAGGTGATGGTCCATACCGGCCAGCACTTCGACGCCGACATGTCGGACGTCTTCTTCGAGGAACTTGACATCCCCGCCCCGGTCCACCGGCTCGATATCCACGGCGGCGGACACGGCGAGATGACGGGCCGGATGATGGCCGCGCTCGAGCCGGTGGTCATGAGCGAGAAGCCGGACTGGGTGATGGTGTACGGCGACACCAATTCGACGCTCGCCGGCGCTCTCGTCGCCGCGAAGCTTCACGTGCCTGTCGCCCATGTCGAGGCCGGCCTCCGCAGCTTCAACCGCAGGATGCCCGAGGAGATCAACCGCGTCCTGACCGACCACGTGGCCGCGCTGCAATTCTGCCCGACCGCAACCGCCGTCGAGAACTTGGCGGCCGAAGGGATCGTCTCCGGCGTCCATCACGTGGGCGACGTCATGTACGATGCGACCCTCTTCGCCGTGAAGCAGGCGGAGGGTCGCTCGAGGATCCGCGGCGACCTGGGGCTGGAGGCGGGCGCCTACGCCGTGGCGACGGTACACCGTGCGGAGAATACGGACGATCCGCAGCGGCTCGGAGCCGTCATCGCGTTCCTGCGCGAGCAGGCCGCGTCGCACCGGATCGTGCTCCCGCTCCATCCGCGGACGCGTCAGGCGGCCCAGCGGATGGGCGTTTCGCTCGACGGGCTGACAGTCATCGGGCCCGTGGGCTATCTCGACATGGCCCAGCTGCTTGCCGGCGCGGCCGCAGTCTTCACTGACTCGGGCGGCCTGCAGAAGGAGGCCTACTTCCATCGCGTCCCCTGCACGACCCTACGAGACGAGACGGAGTGGACGGAGACGGTGAGCCACGGCTGGAACCGGCTCTGGAAGGGGCCGTCCCACGGTCCGCGGAGCGACATCACGGACTACGGGGACGGACGCGCGGCCTTCCGCATCGCGGACCTCCTGAAGGGCTGATGATGCCTGCCACTTCCGAGAGCCGCATCCGTGTCCTCGTCGGCTACGCCAACTACACCGACCGGCTCTCCTACTACGACGACTGGCTGGACGCGTTCCGCAAGGCGCCCCGGTTCGATGCCGTCCCCTTCGACATCGTCCCGGCCGAAGCGCGTGAGCGGCTGCCGGGCCTGCTGCGGGAGGTCGATGCGGTCGTCCTGCTGCACTCCACGAACGGTGACACGACGGACTATCTCGAGCCGCACGCCCCCGCCCTCGCCGCACGCAAGGCCCCGTTGCTCACCTTCGTCGGCAACGAGGTGAGCCTGCCTGGCTCGCCGATTGCCGAGAAACGCCGGGTGCTCGCGCAGTTCCGGCCTGACATCGTGGCGACGCAACTGCTGCAGGAGGCGGGAGAGTATCTCTTCGGCGACGTCGCCGGACGGGTCGTCGCGATCCCCCACGCGCTGAACCCCGACGCGTACAGGCCGGAGCGGCCCCTCGACGACCGCCCGATCGACATCGGCGCACGGGCCGTCCGCTACCTGGCCCATCTGGGGGATGACGACCGGAACCGGATCCTCGACTGGTTCTCCGAGCATGGACCGGGGAGGGGCCTGTCGGTCGACATCTCCGACAGCCGCTTCGACCGTGCCGGGTGGGCCGAATTCCTGAATCGCTGCAAGGGCACCGTCGCGACGGAAGCCGGGACGTGGTTCCTCGAAAGGGACGACGCGACGGTCAACGCCATCCGCGACTACGTTCTGTCCCGGTCCGGGGGCGGAATCGTCATCCGCAACGATTCGCCCCTGCGCACACTCGGCCACAAGCTGCCGTGGTGGGCGCGGTCGCTGGCGCGAAAGGTGCTCAGGCACGGCCCCGTCCGACATGAAGCCCTCGTCAACGAGGCCGTCGATCCCCGTGAGATCCACGAACGCTTTTTCGCCGGTCGTGCACGGCCCGCGATCAACGGCAAGTGCATCAGTTCCCGCCACTTCGATGCCGCCGGGACGAAGACCTGCCAGATCATGTTCCGCGGCCGGTTCAACGACATTCTCGTCGCCGACGAGCACTACATCGCGCTCCACGATGACTTCTCGAACATCGACGACGTCCTTGCGCGCTTCGCGGACGCCCGGGAGCGGGTCCGGATCGCATCGGCGTCCCATGACCTTGTGATGGGCGCCCACACCTATGCGCATCGCCTCGCGAGCGTAGAGGCGGCGCTGTCGGGTGTCTCCCGCGCTTAACCGCTTGCCAAAGGGATCATCCGCCCTGTAGCCCATCGACGATAGCCCGGACCGGCCGCGCCCGGCGCGAGAGATGTGCTCCCATGAACGCCTCCCCGAACGCCCAACCCATCGCCTTCATCGACCTTGCCGCCCAGAAGCAGCGCATCGGGGCGCGGGTCGAGGCCGCCATTGCACGCGTGCTGGAGCATGGCCAGTACATCATGGGCCCGGAGGTGAAGGCGTTCGAGGCGCAGCTGGGTGCCTTATGCGGCGCGAAGGAGGTTGTCTCGTGCGCGTCGGGCACCGATGCGCTCGCCCTTGTCCTGATGGCCAGGGGCGTCCGGCCCGGCGACGCGATCTTCTGCCCGAGCTTTACCTTCTGCGCCACGGCCGAGGTCGTCGCCTGGCTCGGTGCGACGCCCGTCTTCGTCGACAGCGATCCGCGCACCTTCAACATGAGCCCGGAGAACCTGCGACAGGCGCTGGCGACGGCCCGCGGACTGGGGCTCAGGCCCGTCGGCGTGATCCCGGTCGATCTCTTCGGCCTCCCGGCCGATTACGACGCAATCCTCGCCATGGCGGAGCGGGAGGGGCTCTGGGTGCTCTCCGACGCCGCCCAGTCGTTCGGGGCCTCCGTCGGCGACCGCAAGGTGGGCACCTTCGGCCTCGCGACGGCCACGAGCTTCTTCCCCGCGAAGCCGCTCGGCTGCTACGGCGACGGCGGTGCCATCCTCACCGATGATGCCGAACTGGCGGCGGTGCTGCGCAGCCTGCGCGTACATGGGCAGGGCAGCGACAAGTACGACAACGTGCGCATCGGCATGACGGCCCGGCTCGACACGATCCAGGCCGCCATCCTGATCGAGAAGCTCGCCGTCTTCGCCGATGAGATCGAGGCACGGAACAGGGTCGCCGCCCGCTACTCCGCGGCCCTGGGCGACGTCTGCACGGTCCCGCATGTACCGGCCGGGAACGTCTCGGTCTGGGCCCAGTACACGATCCTCGTCGACGGCGACCGTCGCGACGCGGTCGCAGCGACCCTGAAGGCTGCCGGCGTGCCGACCGCCGTCTACTACCCGATGCCGCTCCACCGCCAGGTCGCCTACCGCCGCTATCCGGTCGCCGGGAACGGCCTGCCGGTGTCCGAGGATCTCAGCCGCCGGGTCCTCAGCCTGCCGATGCACCCCTATCTGGACGAGGCCACGCAGGACCGGATCATCGACGCGGTCCGCGAGGCGGTGCCTGGAGCGAGGTGACGCGCGACCGGGGGGTGGGGTCGGCGGGATCGATGCCCGTCTCGCGCGGGCGCAGGACGTCCCGGGAGCGTGATCGACGGCGTGAACCGGCGGGTTAACCCGCCTCTCGCAGCTTGCGCAGGCGAGGATCGATCACGTCGCGAAGGCCGTCGCCCATCAGGTTCAGGCCGAGCACCGTTGCCGCGATGACGATGCCGGGGAAGAAGGCGATCCACGGCGCCTCGCGGATGTAGTTGCGTCCTTCCGCGATGATGTTTCCGAGCGACGGAGCCGGGGGAGGGGGGCCAACGCCGATATAGCTCAGGATCGCCTCCGCCAGCACCGTCACGGCGAAAACGAAGGTGAGCTGGACGATCAGCGGGGAGAGAGAATTGGCGAGAATGTAGCGCGTGACGATGCGCCAGTGCCCGGCGCCAATCGCGACAGCCGACTCGACGAACGGGAGTTCCTTCACCACCAGCACGCTGGCCCGCACGACCCGTGCTGTGCGCGGCATGAAGGAGACCGTCAGGGCCAGGATGACGTTGAACTCCGAGGGGCCGAGCGCCGAGGAGAGCGCGATGGCGAGAAGCACTCCGGGGAAGGCCATCAGGCCGTCCATCGCGCGCATGAAGAGGCCGTCGAGCGCATCCACATAGGCCGCAAGCGTCCCGATCACAACGCCCGCGAGGCCGGTCGCCACGACAACGCTGACCCCGATGAAGAGCGAGACGCGTGCACCGTGCAGGACACGCGCGAAGATGTCGCGTCCGAACGCGTCGGTCCCGAAACGGTGGTCGGCACCCGGACCTGTGAGGATCGCCGAATAGTCGTTCCGGTTGGGGTCATCGGGGGCCAGCACGCCCGCGAGCGCCGCGCAGGCGACGATTGTCAGGAACAGGATCGAGCCGATCAGGAAGGAGCGGTGCTCGAGGAGCCGCACCGCAAAGCGCCACGTCCGGCGAAGCCTGACTGCCGTCCCGGAGGGCGTCGCATCAGCGGCCATGGCGCACCCGCGGATCGAGCAGGCCGTAGAGAACATCCACGACGATGTTCACGAAGACGAAGATCGCGGCCGTCATCAGCAGCCCGCCCTGGATGATCGGATAGTCGCGCCGCTGGATCGCGCCGACGATGAGGCGACCGCTGCCCGGCAGCGAGTACACGGTTTCGACCACGACCGCGCCCCCGATCAGAACGCCGGTCATGAGGCCCGCCACCGTGACGATCGGAATCAAGGCATTGCGCAAGGCGTGCACGAAGACGATCTGGGTCCTGCTCAGGCCCTTGGCTTTGGCCGTGCGCACGTAGTCCTGGCCCAGCGCGTCGAGCATGCCCGATCGCGTCATGCGCGCGATCACCCCCATCTGCGTGAAGGCGAGGGTGAGGGCCGGCAGCGTCATGGACTTCGCCCATCCGGAGAGACTTTCCGAGGGCGGGACGAAGCCGCCCGTGGGCAGCCATCCCAGATGCACGGCGAAGACGACGATGAGCATCAGCCCGAACCAGAAGTCGGGCATGGAGAGGCCCAGCAGCGCGAGTGTCATCGCGCCCTGGTCGAGCGGCCGGTTGTGGTTGACCGCCGCGAGGACGCCGAGCAGGACGCCGAACAGGATGGCCAGTATCAGGGCGATGGCGGCCAGCGACAGCGTCACCGGCAACCGTTCCATGACGGCATCGGTGACGCTCCGGTTGAGAAGATACGAGCGGCCGAGGTCGCCGTGCAGAAGGTTCCAGTACCAGTCGACCGCCCGCTGCAGGAGCGGACGGTCGAGGCCGAGGTTGGCGCGGATCTGCGCGATCTGCTGCGGGGTCGCGTCCGCCCCGGCGATCTCCGATGCCACGTCCCCGGGCACGATCCACATCAGCAGGAAGCAGACCAGGGACACGACGATCAGCACCGGGACGGCGCTGATCAGCCGGGAGATCAGGAACCGGAGCATGCGTGGGTCCGCACGAGGCGGCGTTACTCGACCCACACGTCGTAGAGGCGCGGGAACCGGAAGGTCTTGAAGCCCTTCACGTTGGACCGGGTCGCCTGGGCAAGCCCCACATCGCCGATCTTGATGATGGCGTTGAGTTCGTAGAGGCGGGCCTGGACCTTCTTGAACGTCGCCTGGCGTTCCTCGACCGTCTTGCCCGTGATCAACTCCTGGTAGAGCTCGTCGAGCTTCGCGTCGGGCTGGCGGAAGTGGGTCGTGGGACCTGCGAGCGTCGAGACGACCGCGACCGGGCCCATGTAGGGCTCGATGCCCATCACCAGCGTCCAGCCGTTCCAGCCGGTGTCCTGAAGGCGAATCTTCAGCGCCGTCGGCCAGTCGACCTGGTTGATGACGGCGTTGATGCCGACGGCCTTGAGTTGCTCCGCGATGACGACCGCCGACTTGCCGTGCTCGGGCGTGTTGCTGTCGGTCAGGATCGAGAACGGCTCGCCCTTGTAGCCGGCCTCCTGCAGCAGGGCCTTTGCCCGGGCCGCATCGCCGAGGTTGTAGAGGTTCTTGCCGATGTCGCCGGCGTCGTAGGTGGTGCCGGGATACTGCCAGCCGTGGTTGAGCCCGAAGAGGCCCTCGGTGGCGATGCCGACGATGGGTTCCATCTTCAGGGCAACCTGAACGGCCTGACGGAACTTGGGATTGTCCGCCGGGGGCTGCTTCAGGTTCATGATGAAGGTGAGGAAGCCCCAGCGCTTGTTCTCGTAGATCGAGAACTTCGGGTCGCCGGCGAGGCGCTTGGCAGTCGGCACGGGGATTTGCTCGCTGCCCTGGATCTCGCCGGCCTCGAGCGCCGCCGTCCGCGCGCCGGTTTCCGGCATGATGCGGAAGGTGATCGTGTCGAGATAGGCGGTCTTCTTGCCGCCGAAGCCGTCCGGCCCCGCGTACCGGGTGTCCTGAGCATAGTCGGCAAACTTGGCGAGCTTCACGTGGCTGTCGGGCACGTACTCGACGAACTTGTAGGGACCCGTCCCGATGAACTCGATCTTCCCGGGATCCTTGCCGGTTTCCTCCTCGGGAATGATGACGGCCGGCGCGCGCGGCGAGGCAAAGGCCTCCATGAAGGTCGGAGTCGCCTTGGCGAACTTCAGCGTGATTTCGTAGGGTCCCGTGATGTCGATGCTGGTCACCGGGTTGAGAAGGCCGGCGGTCGCACCGTGCTTGCGGTAGCGCTCCAGCGACGCCTTCACGTCCTTCGCAGTCATCTCCTTGCCGTTATGGAACTTCACGCCCTTGCGGATCGGGATCGTGTAGGTCAGCCCGTCGTCGGAGATCTTGAGAGACTCCGCCAGGATCGGCATGGGCCGAATGTTCTCGTCGTAGCCGAACAGGCTCTCGTAGATGTGCATCGTGATGTTGCGGGAGGCCTGGGACGACGTCACCATCCCGTCGAGGCTCGGCGGGTTCGACCCTTGTGCGAACACGATGGTCCCGCCGGCCTTCTGGGCCCATGCGGGAGAGGCCAGTGCGGTGGCTGCGCCGAGCGCGGCGGCCACGGCCAGGCGGCGGACAAGCCCAGAGCTGATGCAAATCCTCACGGCATTCCTCCTTGCACCCTGATGTGCCCCATTGTGCAGTCAGTCCGCGCCGACGAGGGCAGGTTGCGGCGCCGTTCGTATAATCGTATACGATACAGAACCATCAATGCAATGAGCAGGCAATGCCGAATACGGTCCTTCTCCAGTCGGATGTCCTCGAGCCCCTGAGCGACCGCAAGACGCTCGTCGAGCAGGTCGTGGACCGTATCGTCGAGGCTGCCGCCAGCGGCACGTTCCTGCCGGGAGACCGGGTGGTGGAGGCCGAGGTCGCGCGCCGCCTGCAGGTGAGCCGCGTACCGGTGCGGGAAGCACTTCGGCTCCTGGAAAGCCAGGGCATCGTCGAGAACATGCCCTATCGCGGCATGCGCCTGATGGATGTCAGCGTCGCGCGCCTGGAGAAAGTGCTGAAGGTCCGCCTCGTGCTCGAGCAACTCGCCGCCGAGGAGGCGAGGGTGGCGGCCCAGAAGAACCCGGCCATCCTCGCTCCTCTCACCCAGACGCGCGACCTGATGGTCGAGGCCGCGCGCCGGGGCGACCGCTTCGAACTGGCGCGTCTCGACACGGTCTTCCACCGCCAGCTCTGCGGGCTCACCGGCAACGAGGTTCTGCTGCGGACCTGGGAGCCGTTGTCGCTCCAGCTGACCATCATTTTCGGCCTGTCCGCCATGCAGAAGGACCTCGGCCCCATCGCGGACGAGCACACCGACATCATCGATGCCTTGCGCGGGAAGCCCTCACGGGCCGTCGCAAGCCTGATGCGCGAGCACATCGTCGACTATACGCGGGCCCTCGACCACGAAGGCTTCATCGAGCGGCTGCGGCTCTCCGGCACCACCGTTTGAGGCCCCATCCGATGCTCGGGACGGAGCAGCGGGGTCAGGCAGGCGCGGCGGGGGCGCACCCACCGCTACTCGATATCGCAGGGCTGTCGGTGGCCTTTTCGGGTCTGACGGTGGTCGACCGCGTCTCCCTCTCGCTGGGCGAAGGGGAGGTCCTCGGGATCGTCGGGGAATCAGGCTCCGGCAAGAGCGTTACGGCGCAGGCCGTCATGGGCCTTCTGCCCGCGTCCGCGACCGTGACTGCCGATCGCATGCACGTCATGGGCGAAAGCCTCCTCGGTGCCGGCGAGACACGCCTGCAGCGCCTGCGCGGTGCGGCGATGAGCATGATCTTCCAGGAGCCGATGACGGCGCTGAACCCGGTCCTCACCATCGGCCGGCAGATCGCCGAGACGCTGGTCCGCCACGACGTCGTGCCACGGGCGCAGGCATGGGAGCGCGCGGCCGAGTTGCTGGCCCGCGTCGGCATCCCGTCGCCCCGCGAGAAACTCTCAGACTATCCCCACCAGCTGTCCGGCGGCATGCGCCAGCGCGTCATGATCGCCATTGCGATCTCCTGCAACCCGCGCCTGCTGTTCGCCGACGAGCCGACGACCGCTCTCGACGTGACGATCCAGGCTCAGATCCTCGAGCTTCTGCGGGAACTGCAGCAGGAGTACCGGATGGGCATCGTGCTGATCAGTCATGATCTCGGCGTCGTATCCTCGTTCGCCGACCGGGTCGCGGTGATGTATGCTGGCCGGATCGTGGAGGATGCGCCGGCCACGGCGATCTTCGCGCGTCCCGCGCATCCGTACACGCGCGGGCTGCTCGAGAGCCGGCCGTCGGCGCTCTTCGACGCGCCGCGCCTCAAGGCCATCCCGGGCACGGTGCCGCCGGCCTTCGATCTCCCGAGCGGCTGCCGCTTCCGCACCCGCTGCGCCCTTGCCATGCAGGCCTGCGCGGAGATCGACCCGCCGCGCCTCGACGTCGGCGCAGGACATGGCGCCGCCTGCCTCACGCCGCTTGTGGAGGACCCGGCTTGACCGAAGCCCTCCTCAGTGTCCGGGATCTCAGCAAGGTGTTCCGCGGACGCAGCCGCGGCTTCCTGATGCCGCGCCCCGAGACGCGGGCCGTCGATGGCGTGAGCTTCGACATCGCGCGCGGCGAAACGCTGGGTCTCGTGGGCGAGTCCGGCTGCGGCAAGACCACGACGGGGCGCATGGTGGTGCGCCTGCTCGAGCCCAGCGCCGGCTCGATCCGCTTCGACGGCCAGGAAATCTCGACCCTGTCCGGCCAAGCGCTTCGCGCGCTCCGGCGCGACCTGCAGATCGTGTTCCAGGACCCGATGAGTTCGCTCAACCCGCGCATGACGGCCGGGGAACTGATCGTGGAGCCTCTCGTCGTGCATGGTGTCGGCGACGGCGCCGCACGTGCGAAGCGCCTGGCCGCTCTCCTCGACATCGTCGGCCTCCTGCCCCATCACGCGGCGCGCTTTCCCCACGAGTTTTCCGGAGGACAGCGCCAGCGCATCGGCATCGCCCGCGCGCTCGCCTTGTCGCCGCGTTTCCTCGTCCTGGACGAGGCGGTCTCCGCCCTCGACGTATCGATCCAGGCACAGGTCCTCAACCTGCTCCGGGACCTGCGGTCCGAGCTGTCGCTGACCTACCTCTTCATCTCCCACGATCTCGGCGTCATCCGCTTCATCTGCGACCGGGTCGCAGTGATGTATCTCGGTGAGATCGTCGAGATCGCCGACCGTACCGCACTTTTCTCGGCGCCCAGGCACCCGTACACGCAGGCCCTGCTCGCCTCGATTCCGGAGATCGGCGTCGGAAAGCGCAGCTTCCACCCCCTCAAGGGCGACGTCCCCAGCGCCAGCAACCCGCCGCAAGGCTGCCGCTTCAACACGCGCTGTCCGCACGCCACGGACCTGTGCAGGACGGTGCGGCCAGCCTTGACCGAGGTGGCATCCGGACATGCGGCGGCGTGCCACCTTCTCGGGCCGGGCACCGGGTCCGCGCGAGCGGACTGACGGCGAGACGGATCGATCCCGAAAGAGTCGGCTCCCGGCGAGGCCAGCCGGAAACGCTCCTGACGCCCAGAAACTGTCCCTACACTGAAGGTGTCGCGTAGAGGGTCTTGCCGCCGACCCGGATCTCGACGTCCACGCGATACCGTTGCAGTGCGTCCCGGCTCACGCTCATCCCGAGTCCCGGTGCGTCGGGCGCCCGGACCTCGCCGTTGGCGTCCGGCTTCAGGTGGTTGGTGGTGAGGTCCACCGCCAGCGACTTCGGCGCAACCGGGTATTCGCAGATCGTATCGTCCGCGAGCCCTGCATAGGGCTGGAGCGACGCAGACAGCGCGAGGTGCGACGTGAAGGTGTGGTTCACGTAGGTCACGCCGCGCGCCGCGGCGTAGTCCGCGATGGCCTTGGCGGGAGCGATGCCGCCGATGCGGCCGCAATCGATCTGGACGTAGCCGACCTTGCCGTAGTCGATGAGATGGCGTGCCATGAAGACGTTGTGCGCGCCTTCGCCGCCGGCGAGCTTCACCCTGGAACTGCGGGCCGCCAGGGCGCCGTAGGCCTCCAGCGCGCTGGCGTGGAACGGCTCTTCGAGCCATGTGGCCCCGGCCGCTTCGAGCGCCGGCAGGCGGGCCGCGGCGCGCTCGACGTCCTCGCCGAAGATCTGCCCGACATCGACCAGCAGGATGCCGTCGGCGCCGATGCCCTCCCGCGCGGCGGCAAAGTGGTCGGCGTCCTCGCGGGGGCTGCCGCGGCCGATCGGGCCCCACCCGTACTTCACCGCGCGGAACCCGCGGGCGCGGGCCATGCGGCCGAGGTCCAGGGTCTCCTGGGGCGTATTGCCGAAGAGTTGGGAGGCGTAGGGCACCTTGCCGTGCGACGCCTTGTAGCCGAGGAGCTTCCAAACCGGCTCGCCGCGTGCCTGGCCGAGCAGGTCCCACATCGCCATCTCGACGCCGGAGAAGGTGTGCGCCGCCTGGAGCAGGTCCATGCTGTCGTACTCGACGAGTGCGGCCATGCGGGCGATGTCGGCGGGCCCGTCGAGTGTCTGGCCGAGCACGGAATCCTGCACCGGCCGGCAGACCCCGTGGGACATCGGGCAGACGAAGGCGGCGATCGAGGGCAGCGGGGCCGCCTCGCATTCTCCCCACCCGACATGCCCGCCTCCGGCCACGCGGACGACGAGCGCGTCCTGGCTGCCGTCCGCCTCGGTCGTGACCTCGGGCATGGAGAGGTAGAAGAAGTCGACGGCCTCGATTTTCATGGGGTGATCGGGTCCTTTTGGGCTGGCTTCGGGCGGCTTCAGGCCTGCCGGGTGTAGAGCACCGGGCGCGGATGGAATTCGACGTTCGGGTCGAGCGGGTACATCGGCCGCGCACAGATCGTGTGGCCGAGCGTCGGCAGGTTGGCGGAGGTCGCGCCCGGGATGTCGATGTTGAAGTTCTTGGCCACCCACTGGTCGTACATGTGGTACTCGGTATGGGGTGACTTCACGACGATGATATCGAAGTCGCGCGGATCGAGCCCATTGGCGTAGTACATCGCCCGGTCGAACAGGCTCAGTGTCTTCGAGAAGACCACGACCGTGAAGGTGCCGAAGGTGAGCACCGCGGTGGGCCCCGCATCGAGCCCCGTTTTCATCGTCTCCAGCCGCGCCTTGCCGTCCGACAGAAGCTTCACCTGGGCCTTCACGCGCATCGGCTTGAAGCGCTTGGGGTCGATGGCCCCCCCCAGCGTCACGTCGATGGTCGCGCCGACCCCGGCCTTGTGCGCTGCTGCCGCCGCATGCGGGTCGACGATCTGCGCCAGCACGCGCTTCCTGGTGTCGGCGCGGTGCAGGCCGTCGATGATGATGGCGCTGTCGCCCGTCGCCCCAGACGACGTCGCATCGGCCGCATCGGTGAAGACGACCGGCCCCTTGATCGTCTCGGCCTGGGCGATCGCGCGTTCGAGGGAGATGAACTTGCCCTGCATGCGGAAGCGCAGCGGCCAGAACTCCTCGGCGATGCGCACGGCCTCGGCCTTGGCGGTGGCTTCGTCGCCCGCGGTGCAGACGAGCACCTGGCAGCACAGCTCCGGCACGTCGGTGAAGGGATTGCCGATCATGATGCCGGCCGCCAACGCCGTGCCGTCGCGCTCGATCCGCTGCGCCTCGCGGATGCAGTCGCCGTAGCAGCCGGACTTGGTGATGCACTCGTCGCCGCGTACCAGCGCCGGGATGACGACGCGCGCGATCGACGTCTTCAGCTTCTCGTTGAGGATGCGCACCAGCAGCTTCGCGGCGCGCTCGCCCGTGTCGGCGAAGTCGACGTGTGGGTAGGTGTGGTAGATGGCCAGGCCGTTCACCTGCCTCAACATGCGGTCAGTCAGGATGCCGTGCAGGTCGAGCGAGATGACGATCGGGATCGCCTCGCCGACGATCCTGCGCGTCTCCTGCAGCAGCCAGCCCTCGGGATCGAGTTCGCCCTCGGCACCCATCGCGCCGTGCAGCGAGAAGTACATCGCGTCGATTCCGCCCGCTGCTCCCTTCTTGATGGCGTCGACCAGTTCGCCGGAGAGCCGTTTCCAGCTGGCCGCGGCCAGCAGGCCGCCGGACCCGGCCCGCGCGCTCATGGTGAGCACGATGTCGTATCCCGCGGCGCGCAGCACCGGCAGCGCGCCGCCGAGCCCGGTGTTGAGGCCGTCCTGCGAGAGCATCTCCTCGCCGCGCTCGATGTGGAAGTCGTCGTAGCCCGACTCCAACGGGTTGAACGACGAGACTTCCTGCATGCACTCGACGATCAGGATGCGCGGGCGCGTGGTCATGGCGAGGTCCTCGAGGAGGGGTCGGCAAGATTAAGGGGAGGGCGCACCGGCGCCGCTCCGGCCGTCAGCCGTGGGCGAACTGGGCTTCGTCGAAGTCCTGCATGACGACGGCCACGCAGTCGCCGCGCTGCACGCGGCCGGGGCCCGCCGACATCCACAGGAGCCCGGACGCGCGATGCACGACCTCTATGGGCGGCGTGTCCACGTCCTCGACGAAATGCAGGAAGCCGGCGGTCTGCCCGGCCTCGATGGGTTCGCCGACGACCTGTTTCGGCTCGAACAGCCCGGCGCGCGGAGCGAAGGCGTAGCACTCGGCGCTGCGCACCATCATGTGGCGCGTGGCAGGGCTCCCGTCGCGCTGCACGGTCTCGGGCCTGCCCTCGATGATGCCGAGCTCCTTCATCACGTTGCGCACGCCGCGCTCGCCGATGCGCACCCCCTCGACGCTGACGCGCCCCCAGCCGCCGAGCTCGGTGCCGAGCGAGATGATCCCGCGGCGTTCGACGGCCGATGTAAGCGTCGCGCCTTCGTCGACGCCGCTGAACACGACATTGAAAGGAGCACCGAAGGCCTTCGCCAGCGCCATCGTGCGCTCGCGCGTTCCGGCGTCCGGCACGTAATGCATGTTGGTGGAAGGTGCGCTGTCCCCCGAGTGCCCGCAGGTGTGAAGGTCGACCGATACGTCGACCATCGGCAGGATGACGCTGTCCATGAAGTGCGCGAGCATCTCGGAGAATGTGCCCCGCGGGTCGCCCGGGAAGCAGCGGTTCATGTCGCGGTTGTCGACCGGCGACAGGCGCGTGTCATTCATGACGGCCGGGATGTTGACAGCGGGCATCATGATTACTCGGCCCTGGACCTGCTCGGGGCGCAGGTCACGGGCGAGGCGTGAGACCGCGATCGGCCCCTCGTACTCGTCGCCGTGAACGCCGCCCGTGAACAGCACCGTCGGGCCGCTGCCGTTCTTGAGGACGATGATCGGAATCTCGACCACGCCCCAGCCGGACGTGTTGCGCGAGAGAGGGGCTCGCGCATAGCCCGCCTGCCGCCCGTTCCTGTCGAAGTCGAGGTCGCAGCGGACCCGGCTTCTCGGTCTCTCGGTCGCCATGGCAGCCCTCGACAAGCTTGTTCACGGATCGTATGTTTGTATACGATTTTTGAGTGAGTCAAGCAGTGGCACAGCCCGTCCACGGGTCCGGACAAGGGCGGAATTCTCGCGCAAGACGCGATCAGGGAGGAATGACCCATGGCCGATGGACGGCGTGCTCTCGGGCCTGTCACGATCACCCGCATCGAGGCTGCGCCGCTCTTCGGCGAAAGTCCGAAAGGGGGCTGGTCGGCCGAGATCCGGCCGGAGGATTCCATCCACGCGATCGTCGCCGTCCATACTGACGCGGGGATCACAGGGTACGGCAGCGTCTTCACCGACGGCCGCCTGGTTCAGGCCGGGCTGAAGGTGCTGGAGCCCCTCTACCGCGGGGAGAACGCGCTGGAGCCCGAACGGGTCACGGAGAAGCTCCATCAGAACACGTTCTGGATGGGGCGTGGCGGTACGCTGACCCACACCATCAGCGGGATCGACATCGCCTGCTGGGACATTCTCGGCAAGGCGACGGGCCTGTCGGTCGGGCGCCTCCTTGGGGGCAGCTATCGGCGCAAGGTGCAGCCCTACTGCTCGCTGCTGATGGAAGAGCCGGACGCCATGCACCGCGTGGTCGCGCAGTACCGCGCGCAGGGGTTCCGCGCCTTCAAGATCGGCTGGGGCCCCTTCGGTCGTGCCAAGGACTACGGTCTCGACGAGGCCATCGTCGCCGCCGCGCGCGACGCGGCGGGCAAGGACTCCAAGCTCTTCGTGGATCCCGGCGCGAGCGACGCCTACTGGCCGCAGGGCCTGAAATGGGCGCTGCGCACCGCGGAGATGCTTGCCGGCTACGATGTCGGCTGGTTCGAGGAGGCGCTGAAGCCCGACGCCATCGACGACTTCATCACGCTGCGGAACGCCAGCCCGGTGCCGATTGCCGGCGGCGAGGTGCTGACCCGGCGGCAGGCCTTCATCCCTTGGATCACCAGGGGCGCGTTCGACATCATCCAGCCTGACGTGACCAAGGTCGGCGGCATTTCCGAGCAGCGCAAGATCGCCTGGCTCGCCTACGATTTCGGCGTCAAGTACATCGGCCACGGCTGGAACACGGCGCTCGGCGTCGCCGCGGACCTGCAACTCGCCTCCGCATTTCCCGATTGCGACCTCGTGGAGTTCATCGGCGGCAGCCCCTATGTCGATGGCATCCTGACGGATCCCTTCGCGCTCGACGCCGACGGTTTCCTCGACATTCCCGACGAACCGGGCCTCGGCGTGCGGATCGACCGCGACAAGATCGCCCGCTATACGCCCGATCCCGCGCCCCTTTTCGTCTAGCGCGGTCCCGTCGCGCGGAACCGAAGCCCACCATCGCCAAAACCATGGCATCGCGGGAGGATGCGCATGAGCAAGCCGTGTCGCATCGCCGTGGCCGGAGCGGGGCTGATCGGCAAGGCCCACATCGCACGCATCCTGGCCGAGCCGGGGGCGACGCTCGCAGCCATCATCGATCCGTCTCCGGACGCGCGTGAGCAGGCTGCGAGCCTCGGCGTCCCCCACTTCGTGGACGTGGAGGAGGGCCTTGCGGGCGCAAGGCCCGACGGCCTCGTGATCGCCTCGCCCAATCGCTTCCACGTTCCCCATGCGCTCGCGGCGGTTGCCGCGGGCGTGCCGATGCTGCTCGAAAAGCCGCCTGCCGACGATGTCGCGGGCGCTCGCCGGATCGTGGAAGCTGCCGAGCGCGCCGACGTTCCCATCCTCGTCGGCCACCACCACCGGCACAGCCCGCTGATCAGCCGGGCCCGGGACGTCGTTGCGTCCGGACGTCTGGGGCGGCTCACGGCCGTCAATGCCATGTGCCTCTACAAGAAGCCCGACCGCGGCTATTTCGATGGCGCCGGGTCATGGCGACGCGAGCCCGGCGGGGGGGTGGTGCTCATCAACCTCATCCACCTCATCGATGATCTGCGCAACCTGTGCGGCGACGTCGCCTCGGTGCAGGCCCTTCAATCCAGCGCCGCGCGCGGCTTCCCGGTTGAGGACACGGCGGCGGTGCTCCTGCACTTCGCGAACGGCGCGCTCGGCACGATCGTCATCTCCGACTCGGCGGTGGCGCCCTGGAGCTGGGAGCTCACGTCCGGCGAGAACAAGGCCTATCCGCGTACGGACGAGTTCTGCATCGTCGTGGCCGGCACGCAGGGGTCGATTGCCGTCCCGACGCTCGAGACGTGGAGCCATGAGGGTGACGGCTGGTGGACGCCCATCCGCGTCGACCGGATGGTGGTGCCGGAGCAGGACCCGCTCACACTGCAGATGCGCCACTTCACCGACGTGATCCGACGCGAGGCGAAGCCGATCATCGATGGTCGCGAGGGGCTGCGCACGCTCGCCACCACACTCGCCGTGAAGGAGGCCGCGGCAACGGGCCGCGCGGTGGTGCCGGCGCGGGAGTGAGTAGCGACGGCCATCGCCGGATCCCTCCCGCGGGCCTGACGGTCGTGCAGCGTCGCCTTGAGGTCGGGACGTCGCCTATCCGGCCGGTTGTTGGCCGATCCACCTGTGCGGCGCGTGCGCCGAACGCTCATCCCGCCGTCATCGCCCCGCCGAGGAAGAGCTGCCCGACCTGCGGGTCGTGCAGGATCTGCTGCGCGGGGCCGTGCATGCGGGTCTGGCCGAGCTCGAGGACGATCGCCTCGTCGGAGATCTGCAGGGCGGAGCGGGCGTTCTGCTCGACCATGAGGATGGTCACGCCCTTGGCCCGCAGGTCTTTCAGGATGTCGAAGGTGTCGGCGACGAGCTTGGGCGAGAGACCGATGGAGGGCTCGTCGATGAGCACGAGCCTGGGCTCCAGCAAGAGGCCGCGGGCGATCTCGAGCTGCTTTTGCTCGCCGCCGGAGAGGGTGGAGGCCTGCTGGCGGGCCTTCTGCTTCAGGGCCGGGAAGCGGTCGAGCGCGGCGGCGATGCGGGCGGGCGCGTCGGTGATGCCGGAACCCGCAGCCACGAGCCCCAGCTCCAGATTGTGGAGCACCGAGAGCTCCGGGAAGATGTTGCGGCCCTGGGGCACGTAGATGATGCCCGCCTCGAGCTGCCGGCGCGGGGGGGCATTGGTGACCTCGCGGCCCTCGAACGAGATGGTCCCCGAGCGCACCGGCAGCATCCCGAAGATGGCCTTGAACACGGTCGACTTGCCGGCCCCGTTGGGGCCGATGACCGTGGTGATCGTCCCGCGCGGGACCGAGAACGTCGTGCCGTTGAGGATCGTCATCTGGCCGTAGCCGCCGACGACGCGGTCGAGTTCGAGCAGGGCCGCCATCGCCCTCAGTCCCCCAGATAGGCGTCGATGACGGCCTGGTTGGCCCGTACCTCCGCCGGCGTGCCCTGCGCGAGCACGCGCCCCTGCGCCAGCACGAGGACGCGCGAGCACAGCTCCATCACGAACTCCATGTTGTGCTCGATGACCACGAACGTGGCGTCGGTCTCGGCATTCATCGCCTTCAGCCGCTCCTTGAGGTCGCCCAGCATCGTCAGGTTGACGCCGCCGGCCGGCTCGTCGAGCAGCACCAGCCTCGGCCCGGCCATGAACGCCATCGCGGCGTCGAGCAGCTTCTGCTGGCCGAAGGAGAGGCTGCCGGCCTTCGCGTCGGCGAGGTGGGAGAGGCGGAAGAAGCCGATCATCCGCTCCGCGGCCCCGGAGAGGCCCGCGTCCCGCGCGCCGAAGAGGCGCGATACCATGCTGCCGTGGTGCTCCTGCCCCGCGAGGATCAGGTTCTCCCGCACGCTGAGCTCGGGAAACACCTGCAGCAATTGGAACGTGCGTCCCACGCCCATCCTGTTGAGCTCGGCCGGCGGCAATCCGGTGATGTCGCGGCCGTCGAGCGTGACGCGGCCGGCGGTGGGCATGAGCTGCCCGAGGATGCAGTTGAACAGCGTGGACTTGCCGCAGCCGTTCGGGCCGATGATGCCGAGTATCTCGCCCTCCTCGACCGAGAACGACACGCCGTCGACGGCGGAGATGCCGCCGAAGCGCTTCGACAGGTCGCGGACGTCGAGGACGGTTCCCACGCGGCGCTCCTCCCGTCCCCTCACATCGTCCCGGTGATGCCGCCGTCGACGACGAGCTGCTGGCCGGTGATGTAGTCGCCGGCGCGCGACGCCAGCATCAGGGCGACGCCGCCGATCTCCTCCGGCTGGCCCCAGCGCTTGAGCGCGGTGCGGTCGACGACGCGCTTCACGAAGGCTTCGTCCGACAGCAGCGGCCGGTTGAGGTCCGTCTCGAAGTAGCCCGGCGCGATCGAGTTGCAGGTGATGCCGTAGGGGCCGAGCTCGGCCGCCAGCGAGCGCGTCAGGCCGGCGAGCCCGCTCTTGGAGGCGACATAGGCGTGGATGGTGGCGCGCCCGAGGATGCCGGTGATCGAGGACGTGAAGATCAGCTTGCCCGAGCCGCGCGCCTTCATCGGCACGGCCGCGGCCTGGGCGAGGAACAGGGCCGAGCGAAGGTTGGTGTTGATCACCGCGTCCCACGCCTCGAGCGTCCATTCGCCGAGCGGCGCGCGGTTGACGAGCCCGGCATTGGCGACCAGCACGTCGAGGTGCCCGTGGTCGGCGATGACCTTCTCCACGGCGGCCTTGCCGGCGGCGGGATCGGCGGCGTCGAAGGCGGCGGTGCCGCAACGGATGCCCTCCGCTGACAGCGCCGCAGCGCTTCTGGCGAGCGTCTCGATGGAGCGGCCGTTGATGACGACGGTCGCGCCGGCGAGGCCGAGCGCGCGGGCCATGGCGAAGCCGAGGCCGCGCGACCCGCCCGTGACGAGGGCGACGCGGCCGGTTATGTCGAAGAGGCTGGAGGGGGTCATGACGGGATCGACGCCTCGATCATCGCCCTGAGTTCGGGCGTTACCTCGGGAAGGATGCCGAACCACGCCTGGAAGGCGGGCCGGGCCTGGTTGAGCAGCATGCCGAGGCCGTTCACCGTGCGGTTGCCGCGCGCCCGGGCGGCGGCCAGCAGGGCTGTCTCCTTCGGGATGTAGACGATGTCCGACACCATCGCCCGCGCCGGCAGCCGGCCGAGCGGCATGTCGAGCGGCGGCTGCCCGGACATGCCGAGGCTCGTCGTGTTCACGAGAAGCGCGCAGTCGGCGACCGCGTCGGCCCGCACGGACCAGTCGTGCACGGTCACCGGGGCGCCGTAGTCCCTGGCGATGGCTTCCGCCCTGTCGCGCGTGCGGTTGATGAGCCGGATCTCGGGCGCACCAGCGTCGGCCAGCGCAGCCACCACGGCCCGCGCGCCGCCGCCGGCCCCGAGCACGACGACCGGCCCGGCGTCAGCACGCCACGTCGGGTCCGCCTCGCGCAGGCTGGCGATGTAGCCGAAGCCGTCGTTGTTGGTGCCGTGCAGCGATCCGTCCGCGCCGACTACGACACAGTTGAGCGCGCCGATGCGCTTCGCCATCGGGTCGATCGTGTCCATCACCGACATCGCCGCGACCTTGTGCGGCACGGTGATGTTGCAGCCGGCGAAGCCGAGCGGATGCAGCGCCTTGAGCGCCGCCACGAGCCCCTCGGGCTTGATGGCGAGCGGCACATACGTCCCCAGCAGCCCGTGCTGCTCGAACCAGTAGTTGTGCAGCTTCGGGGACCGGGAGTGCATGACGGGATGGCCCATCACGCCGGCAAGCAGGAAGCGGTCCTGGGACGCCATGGCAACCTCGACGATCAGACGGCCTGTGCCGCACGCGCGGCGTTCAAGATGGCGGCGATGCCGAGGGCGGAGAGCTCCTCGTCCTCCGCGTCGGAGAGGCCACTGACGGCGACAGCGCCCACGACCTCGCCGTCGACGACGACGGGAAGGCCGCCGCCGAAGCCGGTGTAGCGGGGGTCGCCATAGTAGGCGATGTCGATGCCGTTCTCCGGATGGCGGACGCGCCGGCCGACATCGGCAGACGGGCGGCGCAGCCGCGCCGACGAATAGGCCTTGTTGGTCGCCACCGCGACCGAACTCAGCGGCGCGCTGCCCATGCGCAGGATGGCGATGGTCTCGCCATGGGAATCGACGACCGCGATCACCGCCGTCTTGCCGCGCGCCGCCAGCGCCGCGCGGATCGTGTCGATGGCGACGCGGGCATCCTCGTCGCACAGGGTCATCGTCTTTCGCATGGATGTCCTCACGTCGTCGAACGGGCGGTCGTCTCGGGGGCCGGCGTCTTCGCCTTCGCAGGCCGATAGAGGCGCTCGCGCAGCATGGTGAAGAGGCCGGTGATGCCCTTCGGGCACACGATCATCAGCAGCACGACCAGCGCCGAGTAGATCAGCAGGTAGTAGCCCTGCGTGAAGCGGAGCCACTCCGGCAGCAGCAGGTCCACCAGCGCGCCGAAGAACGGGCCGAGCATGGTGCCGGCGCCGCCAACGAGCACCATCAGCAGCAACTTCAGCGAGTAGGTAAGCTGGAAGGAGTTCGGCTCGATGAACTGCACGAGCGGCGCGTAGAGGGCCCCCGCGAAGCCGCCGAAGGCCGAGCCGATGGCGAAGGCCATGAGCGTGTAGCGCCGCACGTTGACCCCGAGCGAGGCGGCCCGCAGCGGGTTCTCGCGCAGCGCCACGAAGGCGCGGCCCCATGGCGAGCGCACGATCCACCACTTCACGAAGGCGAACACGGCCAGCATGGCGAGCGCGAAGTAGTAGAAGTCGGCGTTGCGGTTGGTGGAGAAGCCCAGCACCGTCGGCCGGCGGATGTCGTTGATGCCGTAGATGCCGTTCGTCAGCCACTGCTCGTTGCGCAGCAGCAGGAACACCAGCGTCGTGAAGGCGAGCGTCACGAAGGCAAGGAAGTGGTGCTGCACGCGCAGCGCCGGGTAGCCAAGGCACCAGCCGACGGCGAAGCACAGGCCGCCGGCGCAGGCGAAGGCGACGAAGTAGGGCACGCCGGCCCCGGTCATAAGCGCCGTGGTGTAGGCCCCGATCCCGACGAAGGCACCCTGCGCCAGCGAGATCTGGCCCGCATAGCCGAGGGTCAGGTTGAGGCCGAGCGCGGCGATGGTCGTCACCGCCCACAGCGCGAGCAGGTAGACGCCGTAGGAGCGCAGGAACATCGGCGCCGTCAGCAGGAAGGCGATGGCTGCGACGGCCGCGAGCCAGCCGAGGATGCGCAGGCCGTTCATACGGTCCGCTCCTCCATGCGCCCGAGGAGGCCCTGCGGCCGGAACAGGATCACCACGACGAGCAGCAGCAGCGGAACCGCCGAGCGGTACTGCGCCGACACGTAGGCCGCGCAGAGGTTGTCGAGCACGCCGAGCAGCACGCCGCCGAGGATGGCGCCGCGCACCTGGTTGAAGCCGCCGATGATGGCGGCGACGAAGGCGGCGAGGCCCAGCACCTCGCCGTTGGTGAACTTGGCGAGGTAGATCGGGCTGATCAGGATCGAGGCCACCGCGCAGAGAACGGAGTTGATGAGGAACGTGTAGAGGATCATCCGCTCCACCTCGATTCCGAGGATGCGGGCGACCGAGGGGTTCTGCGCCGTGGCCTGCATCATCCGGCCGAGACGCGTGTGCTGCAGGAAGAGGTGCAGCGCGACGACGACCGTGACGGCCGCGACCAGCACCGCGAGGCTTTGCGCCGAGAACACGGTGCCGAGGATGGTGATGTCGGCGTCGGCGACGAGCGAGGGGAAGGGCTGCGCCTGCGAGGAGTAGAAGTCCTTCACCGCCTCCCGCATGAAGAGCGACAGCGCAATCGTCGCCACCACCAGCGGCAGCACCCCGTGGCGCAGCATCGGGTCGACGATCACCCGCTTGAAGAGCACGCCCAGCACCAGCATCGAGACGGCGATGCCGGCGAGTGCCGCGAGCGGGAAGGGGAGGCCGAGGTTCATCGCCACGAGGACGAAGAACGCCGGCACCATGACGAATTCGCCCTGCGCGAAATTGATCGTCTGCGACGTCTGCCAGATCAGCGAGAAGCCGACCGCGATCAGCGCATAGATCGCGCCGGTCGCCAGTCCTGACACGAGCAGTTGCAGCACGGGCATGGGCAAATCCCCGATGGGCGGCCGGCGATGCCTCGCCGGCCGTCAGCCTCGGAAATGACGGCTTGCGCCGGTCACTTCAGCTTCGGCAGCACCTCGACGATCTTCTGGCTGCCGCCGACCACCTCGCCGAGGAAGCTTGCGCGGTCGATGTCGCCGTTCTTGTCCCAGGTCGCCTCCATCAGGATGCCGGGCTCCTGGGCGGGCGTGATCGTCAGGTCCTTCATCGCCGCGGCGAAGGCCTTGCTGTCGAACTTCCCGAGCTTCTCGGTGACGTGCTTGATCGTGTAGACCGCGACGTAGCCCTTGATGCCGTTGTGGTCGTTCGCGTAGTTGAACCGCTTCTTGAACTTCTCGCCGAACTCCTTGAGCGAGGCCACCGGGGCGTCGGCGGAGAGGCCGACATGGCCCTTCACGCCGTTGGCGGAGTCGCCGGCGAGCTCGATCACCTTTTGCGAGAGCAGCGTCGTCTCGCCGATCAGCGCGCCCTTCAGCGACTGCTTGCGCGCCTCCTTGAGGAAGCGGGCGCTCTCCTCCTCGTTCGTGTAGACGAACACCGCGTCGGCGTTGGCGGCCTTCAGCTTCACGACGTCGGCGGCGAAGTCGACCTGCCCCGACTCCGTCGAGATGTCGGCGACGACCTTGATGTCGCGCGCCGCCATCTCCTTCATGAAGTTGTCGCGCCCGCCTTTGCCGAAGTCGTTGTTGACCCACAGCACGGCGACGTTCTTCGCCTTGAGGCCGTCGCGGATGTAGTTGGCGATCTTCGGCATCGAGAACTGCTGGCCGAAGGAGGTGCGGAACACGTAGGGGTTGCCCTTCTGCGTGATGGCCGCCGCCTCGCCGCCGACGATCTCCGGGATCTCGTTCTGCTGCGCGAGGTTCATCGTGACGAGCACCGAGCCGGAGAACACCGGGCCGAGGATCACATAGGGCTTGTCGTCCATCACCTTCTGCACCTGCGCGCGCGCCACGCTGGCGTCACTCTGGGTGTCGAGGTGGGGCACGTTCAGCTTCTTGCCGAGGATGCCGCCCTTGGCGTTGATCTCCTCGACGGCGAGGATGATGCCGTCGCGCCAGTTGGTGCCCGACACGGCGCCGGCGCCCGACAGTTCGACGATGTTGGGAATGAAGACGGTATCCTGCGCCAGCACGGGCGTCGTCAGCACCGGTGCGGCGAGCGCGCCTGCGGCGAGGCCGAGCACGGCCATCCGGCGATTCACGGTTCGATTCGACATCAGCGTTGTCCTCCCTCGCAGGTCCGGCTCATGCGGCGGCCGGGCCTTGTTCCGGTCGTCCCCGCCGGCACCGTCTCGTTGCGGACGGCTTCGGGAGGACGTCAGCGCGCAGTATGCACCGATTGGCCCATACCGCGATGACCTTTTCTTGCGCCCGACATAACATCATGTTCACACTGCCGCCTCGCGGACTTCCGCCTCCATCTCCTCGCGCAGCAGGCCGATGAAGAGCTCGGCGTGGCGCGACAGCGGCCGGTCGGCGCGGGTGGCGACGAAGCTCGTGAACCGCGTCGGCTCGCGGATGCGCAGCACCTTCACGCCCGGGAGGTTGCCCCTTGCCACGGCGAAGGGGTCGATGATCGCCACGCCGAGGCCGGAGCGCACGAGGCCGATGCTGGTGACGCCGAAGCGCACGTGGATGGAGATGGTGAAGGGGATGCCGAGCTGCCGGAACACGTCGGTGGTGATGCGCCCGTACGGGTCATCCGGTGTCACGCCGACCAGCGGATAGCGCGCGATGTCGCGGGCGCTCACGGTGTCGAAGGCCGCCAGCGGGTGGTCCTCCGGCACGACGCACCGCAGCCGCCCCTCGACCAGCGGCACGACATCGATGCCGGGGTGCTCGAAGCCGTAGCTCAGCACCGCGAGCTCGCACTTGTTGAGCAGCAGGTAGTCCTGCGCCTCCTGCACCTTGATCACGTCGAGGTCGATGCCGAGCTCGGGAAAGCGCTCGCGCAGGCGCCCCAGCGCGCGCGGCACCATGACGTTGGACATGGACGGGACGGATGCCAGCTGGAAGGCCGTGCCGGCGCCCCGGTCGATCTGCCGCAGCACGTATTGCAGGTCGTCGACGCGGGCGTAGACCGCGTTGATCTGCTCGAAGATGTCCTCGGCCGCCCGGGTGGGGAAGTAGCGGTTCTGGGTGCGCTCGAAGAGCTTCAGCTTCAGCGAGCGCTCCGTGTACTTGATGAGGCGGCTGATGCCGGGGGCCGAGACGCCGAGGAGCCGGGCGGCGCCGGCGATCGTGCCGGCGATCATCACCGCGCGCACGACCTCGATCTGACGCAGCGTCAGCATGGTACGCCGGCCGTCGGCGAGGGGTGGGGCGTTCGGCACGCGGGCCGGTCCTCCTGCGTCGGGCCGCAGGCGGACGGCCCGGGCGCGCCGGGCCAGACTTCACGGAAAATCCGTGCCCGGCAACGGTGGCGCGACGCCGCGCCGCGCGTACTCCCCGGTCAGCGCGGCGGAAGCCGCCCCAGTCGGCTCAGCAGCGCCGCGCCGGTCCTGATGCCGTTCAGGTAGCACTCGAGCTTCAGGTTCTCGTTCGGCGCGTGGTTCGCCTCGTCGGCATTCGCGTAGGGCACCACGAAGGCGTCCGTCCCCAGGATCTTGGTGAAGACGTAGTCGGGAAGGCTGCCGCCCGCGCTCGGATAGAGCAGCGGCTCGACGCCCTGGGCGTCGACGATGGCTTCCCGGATGGGCCCGGCGAAGGGCGAGTCGAGCGGCGTGGTCGAGGGCAGCATCCCGTTCATCGGGATGAACTCCACCTCCGGCGCGTGCTTCCTGATGTGCGCGGCGACCTTCTCGAAGACGTCGGCGGGCGTCATCGCCTCCACGAGGCGGATGTCGCACTTGGCGAAGGCCTCGCAGGGCAGCACGGTCTTGGACCCCGGCCCGCCGTAGCCGCCATGCAGGCCGTTGATGGTGAGCGTGGGATGGAACATCAGCCGGTCCGCCACTCGCCGGTCCTGCGGCGCGTCGAGGCGCTTCAGGGCGAGCTCCTCCATCACCGCCTCGCGGGTCATCGGCAGCGCGGCGGCGGCCTTCCGGGCGAGGTCGGAGGGCGGGACGATGCGGTCGTGGAAGCCCTCGATGGTGATCTCCCCGGCGGCGTTCTTCATCGTCCCGAGGAGGTGGACGAGCGTCCAGATCGGGTTCGGCGAGACGCCGCCGAAGTTGCCGGAGTGCAGGTCACGCTTCGCGCCCTTCGCGCGCAGCTCGAACGAGGCGACCCCGCGCACGCCGAAGGTGATCGTAGGCCGGCCGGATTCGTGCAGCGGCCCGTCGGCGGTGACGACGAGGTCGGCCTTCAGCCGGTCGCGGTGCTGCTCGACGAAGGAGGCGATGTGCGGGCTGCCGATCTCCTCCTCGCCCTCGAGCAGGAAGATCACGTTGCACGGCAGCTCCCCGTGCACCTTCAGGTGAGACTCGATCGCCATCAGCTGGGCGAAGTGCTGGCCCTTGTTGTCGCCGATGCCGCGCGCCCAGATGCGTCCGTCGCGGATGGTCGGCTCGAAGGGCGGGCTCACCCACAGGTCGAGCGGATCCGGAGGCTGCACGTCGTAGTGGCCATAGAGCAGCACCGTCGGCGCGCCGGGCTTCTTCTCCCAGCGGCCGAGCACCATCGGATGGTGCGCCGTCGGCAGGGCCTCGGCCTCGAAGCCGAGCCCCTTCAGCATCTCCACCAGCATCGCCGCCACCTCGCGGATGCCGATGTCGTGGGCGCTGATCGACGGGTGCCGGACATAGTCCATCACCCGCCGGATGAAGCTCTCCTCGTTCGCCCGGATGTGGGCGAACACCTGGTCGAGGCCGGCCGGCGTCGCGCCGGGGGAGGGGGTGTGGGTCATGGTCGCCTCCGGCTCAGCCGCGAGTGAGAATGATCGAGCCGGAGGGATGCACCTCACCTCTCCAGCCCGGCGCCACGTAGGTCGTGGCGTCGAGCTGCATGAGGATGGCCGGACCGTCGAAGCGGTCTCCGGCGCCCAGCCCGGCGCGATCGTAGACGGGCACCTCCGCCGGTCCGCCGGGCAGCACGACGCTGCGCCGGTCGACGGGGCGGGCCCCCGTGCCGGCCGGCAGCAGCACGCGCCCGGGTGCCGGCATGCGGCCCGCCGCCTCGACGCGGAGCGTGACGGCCTCGATAGGCGCCTCAAGCGAGAAGCCGTAGAGCTCTTCGTGCGCCCGGCCGAAGGCGGCCTCCGCCGCCTCCCGGGTGCCGGCCCACGTGACGGCGAGTTCCCCGCCCTGGCCCTTGTAGCGCATCATCACGACGCGGGCGGTGAGCCGGGCGCCGGCCTCGACCTCCTCCTCGTCGAACCACGCCATCGCCTGCGCCTCGAGGTCGGCGAAGATCGCCTCCACCTCGTGCGGAACGACCGGCCCAGCCTTCGGCAGCGTCCGGCTGAACTCGGACTTCAGGTCGGCGGCGAGCAGCCCGTCCGCGCACAGCACGCCCGGCGCCGGCGGGATCAGGACCCGCGGTGCCCCCAGCAGTTCGGCGAGCGAGCAGCCATGCAGCGGCCCGGCGCCGCCGAAGGGCACCAGCGTGAAGTCGCGCGGGTCGTGCCCGCGCTCGACCGAGACCACGCGCAGGGCGCCCATCATGTTGCTGTCGACGATGGCGAGGATGCCGCGCGCCGCTTCCTCGATGGTGAGGCCGAGCGGGTCGGCCACCTTCTCCCGGATCACCCGGCGGGACGCCTCCACGTCGAGCGCCATGCGGCCGCCGAGCAGCCGGTCCGGCAGGGTGCCGAGCGCGACGTGGGCGTCCGTCACCGTCGGCTCCGTGCCGCCATGCCCGTAGCAGGCGGGACCGGGCCGTGCCCCGGCGCTCATCGGCCCGACGAGCAGGGCTCCGTCGACGATGCGGGCGATGGACCCGCCGCCGGCGCCGATGGTCACCATGTCCAGCATCGGCAGGGGAAGGGGCCACTCGCCCACCTGCCCGCGCTGGGTGAGGCCCACCTCGCCGTCCTTGATCAGGCAGATGTCGGCGCTGGTGCCGCCGATGTCGACGGTGATCAGGTCGCCGATGCCGCAGGCTGCCGCCACACCGCGCGCGCCCACCACGCCGGCCGCCGGGCCGGAGAGCGCGGTCAGCGCCGGGGCCTTGCGGATGGTCCGCGACCCCGCGACGCCGCCGTTCGACTGCATCAGCAGCAGCGGCGCCGCGACGCCCGCCGCCTTCAGCCGCTCCTCCAGCCGCGTGACGTAGGTGGACACGCCGGGCATCACCGAGGCGTTGAGCACTGTCGCGAGCGAGCGCTCGAACTCCCGCACCACCGGCAGGATGTCGACCGACGCCGTCACCGCGACGCCGGGCAGCGCCTCGCGCAGGAGCGCGGCGACCCGCAGCTCGTGCTCTGGATTGGCGAAGGAGTGCAGCAGGCACACGGCCACGGCGGCGACGCCGAGCCGCCGGCACTCCTCGGCCGCCGCCGCGACGGACGCCTCGTCGAGCGGCTCCAGCACCGCCCCGCCGGGGCCGACGCGCTCCGCCACCTCGATCACGCGCGACGCGGGAACCGGCCGCTCCGGTTTCACCCAGGCGTAGAGGTTGGCCTTGCGCGGGATGTCCTGCCGGCCGATCTCCAGCACATGCCGGAAGCCGCGCGTGGTGACGAGGGCGGTCAGCGCGCCCTTGCCCTCCAGGATCATGTTGGTGGCGACGGTGGTGCCGTGCAGGACGCGCTCGACGCCGCCGTGGCTCGCGGCGGCGAGGTCCAGGGCCAGCCCGACGCCGGTCATGAAGGCGCGCGAGGGATCCTCCGGCACGCTGGGAGTCTTGGCGCGCCAGACGCGCCCGCTCGACGGTTCGAGGAGGGCGATGTCGGTGAAGGTGCCGCCGATATCGACGGCGACGACGGTGCGCGGCTCAGGAGAGGACATCGACGTACTCGTTCCGGTGGAAGGCCTTGGCCGGATATCGGGCCGCGCGCAGCGCGGCGGTGCGGGCCTCGTCGACGCGGTGGCCATCGATGGCGACGCCGTAGAGCCGTTCTGCCGCCTCGCGGCTGACGAAGCCGCCCTCGACGTCCTCCAGCACCTCGGCCGGGGGACGGTCATGCGGATGGCCGTATCCGCCGCCGCCGCCGGTCTCGATGCGCAGGATGTCGCCGCGCTTCAGCTTGTTGCCGTCCGAAAGCGGCGCGAGAACCCGCTCCTCCGGCGTGCCAGGGTTGATGACGGCGCGGCCGCTGCCGCCGGACATGCCGCCGGCGATGCCCCAGGGCGGGTTCTTCACGCAGTCGATGCGGATGGCCATGACGGCCTCCTCCGCGAGGATCTCGTACTCGCGCACCACGCCGCAGCCGCCGCGATGGCGCCCGGCGCCGCCGCTGTCCTTCACGACGCCGTAGGCGCGCAATTGCACCGGGTAGCCGACCTCGAGAAACTCGACGGGGTAGTTCTCCTGCGCCACGAAGTAGACGGCGTCGATGCCGTCGGCCGTCGGCCGCGCCCCGTAGCCGACGCCGAGGCCGTCGGCGAGGAGGAAGCGGTCGAGCGTGCCGGCGTCGGTGCGGTAGGTGCCGCGCATGATGGAGATGACGTAGGCCGAGTGGGCCGCCGGCGCGCCGCCGCCTGCCGCGTTGACGAGGCCGTTGAGCGTCGCCAGCACGCGCATCATGGTGAGGCCGCGCATGCCGAGCGAGGCCGGGAAGCGCGGCCACAGCAGCGAGCCCTCGCGCAGCCGCACCTCGTCGAGCGCCTGCGGCCCGCCGGCGTTGCAGACCTGCCCGGGATCGCCGCCGAGGTAGTACAGCCCCAGCGCCATGCCGGGCACGCCGGGATTCATCAGGAAGTTCACCGGCCCGACCGTCTGGTCGTCGGTCGCCGTCGCGTCGAGGATGAACCGGTCCTCGCCGTCGGCCGCCTTCTCGCGGGTGAGCGCGAAGCGGATCTTCACTGGGCCGCTGCCGTGCCCGTCGCCGTCGATGGCGTCCGTGAAGCGGTGCGTGCCGTAGGGGAAGGTCTCGGCGAGCTTCGAGCGCACCAGCTTGCGCGTGCGCTCCAGCAGCTGCGCCAGCGCGTCCTCCACGATGTCCGCGCCAAAGCGTCCGACGATCTCGCCGATCCGCTTCACGCCCAGTTCGACGCTGCCGACGAGTGCGCGCAGGTCGCCGCGGCTCTGGTCCGGGAACCGGGAGTTGCGGTGGAAGATGGCGAGCGCCGCCTCGTTCGTCACGCCTGCGTCGACGAGCTTCGTCGGCGGGACGATGATGCCTTCCTGGTAGATGTCGGTCGCGTCCGGGCTGATCGAGCCCGGCCGGATGCCGCCGATGTCGGCGAAGTGGGCCCAGCCCATCACGAAGGCGCAGCGCCGGCCCTCGTGGAACACCGGCGCGATCAGCACCTGGTCGTTGGAGTGGGAGACGGCGCCGCGCGAGCCGTAGCAGTCATTGTACCAGTAGAGGTCGCCCGGCTTCATCGTCTCCTTGGGGAAGAGCGCGAAGACCGGGCTCGTCATGTCGGCGAAGACGGGGACGTTGGAGCCCACCGCCATCACCCCGTCGGCGTCGAACAGCGCCGTGTAGAAGTCCTTCTTCTCGCGGATGAAGGCGCTGATGGCGGTGCGCTCGATGAGCGCCTCCATCTCGGCCTGCGCCGCGCGGATGGCGCCGCGCACGATCTCCAGGGTGACGGGATCGCAGCGGCCGGCGCCGGCCCGCTCCTGCGACGCGCGAAGGGCTATCGTCATGCCGACGTCCTCGGGGGCGTTGGAAGGTGGGGGCTCAGGCGGCGTCGACGAGGCGCTGCGCGGCGCGCATCGCGGCCACGAAGCGGTTCGCACCGCGGCCGAGGTGCACCCTGGCGAAGCCCTGGTGCGGCGGCGCCATGTCGGCGATGTCCTCCGCCACGGCGAGCGTCGGCAGAGGCTTCACCGGCGTCGCCGGGTCGTGCCGGAAGCGCGGCACCACCGTGAAGTTGATCGGCACGAGGATGCGGGCGAGCCCCATGATCGCGGCGTTCGCCGACGCGGGGTCGATCGTCCGGGCCGCGACGCGTCCGTAGAAGCGCTCCAGCGATGCCTCGAGCGCTGCGAGCGCCTCCCGGGCGGTCGAGAAATCGAAGGCGTCACCGGCGGCCTTGGCGTAGCGGCCCAGCGTCTCGCCGAACTCCTTCGTCGTCGCCCGCCAGTCGAAGGGCAGGAACTCCGCGTTAGCGACGCCGAGCACCGAGGCGAGGTAGACCTTCATGTCGCGCAGCAGGATGTCCCGGTCGGCGATCTCGATCGTGTCGTTCTCGGTGTGCCAGGCGATGTTGCCGCCGCAGCCGCCGACCGCGTAGTAGCCCTTCTCGGCCCGCAGGTCATCCGGCATGGTCGAGCTCAGCATGAAGAAGCTCGAGATGCCGATGTTGTTGAACGAGTAGTCGCCGGCGCGGTGCGGACGCTCGCCGTGGCTGTCGAGGCCGCAGACGTCCTTGATGACGCCCTGCACGTAGCGCTCGGTCTCCGGCATCCAGGACACGTCCTTGAACACGGTCGCCCAGCGGCAGCCGGGGCTGTCGCAGTTCACCTGGGCCACACAGTTCTCGTCGAGGTCGATGGCGAACTTGTCGGCGAACCACGTCGATCCCGCGTAGCGGCCCGTCGAGTGGCCCGGCCACCATGCGATCCGCACGGTGCGGCGCAGGCTGGAGCGGTTCTTCCACAGCACGCGGGCGATCTCGACCATCGTCGCGTCGCCCGTGGCGTTGTCGCCGACGCCGACGTCCCAGCTGTCATAGTGGCCGTGCAGCAGCACGAACTTGTCGGGCTCGACGCTGCCCCTGATCTCGACGACGGGAAGCTTCTGGACGTACCAGCCTTCCTCCATCTCCGTCTCGATGGTGACGCTCTCGCCCTTCGCGGCGAGTTCGATGAGCGCCTTGCCGTCGGGGTTGTTCACCGCCACGACCGGGATCTTCGGCTTGCGGGGCAGGTCGTCGAGGTCCGGCGTGCCCCACACCGAGGTGCAGATGCCCCAGTGGATGTCGACGCCCGGGTTCATGGCGATGACGCCGATGGCGCCCTTCTCCTCGAACTCGCGAATCTTCTGCGGGAAGGCGAAGCCCTCGGAGATGACGATCTTGCCGCGCAGCCGGTTCTCGTCGGAGAGCGCCGGGTCCTGGTTCTTGTGGAACAGCGACCCGATCGACCGGGAGTAGGTGGCGGGCACGTGGACGATGGGTGCCGTGACGCCCTTGCGGCAGTCGACGGAGTAGGCCGGCGGCTTCGCCCGGATGGTGCGCCCGCCCGCCTTCACCCGCGCGTCGAAGGGAACCGAGAGGTAGATCTCGGCCTCATGCACCGTCACCGGCACCCCGGCCTTCTTCAGCGCGTCGATGATCATGTCCGCGCCGGCGTTGACGTCCGAAGGCTTCCAGCGCGGGAACCCGGCGAAGCGCTCGACAAGGGCCCACGGAACGTCGAGGGACACCTCGGAAACGATGTCGGCCTGGCTCATGTTTTTCCCTCCCGCCGGTCGTCTGAATTGTTTCACCAAGTGAAACGCGATTTCGCAGAGCGACGATAACACTCTGCCGGAAGGTGGCAAGCGCGAAGCCGTGCCGCAGCCGCTGTAGATGGGGCGGCGCCATGCACGCAGCGCGGACGAGGGCCGGTGATCGAGCGCGGAAGGGCCGGAGCGACGGCGTTCAGACGGCGCTGGGGAGGCGATGACGGAAGCCGATCGCCTCCGAGATGCGCCCTGCCGCGTCGTGCACCATCTGCCGCAGCCGCGGCTCAAGGCCCGCCTCGAGCTTGTCCAGCGTGCCGGCGACGCTGACCGCCGCGACCACCTCGCCGTTGCGGTCGTGGATCGCCGAGGCGAAGGAGAAGCCGTTGGCGTCGAGGTCGCCCCGGCTGTCGTTGCGACCGGTTTCGCGGATGCGGGCGAGACGCTCGCGAAGCGCCGCAGGGTCGCTGGTCGTGGTGGGGGTGTACTTCTCCAGCGGCCCCGCCAGCACCTGCTCGCGGATGTCTTCGGGCGCGAAGGCCAGCAGGATCTTCGGCCCGCCGCCCGCGTGCAGGGGCCCGCGCCGGCCCACCTGGGCGTAGAGCCGGCCGCTGTCGCGGGCGCTGCGCAGCGCCACGCAGACGCTGTGCAGCCCGTCGCGCACCAGCAGGTTCACCTGGTAGCCGCTGTGGCGGGCGAGCTCGTCGAGGAAGGGGCCCGCGGCCCGGATCAGCGCGACGTTGTCCTGCGCGCTCGCGGCGAGGAAGATCGGCCGGTAGCCCAGCGTATAGGTGCGCGACGCGGCGTCCTTGATGACGTAGCCCCGCTGCTCCAGCGTGAACATCAGGCGGAAGACGAGGCTCTTGGTGTTGCCCGTCACGTTCGCCAGTTCGGTCACGCTCAGGCCGGGATGCTCGGCGAGGGCCTCCAGAAGGGCCAGGGCTCTGTCCACCGCTGAGATCGTGTAGGGCATGGCCGCGCAAGGTGTCCGTGACGGGAACGCGCCGTCCGGTGGCCGCGCGCCCTCGACGCAATGGGATTGTTGCGTACATTGAAATCGCTTTTCACACAATAACACGTCCGGAGCGGGCTCCGGATGAGGGGAATGCCTTCTCATGACCGCAGACTTGGCCGTCTCGCGCTACGCCTACTACGAGGACACGGGTCCCGCCCGGGACGTCATCCGGGTTGAGACCCGCCCCGTTCCGCGACCGGGTCCCGGCGAGGTGCTCGTCGCGATCCACCGCTCCGCGGTGAATCCGTCCGACACCAAGCGCCGGGCCGGCTGGGCGAGCTACAAGCCGCGCAGCGCCCGCATGGTTCTGCACGCCGACGGCGCGGGCGTGGTGGAGGCGCTGGGGCCGGGCGTGACGGGTCTGGCGCCGGGCCGGCGCGTCTGGCTATGGAACGCGGAGACCGAGGGGCAGGGCACCGCCGCCGACCATTGCCTCGTTCCCGCGGCGCAGGTCGTCCCGCTGCCGGACGCCGCGTCCTTCGATGTCGGCGCCTGCCTCGGCATTCCTGCCTGCACCGCCCACCGCGCCGTGTTCGCCGACGGTCCCGTCGCCGGCAAGACGGTGCTGGTGCATGGCGGAGCGGGAGCCGTCGGCTCCTACGCGGTGCAGTTCGCGCGCCACGCCGGGGCCCATGTCATCGCCACGGGTTCCTCGCCGGAAAAGCGCACCGCGGCGCTCGACGTCGGCGCCCACCATGCCGTCGACTACCGCGATCCACGCGCTGCCGAGGCAATCCTGGCGGCGAACGGCGGGAAGGGCGTCGACCGGATCGTCGAGGTCGACCTGGGCGAGAACCTGGCGCTCGACATCGCCGTCGCCGGCCTCAATGCCACCATCGCGAGCTACTCGTCCACCCGCGTGCGGGAGTTCAATTTCCCCTACTACGCCATCGCGCCGAAGGGGCTGAACTTCCGCATCGTGCAGGGCTACTGCCTGCCGGACGAGGCCCGCGCGCAGGCCATCGCCGACCTCACCGCCGCCCTCGCGGAGGGATGGCTCCGCCACCCGCGAATGACCACGTTCCCGCTCGACCGGATCGTCGAGGCGCACGAGGCGGCCGAGCGCGGCGACGCGGGCAAGGTGCTCGTCGCCGTCCGGTAGGCCGCGCCGGAGGCGGGGAGGGACGGTTCGCCCGTCACCCCGCCTTCTTCAGCCGCGTGGCGAGGAAGTCCTCGACATGCGCCGTCGCCTCGCCCAGCTGGGCGATGACGGCGTTGACCCGCCGCTGCAGGCCGGCCACGGCGAAGCGGCAGGCGTCCGAGGCGGGATCGAGCCGGCCCAGCGTCAGGGCAGCCTTCAGGCTCGGCAGCGAGCGGGAGCCGAGCGCCGGGTCATGCAGGTGCCCGGGCAGGTCCTGGTAGAGAATCGGGTTCAGCACCCGCGTGACGCGCAGCATCAGCCGGTTGGCCGCGCGCGTGAGCCCTTCCTCCGTCGCCCCCGCGAGGCTCGCCTCCAGCCGCTCGGCAGCGCTGCGGTAGGCTGCCACGGCCTTTTCGACCGGCCCGAAGTCGAACCGGTCGCCGGCCCCCTCCCGGTACTCGCGCAGCGAATCCGAGAAGTCCTGCGCGATGGCGCTGATGCGGAAGGGCAGCACGTCCGCCGTCGCCATGCGCAGCAGGATCGAGGCGTAGAGCTGCGTGTCCTGCACGAGGATCGCCGGGTCGACCTTGTCGATCGTCTCGTGTTCCGAGTGCCACCACCACGCGCCGCCCGAGCCGCCGACGTTCGGGTCGCGGTCCGGATGGTCCGGCGTCAGCATGCTGTAGACCGACATCGAGCTCAGCCCGATGCCCCAGAACGACTGGTCGGCGGCGCGCGAGGGCCGCGTGGCGCTGACGTACTTGTCGCCGCGCTTGCCGATGGCGAGCTGCGCCTTGCTGCTCGTCATCGTCGACCAGCCGGTGATCTCCTTGGTCATCGCCTCGTTGAAGTCGCCGACCTCCGCCATCTGGTGGCGCGGCACGTACACGGTGGCGCCGCGGACGCCCGGCGAGTCGATGTTGAAGTAGACGATGGCGTTGCGCCGCAGGTCCTCGTGGAACGTGTCGGCGAACCACGTCGAGCCGGAATAGCGGCCATGCGAATGGCCCGGCCACCACGCGATCCTGAAGCCGTAGCGCAGCTTGCCCTCGAACTGCTTGAGGACGCGGGCGAGCTCGAGAATGCAGGCGTCACCCGTGACGTTGTCCGTCGAGCCGTCGAACCAGGAGCAGTAGTGCGCGCCGACCAGCAGGTACTCAGGCTCCCGGCCCCGGATCTCCGCCACGGGGAGCCGAACCTCGCGCCAGCGCGTGTCGACCTCGGTCTTCAGCGTCGCCTCGACGGGGCCCTTCGCCAGCGCCTCGCGGATGCGCGCGCCGTCGTGCCCGCTGATCGAGACGACGTGCAGCTTCGGGATGCTGGCCGCCTGGTCGAACTCCGGCGTGCCCCACACCGGCGTGATGATCATCTTGTGCCGCTGCTTGCCCGCCGACATCGACACCATGCCGATGGCGCCGTGCTTCGCCGCCAGCAGCGCGTTGTGCGGGGAGGGCAGCTTGCCGACGAGCGCGATCTTGCCCTTCACGTCCTTGCCGGCGTAGTCGGCCTCGCCGCCGTCTCCCACGTCGACGAGCGGGCCGGTCACGCCGCCCGGCGGCGTCGACAGCCCGAACGCCACGCCCACGGCCTCGATCTCCATGGGTCCGCCTGCGGTGGCGAGCGCCAGGCTCGCGGAGACCGGCGCCGAGATGAACGACTGGAAGCGGTGCACCTCGTAGGGAATGCCGTACTGGTCGAGCGCCGCGGTGAGGATGGCGCAGGCCTTCTCCTCCTCGGCGCTGCCGGCGACCTTCTCGCCGAGGGCGCAGAGCTTCGCGCAGGTGTCCATCAGGTCGTCGGCGGAGACGAGGGCGCGGGCCTGCTGGTCGAG
Organism: Alsobacter sp. R-9; assembly: GCF_054612375.1. Lineage (NCBI taxonomy): Bacteria > Pseudomonadati > Pseudomonadota > Alphaproteobacteria > Hyphomicrobiales > Alsobacteraceae > Alsobacter > Alsobacter sp. R-9. The sequence goes on along the minus strand of NZ_JBTSWJ010000010.1, from coordinate 78,621 downwards.
GCTGGACATTCTTCTTGATCCTCCCAAGCGTTACGCGGCAGGGGCGAGCCGGTCGGCGGGCGCGGGACCCGCGGCCGGCACGAGGTGGCAGGCGACGCGACGGCCGCCGGCGACGGAGACGAGGGGCGGCCGCTCGGCCTCGCACACGGCCATGGCCGCCGGGCAGCGGTTCAAGAACGGGCAGCCCTGGCCCACCTTCCGCGCGTCCGGCGTGCCCGGACGCAGCGGCAGCGCGGCGCGCGACTGGTCGACGCGCGGCAGCGGCACGGCGGCGATGAGCGCACGCGTATAGGGATGCAGCGGCTCGCGGATGACGTCTTCGGTCGCCCCGTCCTCGACCAGCGAGCCGAGGTACATGACCATCGTGCGCCGGGCCACGTAGCGCACCAGCGCGAGGTCGTGGGAGATGTAGATCGCGGTGAGCCCCAGGCTGTCCTGCAGCTCGCGCATCAGGTTGAGGATGCCCGCGCGCACGCTGACGTCGAGCATCGAGACGGGCTCGTCCGCGACGATGAAACGCGGCTCAAGGATCAGCGCCCTGGCGAGCACGATGCGCTGCAGCTGCCCGCCCGACATCTCGTGCGGGTAGCGCTCGAGCAGGTCCGTCCCTCCGCGCAGTCGCACCCGCTCCAGCACGAGCTTGATGCGGTCCACGTGGTCGGCCTTCGGAATGCCCGCGTTGATCATCGGCTCGGCCAGCGAGTTGCCGATGCTGATGCGCGGGTTGAGCGCGTCGAACGGATTCTGGAAGACGAATTGCGCGTCGCGGCGGAAAGCCCGCAATCCCTCGCCCGAGAGCCCCGCGAGGTCGCGCTCGCCGATCCGGATGCTGCCGGCCGTCGGCTCCACGAGCTTCAGCAGCAGCCGCCCGGTCGTCGTCTTTCCGCAGCCCGATTCGCCCAGCAGGCCCGCCGTCTCTCCGGGTGCGAGGTCGAAGTCGATGGAGCGCACGGCATGGACCACCGGGTGCTCGCCCCGCAGCGTCTGCGCGACCGAGCGCTTGACCGGGAAGGCCTTGCTCAGGCCGCTGACGCGGACATACGCGTCCATGTGCTCACATCCTTCGCGGTTTCGGCCAGGGTCTCGGCCTCGTCGGACCGCCAGCAGGCGCTGGCATGGCCGTCGGCGTCGACGGTGAGGGGCGGCGGCTCGGCGTGGCAGCGCGCCTGAGCGAATGGGCAGCGCGGCGCGAAGCGGCACCCGGCGGGCGGAGAGCGCAGGTCCGGCGGCGCGCCGGCGATGGGCGCGAGGTCTCCGCCGGCCCGCTCGAGGTCGGGGAAGGCGTTGGTCAGGCCCATCGTGTAGGGATGCCGCGGCTGCTCCAGCACGGCCTGCGTCGTGCCGGACTCGACCACCTCGCCGGCATACATCACGACCACCCGGTCGCAGACATAGGCCACGACGCTGATGTCGTGAGTGACCAGCAGCACGGAGACGCCGAGGCGGGTCTGCAGGTCGCGCAGGGTGTCGAGAACTTGCCTCTGCACGATGACGTCGAGCGCCGTCACGGGCTCGTCGGCGATGACGAGCGCCGGCTCCAGCGCCAGCGCCATGGCGATCGCGGCGCGCTGGCGCATGCCGCCGGAGAACTGGTGCGGGTACTCGCCGGCCCGCCGCGGGTCGAGGCCCACCATCGAGAACAGTTCGTCGCTGCGCGCCCGCGCCCGGGCGGCGTCGAAGCCGCCGCGCAGCCGCAGCACCTCCGTCATCTGCGAGCCGACGCGGTAGACCGGGTCGAGCGCGTTCATCGACGACTGCGGCACGAAGCTGATCTTGCGCCACAGCAGGTCCTGCCACGCCGAGGCGGGGCCGGAGAGGAGGTCGCGTCCCTCGAAGGCGATGCTGCCGGCCTTGAACGTGGCGTTCCTCGGGATCACGCCGGTGAGCGCGCGGGCCAGCGTGGTCTTGCCGCAGCCCGATTCCCCCACGAGCCCGACAACCTCGCCGGCGTTCACGTCGAGCGTGCCGCGGCTCACGGCGTGGAGGGTGCCGTTCTTCGTGGCGTAGTCGATGGCGAGGCCCCGGACGCTGAGGAGGGACATCGGTCAGTCCTTCAGCTTGGGGAACAGGACCTCCTCGTAGCCGCGGCTGATGAAGAAGCCGGCGACGACGACGAGGACGATGCAGAGGCCCGGGGGCACGAACCAGTTGTAGCTGCCGCGCGACAGCGCCTGCGACGCGTAGGCATCCTGCAGCATCGCGCCCCACGAGATGGAGTCGGACGGCCCGAAGCCGAGGAAGCTGACGCTCGCCTCGGTCAGGATGGCCCAGCCGATGGCGATCGACCCGTAGAGCAGCGAGAGCGGCATGATGTTGGGCGCGATGTGGACGCGGATGATGCGCAGGTCGCTCGATCCCGCCACGCGCGCCGCCTCGACGAACCCTCGCTCGCGCAGCGTCAGCACCTGCGAGCGGATGACGCGCGCCGTGTTCGGCCAGAGCAGGACGGTGATGGCGAGGACGACGTTCTGCGTCTGCGGGCCGAGGAAGGCGGCGAGCACGATGACGAAGGGCAGGAACGGGATGCCCAGCGCGATGTCGGCGAGCCGCATCAGGATCTGGTCGACGAGTCCGCCGAAATAGCCCGAGAGCAGCCCCACGATGGTGCCCACCGCCACCACCGCCACCGCCGCCGTCAGCCCGACGACGAAGGCACTGCGGGTGCCGATGACGAGCTGGGAGAAGATGTCGCGGCCGAGGTTGGTCGTGCCGAGGGGGAACGAGAGGCTCGGGCCGAGGTTGGCGGCGAGGTTGCCGTCCTCGGTGAAAAGGATCTCGAACGGGTCCTTCGCCAGCACGTCGGCGAACAGCGCGACGAGCAGGAAGACGACGTAAATCGTCACGCCGATGATGGCGAGCGGGTCGTTCTCCGGCAGCCGCAGCGCCCGCATGAGGCTCGGCATGCGCCGGCGGGGCTTGGCGACCGGTGTCGTGGCGGCGACGTCAGCCATGCGACACCCGCGGGTCGAGGACGGAGTAGAGGAGGTCGGCGACGAAGTTCATCACGATGAGGATGAAGGCGATGAACATGAAGGCGCCCTGCGCCAGCGGGTAGTCGGACGAGGCGACCGCTTCCACCAGCACACGTCCCAGCCCGGGCCAGCTGAACACGGTCTCCACCACCACGTTGCCGCCGACCGAGGCGCCGAGGCCCAGCGCGAAGGCCGTGACGACGGGCAGCAGCGCGTTGCGCGCGGCGTGGAGCAGCAGGATGCGCCACTCGGGCAGGCCCTTCATCCGCGCCATCATGACGTAGTCCTCCTGCAGGACGTCCAGCATGTTGGAGCGCATGAGCAGCAGCGGCAGGCCCTGGAGGTAGAGGGCCAGCGTCGCAGCCGGCAGCACGAGGTGGGCCAGGAAATCCGTCGAGGTGAGGCGGGCGAAGGTCGAGGGGAACTGCATGCCCGCCGAGTTCGCGCCGCCGGAGGGGAACCAGCCGAGCCCGAAGGCGAAGATGGCCAGCAGCACCATGCCGAGCCAGAACTCCGGCGCGGCGCGAAGGGTCAGCACCAGCGGGATGCCCACCGCCTCGGCCACGGACCCCCGCCGCCAGGCGAGCCACGCGCCGACGAGGACGCCGAAGATGTAGGCGATCGTGATGGACAGGAAGGTCAGCGCCAGCGTGTTCGGCAGCACCTCGAAGATGATCTGGAACACCGGCCGCTTGCTGCGGAACGATGTGCCGAACTCACCCTGCAGCACGTTGGCGAAGTAGATGACGTATTGCTCGAACATCGACCGGTCGAGGCCGAACTGCTTCCTCAGCTCTTCCTGCTGCTCGGCCGTGAAGGTGGTGTCGATGTAGGCGAGCGTGGGGTCTCCCGGCATCAGCCGGAAGAGGAAGAACAGGATCGTCGCCACCGCCCAGAGGACGAGCAGCATCTGCGCGAAGCGGATGGCGACCGACCGCATCGTGAACTCCGGACAGCGGGCAGGGCGGGACGCGGCGGCCGGGTCGTGCCGGCCGCCGCACGCGGATCACTCCGGCTGGAGCGTCTCCTTGACGCCGTTGGGGTAGTGGAGCTTGTTGCCCACCAGTTCGTAGCCGGCCTTCTTGAGGATGGCCTTGGCCTCGTCGATGCTCGCCTTCGGCGGCTGCCCCTGGTGCCAGAAGGGCAGGGCGGGCGAGATCATCGACGACGCGGGCACGGCGAAGCCGTTCCACGCCGCCTGCGCCATCAGGTTGCGGTTGACCGCCACCGACAGCGCCTGCCGGAAGGCCGGGTCGTCGAACGGCTTGCGCCGCAGGTTGTGGCCGACGAAGCGCAGGCCCATGTCGACCGTCGAGGCGACCTGGATGTCCTTCTGCTGCTGGGCGAGGTCCATCAGCAGCTTGGGGTCGCCGCGGTAGTCGGACAGGAAGTTCAACTCGCCGCGCCGCAGCATGCCGAGGCTCGCCTCGTTGTTGGGCACGATGCGCAGGATGAAGCGGTCGAACTTCGGCGCTTCCCAGTGGCTGGCGTTCTTCTCGAGGACGATCTCCTCGTTGAGCTTGAAGCGCGCCACCTTGTAGGGGCCGGAGCCGACGGGCTGCTGCTCCTGGTAGGTCTCGGCGTTCTGCGGCTTGCCCGCCATGCCCGCCAGGACCGGCTCCCAGACGTGCTTGGGGATCAGGTTGATCTTGGCGATCGTCGAGATCAGGAACGATGCGTTCGGCTCCTTCAGCTTGAAGCGCACGCCGTCGGTGCCGACCTTCTCCATGCCCGCGATGTTGCTGGAGAACGGCTTGTACATGGGCGACTTGTCGCCCATCGTCGCCTCGTAGGAGAAGATGACGTCCTCGACCGTCACCGGCTTGCCGTCATGCCACTTCATGCCGGGGCGCAGCGTGATGTCGAGCGTCGTCGCGTCGACCCACTTCACGTCCTTGGCCGCGTAGGGCTTGGCGAGGCCGTCCGGCCCGATGCGCATCAGGCGGTCCCAGACGAGCTCGGTGACCCAGCTGTCCGGCGCGCCGGAGATGTAGAGCGGGTTGATCGACACCAGCGACTCGGTCGAGTTCGCGATGATGTCCTTCACCGAGCCCGCCGGCTCGGCCTTCACGAACGTCCAGAAATTGCGGATGCCGATGCCGCCCTGGTCCACGACCGAGGCCGGCTTGATGACGCTCGACAGGTAGCCGACCGTGTTCTTCGGATGGACGAGGAACACGTACGGAGCGTCCTTCGCGACCATCTCCTGCGCCTTGGCGACGATCTGCTTGCGCTTGGCGGGATCGGTCTCGCGGCGCTGGTTCTCGGCGACGGTGTCGTAGTCCTTGTTCACGTAGCCGACGAAGTTGAAGCCCTTCTCGGCGGTCGAGGAGTGGAAGAGGTTGTAGACGAGCTCGTCCGGGTCGCTGCGCTCGGGGCGGCCGACCATGCGCCACATCGTCGTGTCCCACTTCTGGCGGTTGTACCAGACGAGGTCCGACAGCTGCGGGCGCGGGAAGCCGCGCACCTCGACGTCCAGACCGAGCTTGCGCCACTCCTGCGCGATCAGCTGGGCCGCCTGGAACTCCTGCGGGTCCGCCGCCTGGGAGGCGGTGGCCAGCACGATCTTGCGGATCGGGTCGCCCGCGGCGTGGGCGACGGTGGCGGACAGGATCGGCGCGGCTACCGTGACGGCCGCGACCGACGTGAGCAGGAAACGACGACGCTGGAGATCCATTCCTCTCCTCCCCTCAAAGGACAGGTTGAAGTCATGACAGGGAGGCGCGAACGGACCGGGCGTCCGTCGCCCCCATCAGTCGAAAGTGTAGGCGCACTTGTTGCGCCACGTAAACCGGAATTTCGCCTGTTGAAACACGAGCGATGTCGCGGCCGTGCCGGACCAGCGCGCTGCGGGGCTGGCTGACGGGGTAGCGGCGGGCCGGCGGGCCTCTGCGTGGGGCCGCCGGCAACGCTCCTCCGGGAGGTCCGGCGGCTCAGCGCGCCGTCGCGACGCGTCCGGTATCTCCGAACCGCGCCAGCACTGCCTCGAGGTCGTGCAGCGAGTCGATCACGGCGTCGGCGGCGAGGTCGTCGGCGCTGTGCTCGCCATAGCCGCCGCGCACGAGAACGACCGCCACCCCCGCCGCGCGGGCGCAGTCGTGGTCGACCTTGCTGTCTCCCACGAACAGCGCGTCCTCCGGACCCACGCCGAAGCCGTCGAGCACTGCGTGAAGCATGGCGGGATGCGGCTTGAGGGGCAGGCCCGTGTCGCCGCCGAGCACCGCGTGGAAGGGGTCGTGCAGGTCGAGCCCCCGCAGCAGCGCAACCGCGGCCGGACCCGGCTTGTTCGTGCACACCGCGACCTTCGCCCCTCGGGCGAGGCAGGCGGCCACGGCCTCCGGCGCGCCCGCCGTCAGCGTTGTCAGCCGCGCCGCGCGCGGCTCGTAGCGCGTCACGAATCGCGCGGTTCGGGCCGCGACCACGTCCGTCGGCGCGCCGTCGCCGTAGGCGCGTTCCACGAGGCGGTGCACGCCGTGCCCCACCATCCGGCGCACCTGGGCCAGCGCGTGGGTCGGGCGACCGTCCTCCGCGAGGACCTCGTTCAGCGCCTCCGCGATGTCGGGCGCCGAATCGACGAGGGTCCCGTCGAGGTCGAAGACGACGGCGGCGGGCCAGCGGGGCGTTGTCATGCCGTAGTCCCGGCCGGCTGCAGGAACACGCGGCTGGCGAGGATGTCCTCGGCGCCGATGGTCGAGAGATCGTCGGCCGTGAGCGGCCGCGTCGCCGTCTCGAACAGGCGGCTCGCCTGCCGCAGCCGGGCGCGGTCGAGCGCGTTGCGGATCGAGCGGGCGTTGGCGAAGTGGGGCTGCGTCCGCCGCCGCGCGATGTAGGCGGTCAGCGCCTCGCGCGCCTCCGGCGACAGCCGGTAGTTCTGGCGCTCCAGCTGCAGTTCGGCGATCGACAGCAGCTCGTCATCGCCGTAGTCGACGAAGTCGATGTGGTGGGCGATCCGGGACCGGAAGCCGGGGTTGCTCTCGAAGAAGCGGTCCATCCGGTCGGCGTATCCGGCGAGGATGACGACGAGGTCGTCGCGCTGGTTCTCCATGACCTGCAGCAGGATCTCGATGGCCTCCTGGCCGTAGTCGCGCTCGTTCTCCGGGCGATAGAGATAATACGCCTCGTCGATGAAGAGCACCCCGCCCATCGCCTTCTTCAGCACCTCCTTCGTCTTGGGCGCCGTGTGGCCGATGTACTGCCCGACGAGGTCGTCCCGCGTCACGGTGACGAGCGTGTTGCGGCGGATGTAGCCGAGCTTGTGGAGGAGCCCCGCCATCCGCAGCGCAACCGTCGTCTTGCCCGTGCCGGGGTTGCCCGTGAAGCTCATGTGCAGGCTCGGCGCCTGGTGGGCGAGGCCCATCTGCCGGCGCGCCCGCTCCACCAGCAGCAGCGCCGCGATCTCGCGGATGCGCTGCTTCACGGGCTTCAGGCCCACGAAGTCGCGGTCGAGTTCGTCGAGCACGTCGCGAACGCCGGACGTTTCATATTCGTGGCGCAGGTCCACGGCCTGCGGCGCGGGGTCGGGCATGGCGATGGCGTTCACGGCATGTCTCCTGCGGGGGAGGCCCCCGGCCGGGGCCGGGGGCAGGGCGGTCAGGCGCCGTAGCGGGCGCCGGCAGGCCGGTCGGTGGCGTAGGAGCGGGTCGTGTAGCGGACGTTGCGCCCGCCTTCCTCGTGCCGCTCCAGCCGGAAGCCCGGCTCCTCGGCCGGCCGGTCGACGATGAACGACAGCCGGATCGACTCCCAGCCGTGGCTCGCGTCGAAGGCGGAGAGGCGGATGTAGTTCGTGCCGGCGTGGACCTTCCGGCACGCCGCCAGCTCGGCCATCACGCCCGCCGCGTCCGGGATGTCGAACATCGGCAGGCCCCACATCTCCCAGTAGGTGTTGCGGGGATGGGGGTCGTCGGTGAACTCGATGTTCACCGACCAGCCCTTGTCGAGGCAGTACTGCACCTGCCGCGTGATCTGCTCGTCCGTGAGGTCCGGCAGGAAGGAGAAGGTGCCCTGTGTGAGGCGCATGGTCGTGGTTCCTGGTGTGACGTGTTTCGATTGCCTGTCCGTCCGCGCCGGCCGTCCCGACCCTCCCGTCATCCCCGGCGCGCCGCAGGCGCGGGATGGGGATCCAGAGCGGTTGCCCGTCAGGGCTGGATCCCCTTCCCCTGCGCGGATTGACGCTCCGGCCGGGGATGACGCAGGAGAGAGGCGCGTCCGGTCCGGTTACTCCGCCGCGGTGGCGGTGGGCACGAAGTCGGGCGTGTCCGTCGACGCGTAGTTGAAGGTGACGTCCTTCCACACCTCCAGCGCCTGCTTCAGCGGCAGGCAGTGGCGCGCGGCGTCCTCGAGGATCTGCGGGCCTTCGTTGACGTAGTCTCGGCCCTCGTTGCGGGCCATCACCATGGCCTCCAGCGCCACGCGGTTGGCGGTCGCGCCGGCGGCGATGCCCATCGGGTGGCCGATGGTGCCGCCGCCGAACTGCAGCACCGTGTCCTCGCCGAGGAGGTCGAGCAACTGGTGCATCTGCCCGGCATGGATGCCGCCCGAGGCGACCGGCATCATCTTGTTGAGGCTCGCCCAGTGCTGGTCGAAGAAGATGCCGTGCTCGAGACGCATCGGGTTCTCGTTCTCGCGGCAGATGTCGTAGTAGCCGCGCGTCGTGTTCGGGTCGCCCTCCAGCTTGCCGACGACGGTGCCGGCATGGATGTGGTCGACGCCGGCGAGGCGCATCCACTTGGCGATGACGCGGAACGACACGCCGTGCTGCTTCTGGCGCGTGTAGGTCGAGTGGCCGGCGCGGTGGAGGTGCAGGATCATGTCGTTCTTGCGCGCCCACTTGGCCATCGACTGGATGGCCGTGTAGCCGATCACGAGGTCGATCATCACGATGCACGAGCCGAGTTCCTTGGCGAGCTCGGCGCGCTCGTACATGTCCTCCATCGTCCCGGCGGTGATGTTGAGGTAGGTGCCCTTGATCTCGCCGGTGGCGGCCTGCGCCTTGTTCACCGCCTCCATGCAGTACAGGAACCGGTCGCGCCAGTGCATGAAGGGCTGCGAGTTGATGTTCTCGTCGTCCTTGGTGAAGTCGAGCCCGCCCTTCAGCGCCTCGTAGACGACACGGCCGTAGTTGCGGCCGGAGAGGCCGAGCTTCGGCTTCACGGTGGCGCCCAGCAGCGGCCGGCCGAACTTGTCGAGGCGCTCGCGCTCCACGACGATGCCCGTGGCGGGGCCCTGGAAGGTCTTCACGTAGGCCACTGGCAGCCGCATGTCCTCGAGCCGCAGCGCCTTCAGCGGCTTGAAGCCGAAGACGTTGCCGATGATCGAGGCCGACAGGTTGGCGATGGAGCCCGGCTCGAACAGGTCGAGGTCGTAGGCGATGTAGGCGAAGTACTGCCCGGGCGCGTTCGGCACCGGGTCCACCCGGTAGCACTTCGCGCGGTACTTCTCGCAGGCCGTCAGCCGGTCGGTCCACACCACCGTCCACGTCGCCGTGGAACTCTCGCCGGCCACCGCCGCCGAGGCCTCGATCGGGTCCACGCCGTCCTGCGGCGTGACCCGGAAGAGGGCGATGACGTCCGTGTCCTTGGGCTCGTAGTCGGGCTCCCAGTAGCCCATCTTCTTGTATTCCATGACGCCGGACTTGTAGCGATCCTTGCCGGCGACGACGGCGACCTTGGTGTTCATGGCGGACTCCTTGGAAAGACGAAAACGGGGACCTGCGGGAAGGCTCAGCGGCTCATGACGCGCCGCGCGGCGGCGACGACGGCGTCCGTGGTGATGCCGAACTCGGCGTAGAGGCGGTCTGCCGGGGCGGAGGCGCCGAAGCCGGCCATGCCGACGAAGGCGCCCGCGTCCCCGATCCAGCGGTGCCAGTCGCAGTCGAGAGCCGCCTCGACGGCGACGCGCGGCGCATCGCCGAGGACCGCGGCGCGGTACGGGGCCGGCTGGGCGGCGAAGAGGTCGAGGCAGGGCGCCGAGACAACCGCCGCCCGCACGCCGTCGGCGGCGAGGCGGCACGAGGCCTCCATCGCCAGGCTCACCTCAGAGCCCGTGGCGATCAGCGTCACGTCGCGCCCGCCCTCGGGCTCGACGACGACGTAGGCGCCGCGCGCCGTGCGGTTCTCCGAGATGTCCGTGCGGAAGGCGGGGACGGCCTGCCGGGTGAGGCAGAGCACGGAGGGGCGGTGCGCCTCCTGCAGCGCGCAGGCCCAGGCCTCCGCCGTCTCGACGCCGTCGGCGGGGCGGAAGACCATGAGGTTGGGGATCGCCCGCAGCGAGGCGAGGTGCTCCACCGGCTGGTGGGTCGGGCCGTCCTCGCCCAGCCCGATCGAGTCGTGCGTCATCACGTGGATGGCGCGCACCCCCATCAGGGCGGCGAGACGGATCGCCGGGCGGCTGTAGTCGGCGAAGCACAGGAAGGTGCCGCCATAGGGCACGAACCCGCCGTGCAGCGCGATGCCGTTCATCGCGGCGGCCATGGCGTGCTCGCGGACGCCGTAGTGGATGTAGCCGCCGGAGAAGTCGCCGGTCGCGACGGGCTTGTGGCCGGCCGCCTTCGTCAGGTTCGAGTGGGTCAGGTCGGCCGATCCGCCGACGAGGGCGGGAAGGGCGGGCACGATCGCGTCGATCACCTTCTGCGACGCCTGGCGGGTCGCGAGCGACGGCCTGTCTTCGGCGAAGCGGCGCAGCAGTGGCTCGAGGGCGTCGTGCAGGGCGGCGCCGTCGATCGGGTCCGCCCCGGCGAGCGCAGCCCGCGCCTCGGGGGCGGCGGCCGCGACGCGGGCGTTCCAGGCGGCGTGCTCGCGCTGGCCGCGGGCGCCGGCGGCGCGCCAGGCGCCGAGCACGGCATCCGGAATCTCGAACGGGCCGTGGTCCCAGCCCAGCGTGCGGCGTGCGGCGGCCGCCTCCTCGGCGCCCAGCGGCGCGCCGTGCGCCTTCTCGGTGCCCTGGCGCTGCGGGGCGCCGTAGCCGATCACGGTCCGGCAGGCGATGAGCGAGGGCCGGTCGGTGGCCTGCTCCGCCGCGATGGCGGCGGCGACGGCCTCCGGATCGTGCCCGTCGACGCGGCGGACGGACCAGCCCGACGCCGCGAAGCGCGCCAGCTGGTCGTCGGAGCAGGCGAGCGCCGTCGAGCCGTCGATCGAGATCGAGTTGTCGTCGAAGAGCACGATCAGCCGCGACAGCTTCAGGTGGCCGGCCAGCGAGATCGCCTCGTGGCTGATGCCCTCCATCAGGCAGCCGTCGCCGGCAATCACGTAGGTGTGGTGGTCGACGAGGCCGGAGCCGTGCCGGGCCCGCCCCATCTCCTCGGCGATGGCCATGCCGACCGCGGTGGCGATGCCCTGGCCGAGCGGCCCGGTGGTGGTCTCCACGCCCGGCGTGTGCCCGTACTCGGGATGGCCCGGCGTGCGCGATCCCCACTGCCGGAAGGCGCGCAGGTCCTGCAGCGTCATGCCGCCCGTACCCGTCAGGTGGAGGAGGGCGTAGAGCAGCATCGAGCCGTGCCCGGCGGACAGCACGAAGCGGTCGCGGTCCGGCCAGGCGGGATCGGCGGCGTCGTACTTCATGAACCGCGTGAACAGCACCGTCGCCACGTCCGCCATGCCCATCGGCATGCCGGGGTGGCCGGACTTCGCCGCTTCCACCGCATCGACGGCGAGGAAGCGGACGGCGTTGGCGAGGTCGCGATGCGCGACGGCCGGCAGGCTCGTTCCGGCGGTCAGGGAGAGGGCTGCGCTCATGGGTGGCTCCGGTCAGCAGAATCCCGCGACGGCGCGGGCGCCATCGGTGCGGCAGGGCTGGGCATGGCTTTGCAGGCGGCGCGGCCTCAGGCGCGTCGTCGTCGGTCGATCAGCTGGAGGATCATCGGCGTCAGGATGAGCTGCATCGCCAGGTCGAGCTTGCCGCCCGGGATGACGATGGAGTTCGCCCGCGACATGAAGCTGTTGTGCAGCATCGAGAGCAGGTAGGCGAAGTCGATGCCGCGCGGGTTGCGGAAGCGGATCACCACCATCGACTCGTCCGGGGTGGGGATCCACCGCGCGATGAACGGGTTCGAGGTGTCGACCGTCGGCACGCGCTGGAAGTTGATGTCCGTCTCGGTGAACTGCGGGCAGATGTAGTGGATGTAGTCCGGCATCCGCCGCAGGATCGTGTCGGTGACGGCCTCGGTGGAGTAGCCCCGGGTCGCCTTGTCGCGATGCAGCTTCTGGATCCACTCCAGGTTGATCACCGGCACCACGCCGATCTTCATGTCGGCGTAGCGCGCGACGTTGACCTTGTCGGTCACGACGGCCCCGTGCAGGCCCTCGTAGAACAGCAGGTCGGTGTTCTCGGGCAGCGTGCTCCACGGCGTGAAGGTGCCCGGCGCGGCGCCGTGCAGCTCGGCCTCGGCCGCGTCGTGGATGTAGTGGCGCGTGCGACCCGTGCCTGTCTCCGAATAGCTGCGGAAGGTCGCCTCCAGGTCCTCGAAGAGGTTCGTCTCCGGGCTGAAGTGGCTGAAGTGCTTGTTCCCGCGCGCCGCCTCCTCCGCCATCTTCACGCGCATCTCGGCGCGGTCGTAGCGATGGAAGGCGTCGCCCTCGATGTAGGCGGCGTTGATCTGCTCGCGACGGAAGATCTGCTCGAAGGTCTTCTTCACCGACGTCGTGCCGGCGCCCGACGATCCGGTGATGGAGATGATGGGGTGACGCACGGACATGGTCGCCCCCTCACACCCTGAAAAGGCCGCGGCGGGCGAAGAGCGGCGCACGCTCGGCGCCGACGTCCGTCGTCTCGTGCAGCCGCTCGACGCGCTCCACCTTGTCGGTCGCGCCGAAGATCAGCGGCGCGCGGGCGTGGAGCGAGGTCGCGGGCAGGTCCAGCACCCGCCGGCTCCCGGTCGTGCAGCGCCCGCCCGCCTGCTCGACGAGGAAGGCCACCGGCCGGCACTCGTAGACGAGCCGCAGGCGGCCGTTCTCATAGCCGGGCCGGCGGTCGGACGGATAGAGGTAGATTCCGCCGCGCTGCAGGATGCGGAACGTGTCGGCGACCAGCGCCCCGATCCAGCGCATGTTGAAGTCGGCGCCGCGCACGCCGTCGGCCCCGGACGTGCAGTCGTCGATGTAGGTGCGGACCGCGTCGTCCCAGTGGCGGTGGTTGGAGGCGTTGATCGCGAACTCGCGCCGCCCCGTGGGGATCCGCACATGGTCGGCCGTCAGCCGGAAGACGCGGTCGCGCGGGTCGAGCGTGAAGATCGCGACGCCCGCGCCCATCGAGACCACCAGCGCGGTACAGGGGCCGTAGATCGAGAAGCCCGCCGCCGTCTGCGCGGTGCCGGGCGCCGCGAACGAGCCGAGGCGAGGATCGTCCTCCCGGCGGGCCGGGACGACCGAGAAGATCGTGCCCGTCGGCATGTTGATGTCGGCGTTGGCCGAGCCGTCCAGCGGATCGACCGCGACGGCGAGGGGTGCGCCGGGGGTCAGCACCTCGATGGTGTCGGATTCCTCGGAGGCGAGTTCCGCGACGGGGGCGCGCAGCAGCGCCTCGAAGATCGCCTCGTGGCAGAAGACGTCGATGCCCTTCTGCACGTCGCCGTCGGCGTTCGTCGTGCCGGGTTCGTCGAAGGGCTCGCCCAGCGGGCCCAGCGCGACGCGGCCGGCGATGGCGGCGATGGCGCGGGCCATGGCCTGTACGACGGCCGCGGTGTCCGCGATTTCCGGGCGTGCGGCGACGGCGACTTCACAATAGTCGCTGAGGGACATTGCGGGCATCGGCGTTTCCTCGCGCCCGGGCCCCGGAGGCCTGTGTCGTTGGGGGATTCGTCGGGCGCAAGGACATATTGACGCACCCCGATCCTTGAGAGAAATTTATAATTCTTCGCCGCAGGCAAAGAAAAACTATGGTCGACATCCGCGCCGCCTCCATCCGCCAGCTGCGGGCGCTCGCCGTGGTCGCCCGCTCGCGCAACGTCACCGAGGCGGCGCAGAAGCTCGGCGTCACGCAGCCGGCCGTGACCCTGCAGCTGCGCACGCTCGAGGATCTCGCCGGCCTGCCGCTGATGCACCGCACGCCGCAGGGCATGCACCTCACCGAGGCCGGGCAGGCCGTTCTGCACCTGCACGACCGGGTCGAGGCGGCCCTCGAGGACTGCGGCCATGCGCTCGACCTGCTCAAGGGGCTCGGCGGCGGGCGGGTGTCGATCGGCGTGGTCAGCACGGCCAAGTACTTCGCGCCCTTCGTCATCGGCGCCTTCGCCCGGCTTCACCCGGCCATCGAGCTGATCCTGACGATCGGCAACCGGGAGCAGATCATGGACGGCCTGCGCCAGTTCCGGCTCGACATCGCCATCACAGGGCGCCCGCCGGCCGACCTCGACCTCGAGCGCCGGCTCCTCGGCGACCACCCGCACGTGATCATCGCGCCGACCGACCATCCCCTGGCAGGCCGTGCCCGCTGCGCGGTGCACGATCTCGCGCAGGAGACCTTCATCATCCGGGAGCGGGGCTCCGGCACGCGGGCCCTCATGGAGGCCGTACTGCAGGGCGCGGGCGTCGTGCCGCACGTTGGCATGGAGATCGACAGCAACGAGACCATCAAGCAGGCGGTGATGGCCGGGCTCGGCATCGCCTTCATCTCTGGCCACACGGTGGCCCGCGAGATCGCCGACGGCCGGCTCGCGGTCCTTCGCGTCGAGGGGCTGCCGGTCGTGCGCCAGTGGTTCGCCGTACGGCGGGCGGACAAGATCCTGCTGCCGCCCGCCGCCGCCCTCCTCGACTACATCGGCCGGGAGGCGGGGCATTTCCTTCCGGCCGTGCCGGCCTGAGGGCCTCGGTCGCAGGGGCTGGCCGAACCGCCACGCTTCGGGCAGGCTCAGCCGCCACAGAGGGAATCCCGGGGGGAACGGCATGCGCGGCTGGCGGCGATGGGGGTTCGTGTGCGCTCTCCTGGGAGCGGCGGGCGTGGCCCAGGCGCAGGACGTGACGAAGCCCATCCACTTCGCGCCCGGCAAGGACGGCGCCACCGTGCGCGGTACCGTTGATGGCCGGTCCGGCATTCTCTACACGCTGGGCGCCGAGGCCGGGCAGACCCTCGCGGTCGCGCTGAAGTCGCGGAGCACCTCCGTCTCCTTCAACGTCTACGCGCCGGGAAAGGGGCCGGGCGACGAGGCGATGGCCATCGGCGAGATGCTGGACCCGATCAACCGCTTCAAGGGGGTCCTGCCCGCGTCGGGCACGTACACGATCAGCGTCTTCCTCAACCGCGCCGCCGCCCGCCGCGGCGCCCGCGCCATGTTCACGCTCGACGTCTCGATCCCGGGCAGCGCGAAGCCCGCCGCCGGCCCCGTCACCAACGACTTCGCCGACGGCCTGCAGGGCGGCCCGGACACATGGGTCGTCACCGGCGTCCGGGCGGGAGACGTGCTCAACCTTCGCAAGGGGCCCTCCGCACGCGATCCGGTCGTGGCCTCCCGCCCCGAGGGGGCCGTCCTGCGAAACGGCGGCTGCCGCATGGTCGGCGGCCAGCGCTGGTGCAGGGTCTCCACGACCGACGGCACGCCGGTCGAGGGGTGGGTCGCCGGGCGCTACCTGCGCGAGGGCGGCGCCGAGGGCGGACCGCCCCCGGATGCGGTCCTGGCGGACAACTGCCGCCGCTACGCCGCCGTGGACTTCGGCACGAAGCCCGACCGCATCCGCACGGCGGGCACCCGGCCCGGCCCGGAGGGCCTGCTGGTCGACGCCACCGCCGACCTCGGTCCGCAGGGCGTGAAGCCCTTCGCCTGCCGCTTCCGCAAGGACGGCCTCTATCTCGGCATCATGTCGAAGGTGGACGAGGGCAAGCTGTGACCGGCCACGCCGGCTGGGGTGCGTCCGGCCGGCCCCTCGCGTCCGGCCGACCCTGCAGGGCGTCCCCATCGTTCCGCACGGCGCGAGACGGCAGTGACCCGTCCGGTTGCGACTGAAGCCCGTCACGGCCGGGCCGTCTGACCGCCGTGCCTCCGCCGCGGTCGTTGACAGCGCCCGCCCGGCGCCGTCAATTAGTGGAACCGAGTTCCGCTAATGGACCCTGCGCCGTGAACCAGTCGGCTGCGAAACGGGCCTTCCTCGTGCTGGAGCATCTCGCCGGGCGTCCGGAGGGGGTGATGCTGACCGAGATCTGCGATGCGCTCGCGCTGCCCAAGAGTGCGGCCCACCGGCTCCTCGGTCTCCTCCAGGAGGAGGGCTACGCCCGGCAGGATCCCGCCACCGGCCGCTATGTGCTCACCCTCAAGCTGACCATGCTGGGCCTTCGTCACTACGTCCGCAGCGGCCTGGACGACCTCGTCCAGCCGATTCTGGAGTCCCTCGCCATGGACACCGGCGAGCTCGCCCGGCTCGCCGTCGTCGACGGGGAGCGGCTCGTATGGGTGGCCAAGGCGCAGGGCGCCCGGTCCGGCCTGCGCTACGACCCGGACCTCGACCACGACACCGGCCACGACGTCGTCCTGCACGCCACGGCGACCGGCAAGGCGTGGCTCGCCACGCTCCCCGAGCCCGAGGCGCTGCGGATCGTGGCGGCGACCCGGCTCGCGACGCCCGAACGCTTCGGGCCCCGCGTCGCCCGCACGTTGGAGGCCTTCCGGGAGCGCCTCCGGGAAACGCGCGAGCGCGGCTTCGGCGAGGCGGTGGAGGAGGGCGAGCCCGGCACCGCGGCCGTCGCCGTCGCCGTCAACGACATGAACGCCCCCGCCGTCGGGATGCCGGGAGCCGTCGCCACGCTGAGCCTCGCCGGGCCCCTGCATCGCTTCGGTGCCGAGCGCCGCGCCCAGCTCGCGCGCCGGCTCGACGTCGCCGCCCGCGATCTTGGCGCCATCTGGCCGCTGCGCCGCGCCCCCGGCGCGGGTGCCTCCGCCCGTCCTTCCGTCCCGGAGACCGACCATGACGCACGCCGCGCCGCACTATGAGGGCCCGCTGCCGCTGGACGGCGCGCACACGCGCCTCTCCCTCGTGCCCTATTCGGAGGCGGGCTTCACCCGTGACGGCCCGCGCGCCGACGTGGAGTATCGCGACCTCGGCCTCGCCGCCGCCTCGGGCGGCCGGTTCGGCGCCAAGCACATCCGCGCCATCCGCCCGTTCGAGAAGGAAACCGGCTGGCACTGGCACGACATGACCGGCCACGTCGTCTACGTCCTGAAGGGCTGGATCACCTTCCGCTACGAGGGGGTCGAGGACGCCGTCACCGTGAAGGCCGGCGGCTGCCTGTCGCAGCCGGCCGGCGTTCCGCACAACGTCGTCGCGCGCTCGGACGACCTCGAACTCATCGAGATCAACCTGCCCGCGGCCTTCGGCACCTTCGACATTCCCGCGCGGGACGCGGCGGAATGAGCGCACCCGCCACCTCGTCCGCGGCGCCCGCCGCACCGACCTTCGCCGAGCGCGCCGGCACCTGGCTGCGCAGGCGCATCGGGCTGATCGTGGTGTTCGTGGCGCTCTTCCTGCTGTGGGAGTACGCGGTCAAGATCTTCGGCATCAAGGAGTACCTGCTGCCGCCGCCCACCCGCATCTGGGCGGAGTTCCTCAAGCGCTGGCCGACCGTGCTGGCCGGCGCCTATGTGACGACGCAGGAAATCCTCGGCGGCTACCTGCTCGCCGTCGCCGTCAGCATCCCGCTGGCGCTGGCGGTGGTGCGCTGGCGTTTCGTCGAGGAGGCGCTCTACCCGGTGATCGTGTTCCTGCAGATCATCCCGAAGATCGCCATCGCGCCGCTCTTCATCATCTGGTTCGGCTTCGGCTTCGGCCCCAAGCTGCTGATCGTCTTCCTGCTGTGCTTCTTCCCCATCGTCGTGGCGAGCGTGGCGGGCTTCAAGTCGGTCGACCCTGACGTCATGGACTTCGCCCGCACCACGGGGGCGAGCAGCTGGCGCATGTTCGTCAAGATCAGGCTGCCGCAGGCGCTGCCCGAGATCTTCACCGGCCTGAAGGTGGGCGCGGCCCTCTCGGCGACCGCCGCCGTCGTGGCCGAGTTCGTCGCCTCCGACCGCGGCCTCGGCTACCTTCTGCAGCAGTACAACGGCAACCTCGAGACCCCGATGGTCTTCGCCGTGATCGTGCTGCTGAGCCTCATCGGGCTCGCGATCTACTACGCCGTCGAATGGCTCGAACGGCTCGTCATCCCCTGGCACGTCTCGCAGCGGCCGGCGGACGTGACGGGCATCTGACCGCTTCCAAGAAAAAGGCCGCCGCTCAACGGCGGAGGGGCGACGCCCCGGCTCACCCACAAGAACAACGACCCATCAGGAGGAAACGATGACCACAAGACGCATGCTGCTGGCGCTGGCCGCCGCACTGCCGATGTTCGCCGCCGGCGCGGCGAGCGCGCAGGACAACGTCTCGCTGCGCCTCAACTGGTACCTCGGCGGCCTGCACGTGCCGTACTACTACGGCGTCGAGAAGGGCTTCTTCAAGGACGAGGGCATCAACCTGACCATCAACGAGGGCAGGGGCTCGGCCAACACCGTCCAGGTCGTGGCCGCCGGCTCCGACACCTTCGGCATGGCCGACAGCTCCAGCGTCATCTCGCTGGTCGCCAAGGGCGGCGAGATCAAGTCGGTGATGAACGTGCTGAGCTCGACGGGCTTCTCCGTCGTCTCGCTGGCGTCCAGCGGCATCAAGACGCCCAAGGACCTGGAGGGCAAGTCGCTCGCCGTTTCCCCGGGCGATCCGCTGCGCCAGCTCTTCGAGGCCGTCGCCGCGGCCAACAAGGTGGACATGAACAAGATCTCCTTCGTGCAGGTGGACCCCGCCGCGAAGGTGGTCACCGTGCTGGAGAAGCGCGCCGACGCGCTGCTCGGCGGCGCCGACGACCAGTTCTTCCTCATCAAGTACAAGGGGCAGGAGCCGGCCGCGCTGCGCTTCGCCGACCACGGCGCCAACATCGTCGGCATGACGATCGTCGCCTCCAACGACACCATCAAGTCGAAGCCAGACCTCGTGCGCCGCTTCGTCAAGGCGTCGATCCGCTCGTGGGACGAGGCGAAGAAGAACCCCGACGCTGCGGTCGACGCGGCGATGAAGGCCAAGGCGGACCTCAACCGGCAGTCCACCAAGGACCAGATGCTGGTCGACTTCGAGCTCATGGACTCGCCCAACGTAAAGGGGCGCACGGGCTACGGCGACGAGCGCGACTGGAAGCAGACGATCGAGCTCCTGAAGAAGTACCGCGGTCTGGAGACCAACGCCGACTGGACCGCGTTCCACACGAACGAGTTCCTGCCGAAGTGACGGGACCGGCCGTCGTGCGGCCCATGGACCCCTCGGCCGGGATGCAGGCCTCCTCCGGCGCCGCGGGCGCCGGGGGAGTGCCCGTCGCCGTCGAGGGGATCGGGCAGACCTTCCGCCGCGAGGGCCGCGTCACGCGTGCCATCGAGCGGCTCGACCTCGACGTCAGGCCCGGCGAGTTCGTCGCCGTGCTCGGTCCGTCGGGGTGCGGCAAGAGCACGCTGATGAAGATCGTCGCCGGCCTGATCGCGCCCACGGAGGGGCGCGTGCGCATCGGCGAGCGGACGGTGCAGGGGCCCTACACGGACCTCGGCGTCGTCTTCCAGAGCCCGGTGCTGCTCGACTGGCGCAACGTGCTCGACAACGTGCTCGTCCAGATCGAGCTGCGCGGCGGCAACCCCGGGGCCTACCGGGACCGCGCCCTCGCGCTGCTGAAAAGCGTCGGGCTGGAGGGCTTCGCCGACCGGATGCCGCGCGAACTCTCCGGCGGCATGCGCCAGCGCGCCGCCATCGTGCGCGGCCTCATCCACGATCCCCCGCTGCTGATGATGGACGAGCCATTCGGCGCCCTCGACGCGCTGACGCGCGAGCAGATGCGCATCGACCTCGAGAAGCTCTGGCTCGCCCGGCGCCAGACGACGCTCTTCATCACGCACGGAATCGCCGAGGCCGTGGCGCTCGCGGACCGGGTCGTGGTCATGACTCCGCGCCCGGGACGCATCGACCGCATCCTCGACATCGACCTGCCGCGCCCGCGCGACAAGGCCGTGCTCGCCAGCCCGCGCTTCGCGTCCTACTGCGAGGCGATCACCGACGTCTTCATGCGCCACGGCGTGATC
Source organism: Alsobacter sp. R-9 (assembly GCF_054612375.1). Lineage (NCBI taxonomy): Bacteria > Pseudomonadati > Pseudomonadota > Alphaproteobacteria > Hyphomicrobiales > Alsobacteraceae > Alsobacter > Alsobacter sp. R-9. The sequence continues at coordinate 58,584 of NZ_JBTSWJ010000010.1, read as the reverse complement.
CAGTATTGAGGTGCCGCCATGCTTGCCCGCCCCTTCACCGGCGTGATCGCCGCTCCCTTCCTGCCCATGCACGACGGCGGGGAGATCGACTGGGCCACCCTCGAACGCTACATGGACTGGCTCGCCGGCCAGCGGCCCGGCGCCATCGCCATGAACATGGACGCCTCGGAGGTGATCGCCCTCACCGAGGCCGAGCAGGACGAGGTCGTGGCCCGCTGCCGCGGCGCGATCGCCGGGCGCGTGCCCTTCCTCACCGGCGTCGTCGCCGGCTCCACCCGGGCGGCCGCCGACAAGGCGGCGAGGTTCGCCCGCGCCGGGGTCGACGGCTTCGCGATCTTCCCGCCGTTCCCCACGTTCTCCGGCGCGCCTGTGCCGGGCGAGATGATCTACCGCTACCACAAGGCCATCGCCGACGCGGCGAAGCAGCCGATCATCTGCTTCCAGTTCCCCAAGGGCTGGGGGCCGGACTACACGCCCGAGATCCTGCGGCGGATGGCCGAGATCCCCGAGCTCGTGGCCATCAAGGAGGCGTCGTTCGACGTCGCCCAGACGTTGTCCACCATCGAGGTCGCCGCGGCGCTGCCGCGCCCCATCGGCGTGCTGACGGGCAGCGACACCTTCATCTTCGAGGCAATGACCATGGGCTGCACCGGCGCGCTCATCGGCTTCGCCGGCACCTTCACCCGCGAACTCGTGGCCATGAACGAGGGCGTGCAGGGCGGCGACCTCGCCGCGGCGCGCGCCATCTGGGCGAAGCTCGGCCCCATCGCCCGCTACTGCTGGCGCCCGCCGATCCGTGACTTCCGGCCGCGGATGAAGGAGGTGCTGCGCCTGCAGGGCCTGTTCCCGTCGGCCGCCGTCCGCGAGCCGCAACTCGGGGTCGACGACGCGGAGCGCGACGCCATCGCCGCGCTGATGCGCCGTCAGGGGCTGCTGTGATGGCGGCCGGTGGCGCGGTCGCGATCTGGCACGACATCGTGCCGGAAGGGCTGGCGGAGTTCTACGCCTGGCACGGCGAGGAGCACATGCCCGAGCGCGTCGGCATCCCAGGCTTCGTGCGGGGCCGCCGCTACGTCGCGCTGGAGGCCTCGCTCGGCTTCTTCAACCTCTACGAGACCGCCTCCGCCGATGTGGTCGCCGGCCCGGAGTATCGCGCGCGGCTCGACAGCCCGACCCCGCGCACGCTTTCCGCCGTCCGCCACTTCCGCAACGTGGCCCGCTCCCTGTGCCGCGTGACGGCACGCACGGGCACCGCGCAGGGCGGTGTCGTCGCCACGCTGCGCTACGAGGTGCCGGAGCACTCCGAAATCGAGCACGTGCGCATGGTGACCGGGCAGACGCTGCCGCGGTTGGCGGCCGCGCCGGGCGTGGCGAACGTCATGCTGCTGGAGGCCGACCGGCAGGCCAGCGGCTACGTCAACGCCGAGCAGCGCGCCCGCGGCGCCGCCAATGCGGTCCCGCCCTACGTGCTGGTCTGCGAGGGCTGGGCCGGGGAGGAGGAGTTTCTCGCGCTGGTGCGCGACGCGCTCGGTCCGCGCGGGCAGTCCGCGCTCGGCATCGCCGAAGGCGCGGCGCTCGATGTCTACCGGCACCAGCTGACCGTGGTGAAGGACGACGCCTGATCGCCCGGCCGGAGCGTGCGCTCCGGCACAGGCCGCGCTTCGGGCGCCGGGCAGCATGATCCCGAACAGCGGCCCGCTTCCGGCCGCGGCCCGGAGACCGACCGCCATGTCCGACCTCGACGACGTAGCCGCCGTTCGCGCATTGCTCTCCTCGCAGCCGCGCCCCGTCGGCTGGGCGGCTCGCCGCCGGCGCATCGAGGAGGTGGGCGCCGCCGCCCCCGCGGCGCCGGACATCGTCCGCGAGGCGGCGACGGTCGGCGGATGCCCCGCCGAGTGGTCGCTGGAGCCCGGCGCCGACAGGGGGAAGGTGCTGCTCTACTTCCACGGCGGCGGCTACTGCTCCGGCTCCATCGTCAGCCACCGCCGCCTCGTCACGGAGGCAGGGCGGGCCGCCGGAATCCGCACGCTCGCGCTGGAATACCGGCTGGCGCCCGAAGACCCGTTTCCCGCCGCCTGCGAGGATGCGCTCGCCGCGTGGCGCTTCCTCCGCTCGCAGGGGTACTCCGGCCGCGACATCGTCGTCGGCGGCGACAGTGCCGGCGGCGGCCTCACCCTCTCGCTGATGATGCGGCTGCGGGATGCCGGCGAGGATCTCCCGGCCTGCGGCTGGCTGCTGTCGCCGTGGACCGACCTCGCCATGACCGGTGCGACGCTCGACACGAGGGACGGCGTCGACCCCCTCATCCACCGCAGCTACCTCGAGGAACTCGCGGGGGCTTACGTCCCGGCGTCGGTCGACCGGCGCGATCCACGCGTCTCGCCGCTCTACGGCGACCTGCGGGGGCTGCCGCCGCTCCTCGTCCAGGTCGGCTCCGCCGAGACGCTGCTCTCCGATTCCACCCGCCTCGCCGAGGCGGCCGGTAGCGCCGACGTCGCCGTCACCCTGCAGGTCTGGCCGCACATGATCCACGCGTTCCCGCTGTGGAATGCCGCCCTCGACGCGGGCCGTCGCGCTCTCGCATCGGCAGGGCAGTTCATGCGCGGCCGCTTCTGACGCGCTCCGGTTGCAACACTGCCACCAGAAAACATTCAACGGACGCCATGCCGGGTGACCCGGCGCCTTCCGGCCATCGTCCACCCGTGTAAGCTCGGGCGTGGCAGCCGGGCGTGCGGCCTGCACGCGCGGGGAGGGGCGAAACGATGGCGGGATGGGGTATGCGGGTCGCCGCCGGGAGCATCATGGGGGCCGTTGCGGCCGCGTCGGCACACGCCGCCGAGCTTCCGGCCGGCAAGTCTGCGCCGCGTCCCGGCGCGTTCCTGGCGACATGCCCCGACGTCGGGCCCGGCTACTGGAAGCTCCCCGGGACCGACACCTGCGTCGCCTACGGCGCGCAGATCGAGGTCGACACCCAGCTGAAGCAGCCGCACAACCGCAGCACCGACGTCACGACGATGACGTCGATCGCCCACGTCGCGCTCGATGCCGTCACGCCGACCGACTACGGGCCGCTGCGCGCCTTCATGCGCCTGGAGTTCACCCGCGCCACGGGCGACACCACCGCCACCCCGGACGTCGAGTACGCCTTCATCTCCTGGGCGGGCGGGGAGGCCGGCCGGACGGATTCCATCCTGAATTTCTACGCCAGCTCCCTGAACGTCCTGACGCTGCGCGGGCCGGACCTGACGGTCAACCTGGTCAAGTACGCGCGCAAGCAGGACAAGGGCTGGTCCTTCATGGGGGCGCTGGAGCTCGACCCCACGCAGCTGCGCGCCAGCCGGCTCGACCCGGCCTTCCGGGCGCAGGGAACCCCGGTTCCCCCGACCTTCGCCACCGTCACCGACGCCTCGCCGACCGCCGTGGCGACGGCGCAGTACAACGCCGACTGGGGCCAGGCGCAGGTCTCCGCCGCCGCCGGCCATGTCCGGTTCCAGATCCCGGGCGCCAGCATGCCGCGCTTCGCCGCGCTGGCCGGCGTCCAGCTGAACATGCCCAAGCCCCTCGACAACGACCAGCTCTGGCTGCAGGCGGTGGCGACCTCGGGCGCCAACTCCTACCTCGGCCTCAGCCCGAACATCGTGAGCGGAAGCCTCGCCGTGGCGGTGCCCGACGGAGCCGTGACCCCCGGCGGCGACGGGCGCCCGACTCGCGGCGCGGCGTTCACGGCGGCCTATTCGCACCAGATCTCCGGCACGTGGACGGCCAACCTGTTCGGCTCCTACATGGGCGTCGACCTGCCGCGCACCGGCACGCTGCTGCCGGCCGCGACGGGGCTGCGCGAGACGCGGCTGGGCGGGAACGTCGTCTACAACCCCCTGAAGAACCTCAAGATCACCGCCGAGGCGATGTGGGTCGATCTCAACGTGACCTGGGCCACCCCGCTGGCCGCCGCCGGCGCCGGATCCCGCTCTGGCAACGGCGTCCTCGGGGTCCTGCAGATCCTCAAGACCTTCTGAGCGGCGTCCGGGCGCGTCCCTCGCGTCAACCGTCCCGAGGGGCGGAGGTCGACAAGGACCGCCACCTCCGGTAGTCCCTGCCGGGTGGCAGCGGGCGGGACCGGAGACGTGGCGTATTCCTGGCGCGGCAAGCGCATCCTCGTGACGGGCAGCTCCGGCATGGTCGGCGGCGCCATCGTCCGCCGTCTGCGGCAGGAGCCTTGCACGATCCTCGCGCCGCGCCGCGCCGAGCTCGACCTCACCCGGCAGGCGGACGTCGAGCGCTGGATGGAGGCGGAGCGCCCGCAGGCCGTGGTCGTCGCGGCCGCCAAGGTCGGCGGCATCCACGCCAACGCCACGTATCCCGCCGACTTCCTCTACGAGAATCTCGTCATCGAGACGAACCTGATCCACGCCGCCCACCGCGTCGGCGTCGAGAAGCTCCTCTTCCTCGGCTCCACCTGCATCTACCCGCGCGACGCCGCGCAGCCGATGCGGGAGGAGGCGCTGCTCACCGGGCCGCTGGAGGCCACCAACGAGTGGTACGCCATCGCCAAGATCGCCGGATTGAAGCTCTGCCAGGCCTACCGGCGCCAGTTCGGCGACGACTTCATCTCGGCCATGCCGACGAACCTCTTCGGGCCCGGGGACAACTTCCATCCCGAGAACGCCCACGTCCCCGCCGCGCTGCTCGGCCGCTTCCACCGCGCCAGGGTGGAACGGATGCCGGAGGTCGCGGTGTGGGGAACGGGCCGCCCGCTGCGCGACTTCCTCTTCGTCGACGACCTCGCCGACGCCTGCGTCCACCTCCTTGAGCACTATTCCGGCGAGGTGGCGCTCAACATCGGCTCGGGCCGGGAGGTCTCGATCGGCGAGTTCGCCCGGCTGATCGCCGCCGTCGTGGGCTACGAGGGGCGGATCGTGTTCGATACGTCCCGGCCCGACGGCACGCCGCGCAAGGGGCTCGACGTCAGCCGGCTCTCGGCGCTGGGCTGGAGGCCGACGAGGACGCTCGAAGACGCCCTGCGCGCCTACTACGCGTGGTTCCTCGACCACCAGGACATCCTGCGCCAGCACTGAAGGAACGGTTCGTCCATGACCAAGAAGGCGTTGATCACCGGCGTGACCGGCCAGGACGGGGCCTACCTGTCCGAGCTGCTGCTCGCCAAGGGCTACGTCGTGCATGGCGTGAAGCGGCGCTCGTCGTCGTTCAACACGGCGCGGGTCGACCACCTCTACACCGACCCGCACGTCGGCCAGCCGCGCTTCCTCATGCACTACGGCGACATGACGGACGCGACGAACCTCATCCGCCTCGTGCAGGCGATCCAGCCGGACGAGATCTACAACCTCGCCGCCCAGTCGCACGTGCAGGTCAGCTTCGAGACTCCGGAATACACGGCCAACGCCGACGCGCTCGGCACGCTGCGCCTGCTGGAGGCGATCCGCATCCTCGGCATGGAGAAGACGACGCGGTTCTACCAGGCGTCGACCTCGGAGCTGTACGGCAAGGTGGTGGAGACGCCGCAGAGCGAGACGACGCCGTTCGCGCCGCGCTCGCCCTATGCAGCGGCCAAGGTCTATGCGTACTGGATCACGGTGAACTACCGCGAGGCCTACGGGATGCACGCCTCCAACGGCATCCTGTTCAACCACGAGAGCCCGGTCCGCGGCGAGACCTTCGTCACCCGCAAGATCACCCGCGCGGTCGCCGCCATCGAGACCGGCCAGCAGGACGTGCTGTGGCTCGGCAACCTCGACGCCCGCCGCGACTGGGGCCACGCCCGCGACTACGTGCGCGGCATGTGGCAGATCGTCCAGCAGCCCGCGGCCGACGATTTCGTGCTGGCGACGGGCGAGACGCGCTCCGTCCGCGAGTTCGTCGAGGCGGCCTTCGGCGAGGTCGGCCGCGCGGTGGCCTGGGAAGGGCAGGGCGTCGACGAGGTGGGCCGCGACGCCCGCACCGGTGCCGTGCTGGTGCGCATCGACCCGCGCTACTTCCGCCCGACCGAGGTCGACCTGCTGCTCGGCGACGCCTCGAAGGCGCGCCGGGTTCTCGGCTGGCAGCCGGAGTCCTCGTTCCAGGACCTCGTGCGCGAGATGGTCCGCGCCGATCTCGACGCCGCCGGCCGGGGCAACGCGCCGCGCGTCGAGTGAGCGGGCGCGCCGCCGTCAGCGGTGCCGGCGGATGAAGGCGGCGATGCGCTCCCGCGTGTCCCGCGCCAGGGCGCGCACGTCCTGTGCGAAGCGGTGCGCCGCCGCATAGACGGCCGTGCTGCGGATCGCCTCGAGCACGCGACGACGGACCCCGTCGACGAAGCCGATGGCCACCGCGAACCAGCCGATGCGCATCAGCTGGTGCCGGCCCGCGCTGTAGATCCGCTCCACCACGAGGAAGCTGACGCCGTGCGCCACCGTCAGCAGGATCAACCCCGGATAGAAGCGGCCAGACGCCATCCACCACAGCGCGAAGATCTTCAGTGGCTCGACGCCGAAGTAAGGCACGGCCAGCAGCGTCAGCACGCCGTAGGGCGGCAGGCGCGCGACCGCCGCCTCCGCCCGCCGCACCAGCTGCAGCGCGGAGAAACGACGGACGATGGGCTGCCAAAGGGGCCGGACGACGTCGTCGAGGACGACGAGCACGGCCACGAGGGCCCGCAGCGGCGCGAGCAGCACCCGCCGGCCGAGGCTCTCCGGGGGCCGCCCTGCGGGATCGCGCTCGCGGTCCCCGCCGCCGGGCGTCACCTCCATCTCAGACCGCGTCGCCGACGCGCATCACCGAGAGCGCCAGCGCCTGCGCGCACGGCACGATCGTGTCGATGTCGCAGTATTCCTCGGGCGTATGGCCGTGGTCGCCGACGGGACCGACGCTGCACAGGGTCGGGCAGCCCTGCGCGGCCGTCAGCCCTGAATCCGCGCATCCGCCGGTGAACCGGGCCTCCACGTCCATGCCGAGTTCGGCGCCGGCGGCCTTGTAGACCGAGAACAGCGCCCGGCTCTCCGGCGTCTCCTCCAGCGGGAGGAACTCGCCCTTGATCGTCAGCGCGCCGCTGGCGCCCGGGACGGAGCACGTCTCGACGATGGCGCGGATCGCGTCGATGGCCGGCTGGCGCTGCGCCGCCGTGACGTAGCGCAGGTCGATCTCGCCCGACGCCCACGGCGCGATGGTGTTGACGGTCTGCCCGCCCTTGATGATGCCGACATTGACCGTGATGCCGGCCGGCAGGTCCGTCAGCCGGTGCAGCGCCTGGATCTTGCGGGCGATCTCCTCGATGGCCGAGACGCCGCGCTCGTAGAAGGCGCCGGAATGGGCGGCCTTGCCCGTGACCTGCATCTCCATGAAGACGCCGCCCTTGCGCCCGCTGGTGATGCGGTGCGGGGCCTGGCTCGGCTCCGAGTTGAACACCACTCGGGCCCCGCGCGCCTCCGCCTCGATCACCGGGCGGGAGGACGGGGAGGCGATCTCCTCGTCGCTCGTCACCAGCATGGCGACCGGGCCGGGGTGCCCGCCGAGCCGGGCAAACGCCGCGAGCACGAAGGCGTTCATGACGAGGCCGGACTTCATGTCCGCGACGCCCGGCCCGTAGGCCCGGTTCCCCTCGATCCGAAACGGCCGCCGCAAGGGCTCGCCCTTCGGGAACACCGTGTCGCGGTGCCCGAGCAGCACGATCGGCCGCTGGTCGTTGGCGGTGGCGTGGGGTAGTTCGGCGCGGATCGCGTCGCCGAAGACGGCATGCGGGATGACGGTCGGCGCCAGTCCGAGCGATTCGAAGAAGCCCTTAAGGATCTCCCCGCAGGCATCGACGCCGGCCTTGTCGTAGGTGCCCGAGTCGGCGTTCACGAGCCGCTCCAGCAGGTCGAGCATCGCCGGCTTCTGCTCGGCGAGCCATTGGGTGACGGCGGCTTCGGTCGGCGTGGTCATGGGCAACTCCGGGCGGGCAGGGCGCATGCGGTGGCCGTCATCGGCGACCATCCGCTGGTCGCGGTCAAGTCCCGCAGGCGTCGGGTCTGCCGCCCCCGTGGGCATGGACTGGCGCCACTTTGGACCTTGCAAGCCCCGGTTGTCCGGTTCTAGCATTCTCCATTAACGCAACCGCGGTTCCGGAAAATGGAACGACCGTGACGACGCTGACCTCCGCCGCCACCGTGCTGCGCTGCTTCGGCCCCGAGCGGCTCGAGCTGACGCTGACCGACGTCGTCGGCATCCTCGGCTGGCCGAAGAGCACGACCTCGCGGCTGCTGCGGGCCATGCGCGACGCGGGGCTGCTGGAGACGGTCGGCGACAGCAAGCGCTACCGCCCGGGCATCCTCCTCTTCGAACTCGGCCAGAGCTACCGCGCAGGCTCGACGCTGGTGGCGCGGGCGCACGAGGTGGTGTCGGGCATCGTCGACCGCGTCGGCCACACCGGCTACGTCTCGGTGCGTGACGGCCTCGACGTCATGGGCCTCACCTACGTCGCCGGCCGCAACGTGCTGCGCGTGGGCACGCCGGTCGGGCGCCGCCTGCCGCTGCCGGCGAGCGCCACCGGGCGCACCCTGCTGGCCCGCCTTTCCGACGACGAGATCCGCGGCCTCTTCCCCGGCTCGCTGCCGCGCCCCTCGCCCCGGGCGCCGCAGACCATCGACGAGCTCATCGCCCGCGTGGAAAGCGTGCGCCGGACCGGATTCGCGGAATCGGACGGCGAGGCCAACCCCGGCGTCGGCGCCATCGCCTCCGCCGTGGGCGACCCGGCCACGGGCGAGATGGTGAGCCTGTGCATCACCTTCCCGCAGTCGACCGTCACGCCGGCCGAGCGGGACCTCATCATCGACGGGCTGACCGACGGCGCCCGTTCCATCGCGACGATTCTCGGCGACGCGCGCTGCGCGGCGCTCCAGGCGGGGCCGCGCGCCCCGGACCGACAGGACAAGGTGGCATGACGCAGACAAACCGCTGGCGGATCGGCTTCGACATCGGCGGCACCTTCACCGACTTCATCCTCTACGACGACGTCGAGGGGCGCGTGACGCTGCACAAGCGCCTGACGACGCCGCACGATCCGTCCGAGGCCGCGCTGAAGGGGCTGGAGGAGCTCGTCGCCATGGCCGGCATCGGCCTCGCCGACGTGCACGACATCGTCCACGGCACGACGCTGGTGACCAACACGGTCATCGAGCGCAACGGCGCCCGCCTCGGCCTGATCACGACGGAGGGCTTCCGCGACATCCTCGAGATGGGCACGGAGCAGCGCTACGACATCTACGACCTGTTCCTGCAGTTCCCCGAGCCCTTCGTTCCCCGTTCGCGCCGCCTCGGCGTCCCCGAGCGGATGGATCGCGACGGCAACGTGGTCGTGCCGCTCGACCTCGACGCCGTGCGCCGCGCGCTGCGCCAGCTGGTCGCCGACGGCGTGCAGGCGGTGGCGGTGTGCTTCCTCCACTCCTACCGCAACCCAGCGCACGAGAAGGCGGTGGGCGAGATCGTGCGGGCGGAGTTCCCGCAGCTCTACGTCTCGCTCTCGCACGACGTCGTCGCCGAGCTGTGGGAGTACCAGCGCTGCGTGACAACCTGCGCCAACGCCTACGTGCAGCCGCTGATGGACCGCTACGTCGCCAGGCTGGAGCAGGAGCTCGCCACCCGCGGCTTCTCGGGCGAGTTGCGGCTGATGCACTCCGCCGGCGGCCTCGTGGCGCCGGCCGCCGCGCGCGCCTTCCCCATCCGCCTGCTCGAATCGGGCCCCGCCGGCGGCGGACTCGCCACGGCCCTGTTCGGTGACCTCGCCGGCCAGAAGGACGTCATCTCCTTCGACATGGGCGGCACCACCGCCAAGGCCTGCATGATCGAGGACGGGCGGGCCGAGATCGCCCTGATGATGGAGGCGGGCCGGGTCCACCGCTTCAAGAAGGGCTCCGGCCTGCCGATCAAGGCCCCCGTCATCGACATGATCGAGATCGGCGCGGGGGGCGGCTCCATCGCCGCCATCGACGAGGTGGGCCTTCTGCGCGTCGGCCCGCACTCGGCCGGCTCCGATCCCGGCCCTGCCTGCTACGGCATGGGCGGCACGAAGCCGACCGTCACCGACGCCAACCTCGTGCTCGGCTACTACGACCCCGGCTTCTTCCTCGGCGGGCGGATGAGCCTCGACCTCGAGGCCGCGCGCCGCGCTGTCGCGACCGTGGCCGAACCTCTCGGGCTCTCCGTCGAGGAGGCCGCCCACGGCATCCACAAGGTCGTCGTCGAGGGCATGGCGGGCGCCGCCCGCGTCCACCTCGTCGAGAAGGGCAAGGACCCGCGCTCCTACGCCATGGTCGGCTTCGGCGGCGCCGGGCCGGCGCACGCGGCGGAGGTCGCGCGGGCGCTGGGCGTGCAGGAACTGATCGTGCCGCCCGCCTCCGGCGCCGCCTCGGCGCTGGGCTTCCTCGCCGCGCCGCTCTCCTTCGAACTGGTGCGCTCACGCCCTGTCGAGTTCTCGCCCGGCTTCGACGCGGCCGGCGTCGACGCCCTGCTGCGCGACCTCGAGGCGGAGGGGCGCCGCCCGCTGGTCGAGGCCGGCATCGCCGCCTCCGACATCGTGGTCGAGCGCTCCGCCGACATGCGGCTCGTCGGCCAGATGCACGACATTTCGGTGCCGCTGCCGTCGGGCTCCATCGCCGCCGCCGACCTGCCGGCGCTGCGCCGCGCCTTCGACAAGGTCTACGCTGCCCGCTACACGACGCCGCCCGAGGGGTCGCGCATCGAGGCGATCAACTTCCGCGTCCGCTGCGTCGGCCCAACGCCGCGCCTCTCGCTCAAGGGAGCCGCCGGCGGCGGCGAGCCGGCAGCCAAGGTGAAGGGCCACCGCCGGGCCTGGTTCGAGGGCGCCTTCCACGACACGCCCGTCTACGACCGCTACGCCCTCGTCCCCGGGGACCGCTTCCCCGGTCCCGCGATCATCGAGGAGCGGGAGGCGACGACCGTCGTCCTGCCGGGCGACACCGTGTCGATCGACGCGAGCCTCAACATCCGCGTCGCCATCGGCGTGCCTGCGCCCACGGCGGCCCTCGTCGGGCCGGACACGCCGCTCGCCGAGGCCGTGCGCCTGATCGAGGCCGATCCCATCGCGCTCGAGATCATGTGGAGCCGCCTCGTCACCGTCGTCGAGGAGATGTGGCTCACCGTCTGCCGCACGGCGTTCTCGCTCGTCATCTCGGAGGCGCAGGATTTCGCCTGCGAGCTGCTCGACCCAGAGGGCGAGACGCTCGCGCACTCGCCGCGCGCCATGCCGGTGTTCAACCTCACGCTGCCGCGCGCGGTGAAGGCGCTGCTCGAGCGCTACCCCGCCGACACGCTGAAGCCCGGCGACGTGCTCATCACCAACGACCCGTGGCTGTGCGCGGGCCATCTCTTCGACATCGCCGTCGTGACGCCCTGCTTCCGCGACGGAAAGCTGGTCGGGCTGCTGGGCACCGTCGGCCACGTCTCGGACATCGGCGGCACCAAGGATTCGCTGCGCGCCCGCGAGATCTACGAGGAAGGCTTCCAGATCCCGCCGATGAAGCTCTACGAGGCCGGCCGGCCCAACGAGAGCCTGCTGCGCCTCCTCAACGAGAACGTCCGCAACGGCGAGCAGGTGCTGGGCGACCTGCACTCCTTCGTCGCCGCCAACGCGCTCGGCGCCGAGCGGCTCCTCGCCTTCATGGGCGACTACGGCATGCACGACCTCAGGGCGCTCGCTGCCGTGGTGCAGGGCCGCTCCGAGAAGGCGATGCGCGAGGCGATCGCCGCCATCCCGGACGGCGTCTATGCCTCCGAAATCTGGAACAACCCGCTCGGCACGCCGCTGCGATACCCGGTGAAGCTCACCGTCCGCGGCGACACGATGGAGGTCGACTTCGACGGCGCCCCGCCGCAGCTGCCGCAGGGCGGGCTCAACTCGACCCTGAACTACACGGCGGCCCACGCCACCTACCCGCTGAAGTGCATGCTCACGCCCAACGTGCGCGGCAACGCCGGCTGCTACCGGCCCTTCAGCGTCACGGCGCCCGAGGGTTCGATCCTCAACCCGCGCAAGCCCGCCTCGGTGAACATCCGCACGCGGACCGGCTGGTACATCGCGCCCAACATCTTCCGCGCGCTGGCCGACGCCGCGCCAGCGCAGGTGCAGGCCTTCACGGGGCTGCCCGTGGCCGCCAACATCTACGGCCAGACGGCGGACGGGCGCATCTACTCCGACCTCCTGTTCATGGGGGGCGGGCAGGGCGCCTCCGCCCAGGGCGACGGCAAGTCGGGCCTGCTGTGGCCGACCTCCGCCGCCAACACCTCGATCGAGCTGTTCGAGACCCGCGTCCCGGTGCTGGTGCTGGAGAAGTCCTACCTGCCCGACAGCGGCGGCCCGGGCCGCCACCGCGGCGGCCTCGGCCAGCGGGTGCGGCTGAGGAAGCTTGCGGACGACGGCCTCGCCACGCTGGTCGCGGTCTATCCCGAGGGCGTGAACAACATCCCCGAGGGCCTCTTCGGCGGCCACGCGGGCGGCGCCGCGCGCGGCACGGTGCAGGACGAGGTGGGAGCCGTGGTGCGCGACTGCGGCACGGGCGAGCTCGTCTCCATCGACCGGATCGACCGGGTCGTGGAGGTCGTGCTCGCGGGCGGCGCCGGCTACGGCGACCCGCGCGAGCGGGACCGCGCCCGCCTCGACGACGACATCGCCAATGGGCGCGTGACTTCCGAGGCCGCGCGGCGCGACTATGGCACGGAACCTGCCAGCCTCCGGGCGGCGGAGTAGCAGAGGCCGACCGCGGGGCAGCCGCGGCGGACGACACGACGAACCCGAGGAAGGGGTGGGAGAGATGGACAGACGAGACGTTCTCAAGCTCGGCGCGGCCGCCGCCATCGTCGGCGGAGCGCTGGCGATGCCGATGACGGCCGACACGGCCGCCGCGCAGGCGCGCAAGATCCTGGTCGTGGCCTCCAACCAGGACGTGCCGAACCTCGACCCGCACGTGGCGACCGGCTACTCGGCCTCCGCCTTCATGCGCAACCTCTACGACTCGCTGGTGCGCGTGGAGGGCAGCCCGGTGAAGGTCGTGCCCCACCTCGCCACGTCGTGGACGGTGTCGCCGGACGGCATGGAGTACACCTTCAAGCTCGACCCGAACGCCAAGTTCACGGACGGCTCGCCCGTCAACGCCGAGGCGGTGGTCTACTCGTTCCAGCGCCTCACCCGGCTCGCCAAGGGCAACGCCTGGATGGTGGCCGGCATCGTCACGCCCGACAGCGTCACCGCGGTCGACGCCCAGACCGTGAAGATCAAGCTCGCGAAGCCGTTCCAAGCGTTCCTGCAGGTCCTGCCGTGGCTGTGGGTCGTCAACCCGAAGGAGGTCGAGGCCAACAAGGGCAGCGACGACGGGCAGGCGTGGCTCGCCAAGAACGTCGCCGGCTCCGGCGCCTTCCGGCTGAAGCGCGTCGAGCCGGGCAACCTCTACGAGTTCGAGAAGGTCGCCGCGCCGTGGAAGCAGGGCGGCGGCAACCTGACGGGCGCCATCTGGCGCATCATCCGCGAGACCTCGAACCAGCGCCTCGCGGTGCAGCGCGGCGAGGCCCACATCGCGGTCGACCTGACCGCCGAGGACATGGACGCGCTGAAGGACAAGCCCGGCGTCGTCTCGATCATCGAGCCCGAGTTCCGCACGTTCTCGATCAAGATGAACACGCGCAACGGCCCGCTGATGGACGAGAACCTCCGCAAGGCCATCTCCTACGCCTTCAACTACCAGGCGATGGAGGAATCATCGAGCTACCAGCAGCTGATGGTCGGCCCGCTGCCCACGGGCATCTTCGGGCATGACCCGAACCTCGACGTGCCGCGCACGAACCTCGACAAGGCCAAGGAGTTCCTCGCCAAGTCGAAGACGCCGAACGGCGGCATCAAGCTCACCGCCGTCCACGTCTCCGGGCTCGAGCAGCAGCGCCGCTTCATGCTCGTCCTGCTCGACAGCCTGAAGAAGCTGAACATCGAGCTCGACATCAAGCCGATGGTCTGGCCGGACATGGTCGCCTCGACGGCCTCGCCCGAGAAGATGGCGGACTTCTTCCCCGTCTACCAGACGGCCAACTACGGCGATCCCGACAACATCGCCTTCGCCGCCTACCACTCGTCGCGCAACGGCAACTGGCAGAACCCGGTCTACAAGAGCGCGGTGGTGGACGACCTGATCATGAAGGCCCGTGCGGAGACCGACGAGGGCAAGCGCAAGCAGCTCTACATCGACTTCCAGAAGCAGGTCGTCGCCGACGCGCCGGACATCTTCGGCGTGCTGGAGAAGCGCAAGCTCGCCCTGCGCTCCGACGTCCAGGGCCTCGTCTTCACCCCGGTGGCGTCCAACGCCATCGAGTTCTTCCCGCTCTCGCTGAAGTGAGCCTCGGGGAGCGCCGCCGCCCGGCGGCGCTCCCCTTGCCCCCCGCGCCCCATGCTCCGCTACACCCTGCGCCGGCTGCTGCTGCTCTTGCCCGTGCTGGTGGGGCTGTCGCTGCTCGTCTTCACCATCTCCAACGTGCTGCCCGGCGACCCGGTGAAGCTCGCCGCCGGGCCGCAGGCGACGCAGGCGGAGGTCGACGCGCTCGCCCGCGAGCTCGGCATGGACCGCCCGCTCCCCGTCCGCTACTGGTCCTACGTGACCGGCCTGGTGCGGGGCGACTGGGGCGAATCCGTCCTCACGCGGCGCCCGGTGTGGGACGACCTGAAGGTCTACCTGCCGGCCACGCTGGAACTCGTCGTCGCCGCGCTCCTCTTCGCCGTCGTCGTGGGCATCCCCGCCGGCCTGCTGTCGGCCGTCTACGCGAACCGCTGGCCGGACTACCTGTCGCGCGTTGTGTCGCTGGGCGCGATCTCGATGCCCCGGTTCTTCCTGGGGCTCATCCTGCAGCTCGTCTTCGCCATGTGGCTCGGCTGGCTGCCGCTCGGCGGGCGCTTCCCCATCATCGAGGAGCCGCCACCCGCCGTGACCGGCTTCCTCACCGTCGATGCCCTCGTCGCCGGCAACATGACGGCCTTCCTCATCGCCCTGCAGCACCTGCTCCTGCCCGCCTTCGCGATGAGCCTGTCGCCGCTGGCGACGATCACCCGGATGATGCGGGCGAGCACGCTGGAGGTGCTGCAGCAGGACTACGTGCTGACCGAGCGGGCGCTCGGCCTTTCGCAGCGCCTCATCGTCTTCAAGTACGTGCTGAAGAACGCGCTCTCCGCGAGCCTGACGGTGATCGGCCTCTATGTCGGCTGGCTGCTCGGCGGGACGGTGCTGGTCGAGACGATCTTCGACTGGCCCGGGATCGGCCTCTACGCCACCAAGGCCATCGTCACGCAGGACTTCATGCCCGTGATGGGCGTGACGCTCGCCATCGGCACCATCTTCATCCTCGCCAACCTCGTGGTGGACCTGCTCTACGGGCTCATCAACCCGAAGGTCCGCTACGCATGAGCGCGGCGGCGGAGCGGGGGCCCGCGAGCAAGCTCGGCTCGCGCTGGACCAACTGGCGGCGCGGCCTCTACCGCTTCCGCCAGAGCTGGCTCTCCACCATCGGGCTGGCGATGGTCCTCGTGCTGCTCGTCGCGGCGGTGCTCGGCCCGTCCATCGTGCCCCATCCCGAGCACGTCGCCGGGAGCGTCAACACGGCGGCGCGCTTCAAGCCGCCGTCGGCGCAGTGGTGGTTCGGCACCAACGAGCTCGGGCAGGACGTGTTCTCGCTCGTCGTCGCGGGGAGCCGCGTCTCGCTGCTCGCCGGCCTCGCCGTGGTCGTGATCGCAGCCCTCATCGGCACCGCCATCGGCGCGGTCGCCGGATACCGGGGCGGCTGGGTCGACGAGGTGCTGATGCGCTTCACCGACCTCATGCTGACGCTGCCCTCGCTGATCCTCGCCATGGCCATCGCGGCGGCGCTGGGGCCGGGCATTCCCAACATGGTGTTCGCCATCTCCATGTCGTGGTGGCCGGGCTTCGCGCGCCTCGTGCGCGGCGAGGTGATGGCCCGCAAGGAGGAGGTCTACGTGCAGGCGGCCCGCGCCATCGGCGCCGGCACGACCCGCATCGTGGTGCGCCACATCCTGCCCAACATCGTCTCGCCGGTGATCGTGAAGATGTCGCTCGACATGGGCTTCGCCATCCTCACGGTCGCCTCGCTGGGCTTCGTCGGCATCGGCGTGAAGCCGCCGACGCCGGAATGGGGCTCGCTGCTGTCGCTCGCCCGCGGCTACCTGCCGGACTACTGGTGGACGGCGATCTTCCCGGGAATGGCGATCTTCCTCGCCGTGTTCGGCTTCAACCTGCTCGGCGACGGCCTTCGCGACGTCCTCGATCCCCGGGCGAGGCGCTGACCGTGGCGCTGCTCGAGATCGAGAACCTGCACCTCGCCATGCGCTCCTTCGAGGGCGAGGCGCACGTGCTGGCGGGCATCGACCTCCTCGTCGAGCGCGGGCAGATCTGGGGCATCGTCGGCGAGACCGGCTGCGGCAAGTCGCTGACCGGGCTCTCCATCTCCCGCCTCGTGCCGTCGCCGCCGGGGCGCTACCTCGCCGGCGCCATCCGCTTCGACGGGCAGGACCTGCTGAAGGCGGACGAGCCCGCGATGCGCCGCCTGCGCGGCCGGCGCATCGGCATGATCTTCCAGGACCCTACGACGAACCTGAACCCGGTCTTCCGCATCGCCGACCAGATGGTCGACGTCGCCCTGCATGCCGCGACCGAGGACCCGTCGATCCTCGGCCTGCCCGCTGGTGCGGGGCGCTCCGACCGGAAGGCGGCCGCCCGGCGGCTCGCCGTCGCCATGCTGGAGCGGGTGGGGATCCCCGAGGCGGCGCGGCGCATCGACGACTACCCGCACCAGTTCTCCGGCGGCATGCGCCAGCGCGTGCTCATCGCCATGGCGCTGATCGGCCGGCCGGACCTGCTCATCGCCGACGAGCCGACGACGGCGCTGGACGTCTCCGTGCAGGCGCAGATTCTGCG
Source organism: Alsobacter sp. R-9 (assembly GCF_054612375.1). Lineage (NCBI taxonomy): Bacteria > Pseudomonadati > Pseudomonadota > Alphaproteobacteria > Hyphomicrobiales > Alsobacteraceae > Alsobacter > Alsobacter sp. R-9. Next base: position 41,632 of record NZ_JBTSWJ010000010.1, on the reverse strand, counting down.
CCTGCTGTTCGACCTCGTGCGCGAGGACGGGCTCACGGTTCTGATGATCACCCACAACCTCGGCGTGGTGGCGCAGCTGTGCAGCCATGTGGCGGTGATGTACGCGGGCACGATCGTCGAGTCCGGGCCGGCCCGGGCGGTGCTGAAAACGCCGCGCCACCCCTACACCCGCGCGCTGCTCGCGGCCGTGCCGTCGCCCTCCGTGGCGCGCGGCCGGCTGCGCGGCCTCGCAGGCGCCGTGCCGGACCTCATCCGCCCGCCGCAGGGCTGCCGCTTCGCTTCCCGCTGCGCCGCCGCGGGGGACGACTGCCGCCTCGCCCCGCCGCCGGCCCTCGACCTCGGGGCCGGCCACCGCGTCGCCTGCGTCCGGCCCGCGGAGGCGCCGTGATGCTGGAGATCAGGAACGTCTCCAAGCATTACCCCGGCCGCCGGGGCACGCCCGGCGTCGACGCGCTGAAGGACGTCAGCCTCTCCGTCGCCCGGCGGGAGAGCTTCGGCCTCGTGGGGGAGAGCGGGTCGGGAAAGACCACGCTGACGCGCTGCGTGCTGGGCCTCGAGGCGCCGACGGCGGGCCGGATCGTCTTCGACGGCGTCGACATCGCCACCCTGTCGCCGGCGGCGATGCGGGCCCTGCGGGCGCGCATCCAGATCGTCTTCCAGGACCCCTACGCCTCGCTCAATCCGCGGATGACGGCGCATGACATCGTCGCCGAGCCGATGATCGTCCACCGCGACCTCCTCAGGCTCGACGGGCGGCGGCGGAGCGAGCGGGTGGCGGAACTGTTCCACCTCGTCGGCCTCGGCGAGCGGCACCTCCACCGCTTCCCGCACGAGTTCTCCGGCGGCCAGCGCCAGCGCATCGGCATCGCCCGCGCGCTCGCCGTGAACCCGGAGTTCCTCGTCCTCGACGAGCCGACCTCCGCGCTCGACGTCTCGGTGCAGGCGCAGGTGCTGAACCTCCTGCACGACCTGCAGGAGCGTCTCTCGCTGACCTACCTGTTCATCTCGCACGACCTCGGCGTCATCCGCGCCGTCTGCGACCGGGTCGCCCTCATCCATCGCGGGCGGATCGTGGAGGAGGGGGCGACGGAGCAGGTGTTCGAGCGCCCGGCGTCCGACTACGCCCGCATGCTCATCGGCGCGATGCCGGACCCCGACCCGGACCGGTCCCCCTTCCGAACGTGAGCAGGGGAGGCGGCCGGCTCAAGCGGCCGGCGGCCGTTCGCCGTCCTGCGGCGCCACGCCGTAGCGTGCCACCAGCGCCCAGACGTGATCCGGGACCATCGTCTTCATGCGGCGCGGCAGCGAGCGGCGCAGGTGCAGCACGGTCTCGACCGCTTTCATCTCGACGCGGGCGCGGGCGAACTCGAGGCCCCGCGGCCCGATGCGGGGCATCAGCCAGCCCACCAGCGGGCGCAGCCAGTCCGGCATGGAGCGCAGGGGCAGGCCGCCCGCGGCGCGCTCGGTGTTGGCGAGGAAGCCCTTCACGGGCCCGTTGCGGTTGCCGGCGCTCCGCAGCGGCGCCTCGACGAGCTCGTCGCCCAGCAGAGACACCACCTCCTCGCCGCGCTCGTTGCGCACGAGGATCCACTGGTCGCCGGAGCCGCCCATGTAGCCGACCGTCACGTCTGCCAGAACATTCGTGTAGTCGACGCAGGTGCGGCAGGTGAGGGGGAAGAAGTCCGCCGGCAGCTTGGAGATCGGCAGCTGCAGGAAGGGCACGAGCTTGTGCCGGCCGTCGGCGAAGCGCAGCTCGACCCGGTAGTCCGCCCGGAACTCAAGGTAGGTGATGCTCTTCGGGTCCGGGGCCAGCAGGGCGAGGAAGTCGTGGAACCGCTCGGTCGTCGTGTTGTCGGAGCACGGCGTGCCGATGACGAGGATGCGCTCGAAGCCGAGGTCCCGCTCCAGCACCCGCAGCGCGTGGACCTGGCACGGGATGCCGATGACGGCGATGCGCGTGTGCCCCGCCGCCCGCGCCGGCTCCAGCAGGGCGAGCAGCGGCGCGAACCCCATCCGCATGCCGCGGCAGGCCGCCATGTCGGCCGCCCGCGTCACCAGGACGGGCACCGGCTTCCACGGGTCGGTCTCGTCCGGCCGCATGGTCAGCACGGCGGTCACCGTGCCGGTCTCCAGCAGCCGCTCGGCGATGCGGGAGGTGAGGCCGGTCCACTGGGCGCCGGGACTGGGGCGGCGCAGCCTGGCCCGCGCCATGCGCCGGAAGGGGCCGAAGTGCAACTCGTCCGGCCGCGCCGGATCGCGGCTGCGGCCATGGACCTCCCGCTCGAGCCGGTCGTAGCGCGGCTGGATGAACTGGCAGGCCCGCCCGCAGGCGCGGGGGTCCTGCATCCGCGACACGCCGCAGTCGGTGCATAGGCCCCGTTCCGCCGGTTCGCGCAGCAGCGGGGTGATGGGCCCGGCCGGTTCCTGAGGCGTATCGAGACCCATGGCGCTCCCCGTCCGCGCGGCGATGCGCCACGGCGAATGTCAAGTGAGTTTGACACTTTCCGCGTCCGCCGCCTAGTCGCGCCGGTGTTTGACAGAGGGGCCCGCAACCCGTCTCATCCCGGCCCCTGCCTTGCGTGGACCTCCTCTTCATGAACGGTGCCGACCTCCTCTGCGACACGCTGCTCGCCAACGGCGTGGACGTCTGCTTCGCCAACCCCGGAACCTCCGAGATGCACTTCGTCGCGGCGCTCGACCGCAAGCCGCGCATGCGCTGCGTGCTCGGCCTCTTCGAGGGCGTCGTCACCGGCGCCGCCGACGGCTACGGCCGCATGACCGACCGTCCCGCCGCCACGCTGCTCCACACCGGCCCCGGCCTCGCCAACGGGCTCGCCAACCTGCACAACGCCCGCCGCGCCCGCACGCCGATGGTCAACGTCGTCGGCGACCACGCCTCCTGGCACCTCGTCAACGACGCGCCGCTGACGAGCGACATCGAGGGGCTGGCCCGGCCGATGTCCCACTTCGTGCGCCGCATCGCGGGGTCGCAGGACGTGCAGCGGGCGACGGAGGAGTGCATCGCCGCGTCCCTCCACGCGCCGGGAATCACCACCCTGATCCTGCCCGCCGACGCCGCGTGGGGCGCCGTCGACCCCACGACGCCCGCGCCGATCGCGGCCCTCGGGCCCGACCTCGTGTTGCCCGGCGCGGTCGAGTCCGCCGCGCGCGTCATCCGCGACGCGCTGGCCGCCGGGCGGAAGGTCACGCTGCTGCTGGCGGGCAAGGCGCTGCGCGCCGCCACCGTGACCGTCGCCGGCCGCATCGCCGCCGCCACGGGCGTGCGGCTGCTCTCCCCCATGTCGAGCCCACGGATCGAGCGGGGCGCCGGCCGCATCGCGCTGGCGAAGGTGCCGTACCCGGTCGACCAGTCCCTGCCGCAGCTCGCCGACATCGACCTCCTCGTCCTCGCCGGCGCACCCGTGCCGGTGGCCTTCTTCGGCTATCCGGGCAAGCCTGGCCGGCTGGTTCGCGACGACTGCGAGGTCGTCACCCTGGCCGAGCCGACGCAGGATGCCCCGGCGGCCGTGGCCGCGCTGGCCGAGGCGCTCGGCGTGCCGGCTGGCGCGGCGTCGCTTCCCGCCGTCGCGGCGGCCGAACGTCCCGGCGTGCCGAGCGGCGCGCTGACGCCCGAGCGCCTCGCCGCCGTGGTGGGGGCGCTGCTGCCGGAGGGGGCGATCCTCGTCGACGAGTCGATCACGGCGAGCGGCCACGTCTTCGCCGCGACGCGCGCCGCCCCGCAGCACGACTACCTGCAGATCACGGGTGGTTCGATCGGCATCGGCATCCCGTTGGCGGCGGGGGCGGCCGTCGCCTGCCCGGAGCGCAAGGTCGTCGCCGTGCAGGCGGACGGCAGCGCCATGTACACGATCCAGGGCTTGTGGACGCAGGCGCGCGAGAACCTCGACATCGTCACCGTGATCGTCGCCAACCGCACCTACGCCATTCTCAACGGCGAGATGCGGGGCGTCGGCGTCAACGAGGTCGGCGTCAACGCGCGCCGCATGCTCAACCTCGACGATCCCGTGCTCGACTTCGTCGGCATCGCCCGCGGCCTCGGCGTCGAGGCGGCCCGGGCGACGACCGCGGAGGACCTTGCCGATCTCCTGCGCGGCGCGATGGGCCGGCGCGGGCCGTTCCTGATCGAGGCGGTGGTCTGACGCGGTGAGTGCTGCGCCTGCCCAACCACCGTGCGTCCGTCGAGACGCGGGCTGCGCCCGCTCCTCAGGATGAGGAGGGGGCGGCGTCGCCCGAGGACGCGGTGCGACGCCCCGGCTCTCTCCCGTCATCCCCGACCGGAGCGGCGAAGCCGCGGAGCGCAGGGGGATCCGGCCTTCTCGCGTCGTCCTGTCCTCACCTGGATCCCCTTCCCGGTCCGCTGCGCGGACCGCCGGGGATGACGGCGGGGGATTGGCAGGCGCCTTTCCTTCCGCAGCTTCGGTTGGCGATGACGCGTGGGGGGGTGCCCTCCCTTCCGCCGCGCGCCGGTCGGGGATGATGCGGGAGGGGCTCCACGGGACCATCGGGACGGCGCGTGCGGTCTTCCAGGAGCGTCATCCCCGGCGGCCGGCAGGGCCGGCCGGGAAGGGGATCCAGCCCTTAGCCGAAGGATTGGCGCGAAGTGCTTTCGGCCCCGGCGCGGGAGCGGCGGGGCGGGTTCGTCGATGCTCGGGCTTTTCTGGGTTGGGCAGACCGCGGGGTGGCGCGGATCGGCGGGAGGTCGGCGTCCCCGGCGGTGCCGGGTTGAAGGGGGTATTCAATCCGGCGACGTCTCGCTCGCCGCCGATCCGCGCAGTCGCGGCGTGCGGCGCCGGTGTGTCATCCGTCGTCCGCCAGCCCTTGCCCCCGCATCCTCCGGCCTGACGAGGACCGGAGCCCCACGGTGAGGCGCCCGACGTGCCAGTTCGGACGCGTCCCCGTCGATGCGAGGCACGGGCAGCGTTGGCTGCACGGGAGGCGATGTCAAGGACTATCGTCCTGATAGACGTCGATTCAATTGCGAGTTGAATGATTTGTCGTGCACGCTCGTTCGAGCGGTGGCGACCGCCAAGGCGCCGGCGCGCGCTCGGAGGGGCGCACCCTCGCGCCTGCCCCCCGCGCCACCTCTGCCGGCCGGCGCAGCCGGCCGGCAGAGGTGGTTCAGCCGCTCGGGCCGGGATGACGGTGGTGAGGGGCCGGCGCGGCCCGCCGAACGCCGGCTCAGGACCCCGACGACCACAGCCCGCGCATGCGGGCGGCGACGTCGACGCGCACGGCCGGGGCGGGGCCGGGGCAGGGCGTGCCGGTCCGGGGACGCGCGGCCGGCCACGACTGCGGCTCGAACCGGTCGAGCAGGGCGTGCGGGATGAAGCGCGTGCGCGAGGCGTAGACGTGCCGGTCGCCGCGCGCTGCCTGCCCGTGCACGTAGAAGCGCTGCGGCGTCATCAGATGCAGCTGGTCGCGGGCCCGGGTCATGGCGACGTAGAGCAGGCGCCGCTCTTCCTCGATCTCGGCGTCCGACCCCGTGGCGAGGTCGGAGGGCATGCAGCCGTCGACCGCGTTGAGGAGGAACACGGCCTTCCACTCCTGCCCCTTGGCGGAGTGAATGGTGGAGAGGATGAGGTAGTCCTCGTCCTTCAGCGGCACGCCAGCCTCGTCGCTGGTGGCGTCGGGCGGGTCGAGCGTGAGTTCGGTGAGGAAGCGTTGCCGCGACGGGTAGCCGGCCGCGATCTGCTCCAGTTGCAGGAGGTCGGGCAGGCGCAGCCGCGCATCGTCGTGCAGCCGCTCGAGGTGGGGCTCGTACCACAGGCGCACGCGCTCGAACTCGGCCGGCCAGTCGGAGGCCTGCGCCCGCAGCGCCGCGACGAGCTCTACCGTGGCGGGCCACGCCTCGGCCGCGCGGGCGGGCGGGCTGAAGCCGGCCAGCGCGTCGAGGCTGCCGCCGGCCGCGTCGACGGCGTCGACCACCTTGCCCGCCGTCGTCGGCCCGATGCCGGGCACGAGCTGCAGCAGCCGGAAACCGGCGACGCGGTCACGCGGGTTCTCGGCGAAGCGCAGCACTGCGAGCACGTCCTTCACGTGCGCTGAGTCGAGGAACTTCAGGCCGCCGAACTTCACGAAGGGGATGTTGCGGCGCGTGAGCTCCACCTCCAGCGGTCCGCTGTGGTGCGACGTGCGGAACAGGACCGCCTGCTGCTTGAGGGCAAGCCCGGCCTCGCGGTTCTGCAGGATCATGTCGGCGATGTAGTTCGCCTGCGCCGTCTCGTCCGCCACCGTGACGAGCCGCGGGCGGTCCGTGCCCTCGCGGTCCGACCACAGGTTCTTGGTGAAGCGCTCCCGCGCGAGCCCGATGACGGCGTTGGCCGCGGCGAGGATGGGCTGCGTCGAGCGGTAGTTCTGCTCGAGCGTCACAACTTCGGCGGGCTGCGGGAAGCGGCCCGGGAAGTCGAGGATGTTGCGGACGGTCGCGGCGCGGAACGAGTAGATCGACTGCGCGTCGTCGCCGACCACCGTCAGCCCGCGTCCGTCCGGCTTGAGCGCCAGCAGGATGCGCTCCTGCAGGCGGTTGGTATCCTGGTACTCGTCGACGAGGACGTGGTCGAACGCCGCGCCCACCTCCGCCGCCAGCGAGGGCTCGGCCATCATCTCGGCCCAGTAGAGCAGCAGGTCGTCGTAGTCGAGCACGGCCTGCCGCTGCTTGGCCACGACATAGGCGGCGAAGAGCTGCCGCAGCTCCGCCTCCCAGCCGGCGCACCACGGGAACGCGGTGCCCAGCACCTCGCCGAGCGGCATTTCCGCGTTGACGGCGCGGGAATAGATCGCGAGGCAGGTGCCCTTGGTCGGGAAGCGGCTCTCGGTGCCCGACAGGCCGAGCTCGTGCCGGACCATGTTCATCAGGTCGGCCGAATCCTCCCGGTCGTGGATCGTGAAGGCGGGATCGAGACCGATGCTGCCGGCGTGCTCGCGCAGCAGCCGGGCCCCGACGGCGTGGAACGTGCCCGCCCAGGTGAGGGCGTCGGTCATCACCCTGGCGGCCGGGCCCATGGCCTCGCCCGCGATGCGCTCGATCCGCCGCGTCATCTCCGCCGCCGCGCGGCGCGAGAAGGTGAGGAGCAACATGCGCCGCGGGTCCGCCCCCTCGACGATGAGGGTGGCGACCATGTGGGCGAGCGTGTTGGTCTTGCCCGAGCCGGCGCCGGCGATGACCAGCAGGGGCCCGCCGCCGGAGGCCGCGCGCTCGGCGGCATGCCGCTGCTGCGGGTTGAGCGCGGCGAGATGGGGACGGGCGCCGGCGAGCCGCGAATCGATGGCGTTCATCGCCGCAGGCAACCACGGTTCGCGTTGTGTTCGCAATCGCAGGGTGCGGGGGGAGTGCTCTCGCCCCGTCATCGGGAACGCGGCCCGCGCCGCCCCTCATCCGCCCCTTCGGGGCACCTTCTCCCCGCGATGCGGGGAGAGGGGAAGGAGGCCGACGGCGGGGAGGAGGGAAGGACTGCCCCGCGCCCGTCGGACCACCTGCGGCGAGGCGGCTGCGACGTCGCGACCGCAGGTTTCCGCCCCGCCGGGTCGTCCGACGGGCGGTCTCGTGCGTAGGAGCAGGGTCACTGCGTGGAGCGTCGTTCATGAGCCTTTCTTCCCTTCCGGTCGCCGTGGTCGGGGCCGGCATCGCCGGCCTTGCCGCGGCCCGCCGCCTCGCCGACGCTGGTCGGCCCGTCGTGGTCGTCGACAAGGGGCGCGGGCTCGGGGGCCGCATGGCGACGCGGCGTGTCGAGGGCTTCGCCTTCGACCATGGCGCCCAGTTCTTCCGGGTCCGCGGCCCGGCCATGGGCGCGGCGCTGGCGTCGTGGAGCGCGACGGGCGCGGCGGCGCCGTGGTTCGACGACGCCATGGTCGGCCTGCCGGGCATGACGGCACCAGCCCGGGCCATGGCCGCGGGGCTCGACGTGCGCACCGGCGTCACCGTCTCCGCCCTCTCGCGCGGGGACGAGGGGTGGCGCGTCGCCACGGCCGAGGGCCCGCTGGACCATCCCGCCAACGGGCGCTTCGGTGCCGTCGTGCTCGCCGTGCCGGCGCCGCAGGGCGTGACGCTGGCCGCGAGCGCGGGGATCGCCCTGCCGGCGATGGCGGCAGCGGTTTACGCGCCGTGCTGGGCCCTGATGCTGGGCTTCCTCGCCCGGGTCCAGGGGTTGGCGGACCATCTGGAGGCGCCCCACGAGGCGATCGGCTGGGTGGCCCGCAACGCCAGCAAGCCCGGCCGGGGCGAGGCCGAGGCCGTCGTGGTCCATGCCTCGCCCGCATGGTCGCGCGCCCACCTCGAGCGGCGCCCGGAGGAGATTCCCGCCCTTCTGGCGCCGGCGCTGGCCGCCGTCGGCATCGACGTGGCGGGCGCCGTCCACGTCGCGGCCCATCGCTGGCGCTACGCCCTCGTCGAGCGGGCGGCGGGCGTGCCGTTTCTCCATGACCCCGCCGGACTGTGGGCCTGCGGCGACTGGTGTCTCGGCGGACGCGTCGAGGCGGCCTTCGACAGCGGCCACGCGGCCGGCGGGTCGGTGCTGGAGACGCTGGCGTGAGCCGTGCCGGTGACGAGCGCGCACCCGCCTGCGGCGGCGGCCTGACGGTCTACTACGATGGCTCGTGTCCGCTGTGCCGGGCCGAGATCGGCCATTACCGCCGCGCCGACAGGGACGGCGCGATCACCTTCGAGGACGTGTCGCCCGGAGAGGCCAGGCCCGCCTCCGACCTCGACCGCGAGACCGCGATGGCGCGGTTCCACGTGCGCACGCCGGACGGGAGGCTGCTCTCGGGCGCCGCCGCCTTCGCCGCGCTTTGGCGGAACCTGCCGGGCCCGTGGCCGGTGCTGGGCCGGGTCGCCGGGTGGCCGCCCGTGACCGCGGTGCTGGAGGTCGGCTACCGCCTGCTGCTGCCGGTCCGGCCGGCGTTGTCCCGGCTCGTCGGCCGCTGGCAGGCACGCCGTCAGGGCCGCCAGCGGTAGTGGTAGATCGGAAGGCCGGAGTTGGGGCTGACGCCCTCTCCCTCGCGCACGAAGCCCTCCCGCTCGTAGAAGCGGACGGCGCGGGCATTGTGGACGTTGACGCGGAGGTCGATGCCGCCTGGCGACAGGCGGCGCGCCTCGCCGAGCAGCAGCAGCGCCGTGCCTTCGCCCTTGCGCGCCGCTGCGACGCAGATCTGGTCGAGGAGCCCGGAGCGCGGGTCGATCAGGATGAAGCCGGCGAGCGCGCCTTCGTCGTCGCGGGCGACCCGGGCAAGGCCTCCTGCGGCCATCCAGCCCCCGACATGGCCGCGGAACCACTCACGGCGCGCCGGGAAGTCGATGCCCGGGACGACGCCGGTCCAGCTCTCGACCCACAGGTCGATGACGGCGGGGAGGTCGTCGGAGGCGAGGTTTCCGAAGGTGGTCATGCCGCCAGCCTAGACGAGTCGTTCGGCCAGGACAGGCCGGGACGAACGTTCAGGCGGCGGCGGGCTTGCGGTCGTCGCCCTTGGGCGCCTCGACGGGCACGATCGGCTCGCGGATGGCGAGGCGCAGCTGCGGCACCGAGAGCGGGCGCGAGAAGAGGTAGCCCTGCACGGCGTTGATGCCGAGGTCGCGCATGACGTCGAGCTGGGCGTGGTTCTCGATGCCTTCCGCCACGAGCTCCATGCCGAGGTCCCGCGTCAGCTGCGAGATGCCCTTGATGATGCTGCGCGTGCGGGTGGAGTCCACCACGCGGTGACAGAACTTGCGGTCCACCTTCACCTTCGAGAAGGGGAAGTCGCTGAGGTAGCCGAGCGACGAGAAGCCGGTGCCGAAGTCGTCGAGCGACACGCCGATGCCTTCGGAGCGGAACTCCTCGATGACCGCCAGCACGACCTCGGTGTCCTCGATGAGGACGGACTCGGTGATCTCGAGGTCGAGGCGGTGCGGCGGCAGGCCCGTCTCGGCCAGCGCCTGCTTCACCACGTCGACGATCTCGCGGCCCTTCTTGAACTGCAGCGGCGACAGGTTGACCGCGACGCGGATGTCGGAGGGCCAGGTCGCCGCCTCGGCGCAGGCCGCGCGCATGGCCCAGGCGCCGATCGGCACGATCAGGCCGGTGGCCTCGGCGATCGGGATGAAGTCGCCGGGCGAGATGCGGCCGCGGGTGGGATGGTTCCAGCGCAGCAATGCCTCGCAGCAGATGGTCCGGCCCGAGCGCGGGTCGACGATCGGCTGGTAGACGAGCTCCAGCTCCGAGTGCGTGATCGCCGAGCGCATGTCGTACTCGAGCTCGACGCGGTCGTGGTAGATCTCCGACAGCACCTCGGAATAGGCCACGGCCTGCCCGCGCCCGCTGCTCTTTGCGGAGTAGAGGGCGAGGTCGGCGTTGCGCATCAGCTCGTCGAAGTTGGTGCCGTGCTGCGGCCCGATGGCGAAGCCGATGCTGGCGCCGCAGGTGATTTCCGTCGGGCCCACGTGGTAGGTCTCCGACAGCGCTTGGATGAGCTTGCGCGTCGTCTCGTGCGCCTGGTCCGGGCCCGCGCCACGCAGCGCGATGAGGAACTCGTCGCCGCCGATGCGCGAGATTTCGTGGGGAAGGCCGACCGCCTTCGAGATGCGCCGCGCCGTCTCCTTGAGCACCGCGTCGCCGGCCGGGTGGCCGAGCCGGTCGTTGACGTCCTTGAAGCGGTCGAGGTCGACCGCGACGAGCGCCACGGTGCGGTTGCCGTCGCCCGAAAGCTGCTCGTTGATGTGCTTGATGAAGGCGGTGCGGTTCTTCAGCCCGGTCAGCGCGTCGTAGAGCGCCGCCCGCTCGAGCTCGGCATGGGCCCGGTGGCGCATCACGATGTTCTCGTGGATCGACCGGGACATGTAGATCGTCGAGATGTAGAGCGAGAGGATGAACGCCGCGAGCGTCAGGTGCAGCAGGTCGGCCCGCAGCACGAGCCCGGCCAGGAAGGGCAGGCAGATGGCGCTGATCTGGCCGACGGTGATGGTGGGGCGGCTGGCATTGCGCGACGAGATGCCGGCCATGTAGCCGATGGCGGCGCAACTCGTGAGGATCTCCACCTCCTCGCTGGGGTGGGCGAGCATGGAGTAGGCGCCGACGATGCCGGTGAGGCCCGCGAACATCCAGGCGCCGGCCAGGAACAGGCGCTCCCAGTGACCCAGCGTCGCCATGTCCATGAAGTCGACGTTGGCGGCGCGGAAGCGGGAGATGACGACGCTTCGGGCGAGGCCGATGACGCCGAAAAGCGCCATGAAGATGCCATAGGCCCGCCAGTCCTCGCTGAGGACGGCGGCGACGGCCATGACGCTCATGGCCACCAGCGACGCGGAGAACACCGACTTCGGCGTGCTGTAGAGCGCGCGAACCAGTTCCGCGTAGAGCTTGCCGTCGATCCCGGGTCCGCCTTGCGGAGCCTTCGTCACAGCCGGAGCCTCGAGTTGCAGTTCGGACATCGCCTGGCTAGCCGTTGCATATGTCCGCAGCGTCTACCGCCGAGTCCTAAGAAAGAGCGGCATTTTCCGAATCCCGCTCATGCATCGAATGGCATTCTCGGCCCATGGTAAACCGGGTCTTGGGATGGCGGCCGGGATTTGACGAATGTCGGCAGGCCGCTGCATGCAGAGGTTGCGTAAAGGGCGCCAAGTTCCAGTTTTTGCAACGAAAAGGACGCGCAGGCCGGTGAGCCCCGGAGGCTCCGGCAGGTCGCCCGGAGCGGTCCGGGAGCCTATTCGGCGGGCGCTGAGCGGGGGCGGCGAACGGCGACCGTCTGGCGGTCGGGCATCAGGCCGTAGGTGATGCCCGCGAGGATGCAGGCGGCGCCGAGGAAGATCCAAACGCTCAGCGGCTCGCCGTAGAGCATCCAGCCGATGAGGGCGATGAGCGGCACCCGCAGGAAGTCGAGCGGCACGACCATCGTGGCCTCGCCGATCTGCAGCGCCCGTGACAGGCACACCTGCGAGCCGAGGCCGGCGCAGGCCAGGGCCACCATGGCGACGACCGTGCCGGGGGGCCAGTCACCGGCGAAGGGGAGGTGCCCGCCGATGGCGAAGGCGCCGGCGCCGTAGAAGGCGAGCTGGAGCGCCATCATCCAGAAGATGATGACCACGAGAGGCTGGGTGAGCGTGAGCCGCCGGGTCAGGAGCACCGACAGCCCGAAGCAGAAGGCGGCCGCGAGCGGCAGCAGCGCAGCGAGGTTCACGCTGCCGGGCGCCGGCCGCAGGATGATGAGCACGCCGACGAGGCCGGCGGCGATGCCGACGACCGCCCGCTTGCCGATCCGCTCCCCGAGCATGGGATAGGCGAGGATGGCGACCCAGGCCGGCGCGGTGAACTCCAGCGAGAACACCGTCGCCAGCGGCAGCAGGCCGATCGCCATCGTCCACAGGATGCCGCCGATCGCATGCACGATGTTGCGGCTTGCGTGGACGGTGGGGTCCGACGTCAGGATCTCCCGCATCAGCGCCGGCCTCAGCATCGCCGCGGCGGCGACGAGCGCGAGGCCGCCCGCCGTGCGGACGATGCCGATCTCGAAGACGTTGAAGCGGGCCGTCAGCGTTCGGATGGCGATGGCCGCGAACACGAAGCTCACCAGCGCTCCCGTCATCCACATGAAGACAAGCACGGGCGTGCTCGTATCCATGTTGCGACGTTGCATGCGCTGGTACCCGTTCAGTCGGTGGCCAAGGCGCGATCGAGCACCGCCATTCGCATGAACTTCGAGAGGCGCACCTGTTCGAAGTACATGGCGTTCGGCAAGTCGTCGCAGTCAGGGTCGATCTCGTCCTGACGCGGGAGAGGATGGTACAGGAAAGCTTTCGAATTCGTTCGCGCGATCCTCTCCGCCGTGACGCGGTGCGAGGCGGGGGTGACCCGCGGGGACTTGTAGTCCGTCCCCGGCGCCTCGCCGATGTCCGACATGTCATAGGGCGTCATCATGATCGCGTCGCTGTTGCGCAGCGCGTCGTCGAGATCGTGGATGACGCGCAGCCGGATCTGGTGCTCCGCCACCGCCGCGACGACGTCCTCGGGCACCGGGACGTGCGCAGGCGGGCAGAACACGATCTCGGACGGCATTTCGTGGCGCAGGAGCTGGACGAGCGACCGGACGGTGCGGCCGCGCGGGTCGCCGCCGAAGGCCAGGCTGCGGCCCCGCAGGGACCTCAGTCCCTTGCGCATCGCGAAGATGTCGATCAGCGCCTGGGTGGGGTGCTCGTTCCAGCCGTCGCCGGCGTTGATCACCGGCTTGCGTGACTTCGCAGCCATCCGCGCCGCGGAGCCGGAGGCATGATGACGCACGACGATGGCATCACAAAGCCGCGAGACCACGGCCGCGCAATCCTCGAGCGATTCCCCGGTCCGGTCGTTCGACCGGGACATGCCCATGTCGTCCATGCCGATGGCCTGGCAGCCGAGCGAGAAGGTCGCGACCTCGAACCCGAGCCGCGTGCGCGTGCTCGCCTGGAAGAACAACAGGGCAATGGTGTGGCCGGCATTGCGGGTGGCATTGGCGCGCCCCGTCGCGAAGTCGGACGCCAGTTCGCACAGGGCGTCCACGTCGTCGGGCGTGAGCGTGCTGGTGGAGATGAGGTGGCCACCGGACGCCACGAAACCGACACGCGCGATCCGGGCTGGAAACGCGCTCTTGATCTGAACCATGATGAATGACCTCTATTGACCGTCCGCCGCTAACGATCTGTTAATCATCTTGGATGACCGAATTGCGGTGGCAAAGCTGATCCTGAAGAAATGGTTAACGGAAACGCTCCAATTTTAATGATTGGGCGAAAGTCTTTGAAAAATCGCTGAAAACGAAAAGGGACCGCGAGTGGCTCGCGATCCCTGGAACTCCCGCCCGCGCCTGACGCGGCCCGCCCGGCAGATTTGCCGGGTCGTTCTACGGGACGGCGCCGCGCTTCTCGCCGAAGCCGGGGATGAAGCACCGGCAGGGCGCGCCGGACGGCATCGGATATCCGGTCGAGCAGCTGCCCCGCGACGTCACGCACACCGACCGCAGGGCCGGGCGCGGACGGTAGTAGTAGCTCTCGCGCGGCGGATACCCGTAATAGCCGCCACCGCCGCCGTAGTAGGGCGGGGGCGGCGGCGGGGGCCGGTAGTAGGGCCGTGCATACGGGTCGTAGTACTGGGCGGCGGCGGGACCCGCCAGGGCGGCGAGCAGCGCGACCGCGATGCCAGCGCTCAGGGCCTTCATGTGTGACGTCTCCACTCTCTCCGGCGCTCGTGCGCTGCCAACCTGAAGGTGCAGCATCGGCCAAGTACGCGCAAGGTCGAGGAAAACGCGCCGGAGGGCTGCGCGGTTCACGCGCCGTGGTAGGCGCGATACCAGTCCACGAAGCGCTTCACACCGACGTCGATCGGGGTCGAAGGCCTGAAGCCGACCGCCTCGGTCAGGGCGTCCACGTCGGCGTAGGTCGCGGGCACGTCGCCGACCTGCAAGGGTGCGAACTGCTTGACGGCCGCGCGGCCGAGAGCCCTCTCCAGCGTGGCGACCAGGTCCATCAGCTCCACCGGCGCGTTGTTGCCGATGTTGAACACCCGCCAGGGCGCCCGGCTCGTCGCCGGGTCCGGCGCGGCGCCGGACCAGTGCGGGTTGCCCGTGGCGGCGAGGGGCACGAGCCGCACCACCGCCTCGACGATGTCGTCGACATAGGTGAAGTCGCGGCGCATCTGCCCGTCGTTGAAGAGCGTGATGGGCTCCCCCGCGAGGATCGCCTTGGTGAAGATCCACATGGCCATGTCCGGCCGGCCCCACGGCCCATAGACCGTGAAGAAGCGCAGGCCGGTGCAGGGAAGGCCGTAGGTGTGCGCGTAGGAATGGGCGAGGAGCTCGTTTGCCTTCTTCGTCGCGGCATAGAGCGACAGCGGATGGTCGACGTTCTGGTGGACCGAGAACGGCATCTGCGTGTTGGCGCCGTAGACCGACGAGGACGAGGCGTAGAGCAGGTGCCGGACGCCGGCGCGCCGGCAGGCCTCGAGGACGTTGAGGAACCCGGTGAGGTTCGCCTCGCCGTACGCGTAGGGATTGACGGTCGAGTATCGCACGCCCGCCTGCGCGGCGAGGTTCACCACGTGCGTGAAGCCATGCTCGGCAAACGCGGCATCGACAGCGCCGCGGTCGTGGAGCGAGGCTTCGATGAACGTGAAGCCGGGATGGCGGACGAGCCGCGCCAGGCGAGCCCGCTTCAGGGCGGGGTCGTAGTAGTCGTTGACGTTGTCGAACCCGACGACGCCATGGCCGGCGGCCAGAAGCCGCTCGCAGACATGGTAGCCGATGAAGCCGGCGGCCCCGGTGACGAGGATCGGAGCTTCGACGGAATTCGACAACGGGGCACCTCCGCGTGGGCGTTGCGCCCCTGATAGTGTGAAGGACCGGAGGCCACAATAGGCGGGGCGCGTCCTGTGGCGTGACGAAGGTCAACGCGCCGGCTCCCCCCGGCGTTACAATGTGCGCCAAGGCCGTGGAGCGGCCGCGAGGGAGGCATCCCATGATCTCGAAGGAAGATTGCATCGCCTTTTGCGGGCTGACGGCCGAGGAGGTGGACGCCATCGCGGAGCACGAGCATTTGGGCGAAGTGGCGGCTTCGGCGCTGGCCGACTACCTCCTGCACATGGAGCACGGGGCAGAGCGCATCCGCGCCATGATCGTCGACGACATCCGGTCGGCCCTCCGGGACGGTCGCACCGCCCACGCGGGCGACCTCATGGCGGCGCTGCGCCACTTCATGGCCGAGCATCCCGAAGCGAGGGCATGACGCGGACGGACCCGTCAACGCTAACGCTGTCCATAAAAAGCACATGACCTTCCGCGGTGGTCGGGGCTAGACACGGCCGACAGACTGGACCCGTCCTCCGTCCGCGCCACCTGGCACGGGCGCAAGGGCGGCCCGGCGCAACGGAAGGACACGCGGAAATGGCATCGGACCCGTCCCTCATCGTGCCGGTCGTGATGTGCGGAGGAGCCGGCACGCGGCTCTGGCCGGCCTCGCGCGAGACGATGCCGAAGCAGTTCATCCAGCTCCTCGGCCAGTCCTCCACCTTCCAGGCGACCCTCGAGCGGGTCCGCGACCCGAAGGTCTTTGCCCGTCCCGTCGTGATCGCCGGCAACGACGTCCGCTTCATCGTCGCCGAGCAGCTGCAGCAGATCGGCGTCGAGGCCGACATCATCCTGGAGCCCGCCCGCCGGGATTCCGCCGCGGCCGTCGCGGTCGCGACCGAGATCGTGGCGGCCCGGGCGCCGTCGGCGGTCGCGCTCGTCCTGGCGGCCGACCACGTCATCCAGGACCCGGCGGCGTTCGTCGAGGCCTGCCGAAAGGCGGCCGAGGGCGCGGCGCAGGGCTTCATCATGACGCTGGGCTTCGCGCCGACCGCGCCGTCCTCGGCCTATGGCTACATCCGGCCGGGCGACCCGATCCCCGGGACGCCGTGCTTCAAGGTCGCCCGTTTCGTCGAGAAGCCCGACGAGGAGACGGCGAAGGGCTACGTCGCCGACGGCTACCTGTGGAACAGCGGCAACTTCCTGTTCCAGGCCCGTGTCATGCGCGAAGAACTCGACGCCTTCGCACCGGATATCCTGGCCGCCGCGCGCGACGCCCTCGCCAGGGCCAAGACCGACCTCGACTTCCAGCGGCTCGACGAGGAGGCGTTCTCCCGCGCGCCGAAGACCTCCATCGACTACGCGGTCATGGAGAAGACGCAGCGCGCCGGCGTGATGCCCGCCTCCTGCGGCTGGTCCGACGTCGGCACGTGGGGCGCCCTGTGGGAGGTGAGCGCCCAGGATGCCGACGGCAACGTCGTGCGCGGCCAGGCGGCGCTGGTCGACACCCGCAACAGCCTCGTGCACAGCGAGGACGTGCTGACCGGGGTCGTCGGGCTCGAGGACATCGTCGTCGTGGCGACCCGCGACGCGGTGCTCGTCACCGACCGGGCCCGCTCCGGCGACGTCAAGACGCTGGTCGCCGACCTCAAGGCGGCCGGCGCGCCCGAGGCGGAGTCGCACCTGCGCGTGCACCGGCCCTGGGGCTGGTACCAGCGCATCGAGATCGGCCCGCGCTTCCAGGTGAAGCGCATCCAGGTGCTGCCCGGCGCGCGGCTCTCGCTGCAGAAGCACATGCACCGCGCCGAGCACTGGGTCGTGGTGCGGGGCACGGCGGAGGTGACGGTCGACGAGCGCACCTGGCTGATGCAGGAGAACGAGGCGGCCTACCTGCCGCTCGGCTCCGTCCACCGCCTCGCCAATCCCGGCCGCATCCCCCTCGAGATCATCGAGGTGCAGGTGGGCAGCTACACCGGCGAGGACGACATCATCCGCATCGAGGACGTCTACGGCCGCTGAGCGGCCTCAGGCCGACAGAACCATGAGATCGAAGACGGCGGCGTAGTGGCACCCCGCCGCGGCCAGGACGAAGCCGTGCCAGATCGCGGTCTGGAAGCGCAGGCGCTCCCACAGGTGGAAGGGCACGCCCAGCGTGTAGAGCAGGCCGCCGGCCGCGAGCAGCACGAGCGTGCTGGTGGCCAGCGACCCCGCGAGCGGCCCGGCCACCGCCACGATGGCCCAGCCGAGGCCTAGGTAGAGGGCGACCGAGAGGCGATCGAAGCGCCCCGGCCAGCCGAGCTTCAGGATCATTCCGCCGATGGCGCCGGCCCAGACGAAGGCGGCCATGCCGCCGGCAAAGCCGACGTCGCGCAGCCGCGCGAGGAAGGGCGTGTAGGTCGCTGCGATCATCAGGAAGATCGCGGCGTGGTCCGCCCGGCGCAGCAGCCACTTGATCCGGGAGGGGCGGGCCATGTTGTACGCTGCCGAACTGCCCAGCATCGCGAGGAGGCCGACGGCATAGATCGCGACAGCGCCGGTCTCGACCAGTCCGCCCTCCTGCGCCGCGAGGAGGCCGACGGCGCCGGCGACGCCCGCGGCGAGCCCGATCCGGTGGACCACGGCGTCGGCCCGGCGCTCGGCACGATCGGGCACCCGGCCGGCCGACGCGGGGCGTCCGTCCGTACCATCCACTCGCCCCGAAGGGCAGACCGCCGTCATCGATCCCATGCACGATCTCCGCAGCAGGTTCAGTTTACAGCTGAACCAATGCGCAGGGAACGGCCGAAGGTCCCGGTTCAGCGCCCGAAACGATCGCGCCACGCGGGGAGGGCGCCGGGGAAGGGCAGCGCCGTCGCCTCGTAGACACCGCGCGCCACGGCGCGGGCGAGGCAGTCGGTGGCCGCCATGGCGATCTCGGCCACGCCGTAGACCGGGTCGTGCAGCGGCCGGACGGCGGTGGCGGCAGCGAAGACGAGGTCGCCGTCGAGCGGCGTGTGGGACGGGCGCAGCGCCCGGGCCAGCCCGCCATGGGACGCGTTCGCCACGCGCTTGCACTGGGCCTTCGTCAGGGCCGCGTCGGTCGCGACGATGGCGATGGTGGTGTTCTGGCCGGGCGCGCGGCCCTTCAGGCGCGGCTCCAGCGCGTTGCCGGGCATGGGATGAGCATGGCCGAGCCCGCCGAACTCGCCGTCCTGCTCGTAGTTGGCCGCCCAGAAGTGGGGCCCGTCGCCGATCAGAGGCGTCCCGACGGCGTTCACCGCCACAAGGGCGCCGACCGTGTAGCCGGACGGCGTGACCGTGCTGGCAGAGCCCAGCCCGCCCTTGACCGTGGACGTGGTGGCGCCGTAGCCGGCCCCCGCCGTGCCGAGGGCGAAGTCGAGTCCGGCCGCCTCGCAGGCGTCGTAGCCGAGGTCGAAATAGGGCGGCTTGCGGCCCCAGGCCTTGTCACCGCCGTTCAGCAGGTCGAACAGGATCGCCTGCGGCACGATCGGCACCGTGACGTCGCCGATGCGGAAGCCGCGGCCATGTCCCGCGAGCCAGGCCATGGCGCCGCCCGCGGCGTCGAGCCCGAAGGCCGAGCCGCCCGACAGCACCAGCGCGTCGACCGCCTCGACCGTCATCTCGGGCTCGAGCAGCGTGGTGTCCCGCGTCCCCGGCCCGCCGCCGAGCACCGCGACGGATGCCGCGGCGGGACTGTCGAAGACGACCACCGTGGTCCCCGTCGCCCGCGCCGCGTCGTGCGCGTTGCCGACCTTCAGCCCCGCGACGTCGGTGATGAGGTTGCGCATCGTCAGGTGCGGCCCTGCCACGACGGCATGGGCAGCACCGGCGCGGCGGCGGCGACGTCTGCCGGCAGCACCACGGTCGGCGTGCGGTTGCGGTTCTGCACGGCCGCGGACCCGATGTTCGGGTTCTGGCCCTTGGCGTCGAACTCGATCGGCCCGCCGATCATGACGTGCTTCTCGATCTTCGTCTGGCGCACCGCCTCCATCAGCTGCGGCCCGTTGGTCGTGCCGGCCCGCTTGAAGGCGTCGGCGGCGATCAGGATCGCCTCGAAGGTGAAGCCGGCGTTGAAGCAGTCGACCGCAAAGCGGTTCTGCGGGTTCGCCGCCTTGAACGAGGCCTCCAGCGCCTGCGTCATCTCCGACTTCGGGTTCGCCCACGGCAGGTTGAACATGAGGAAGTCGGCCAGCGGCCCGAGCGCCTGGTAGAACTCCTCGTCGTAGAGGCCCGGCGACCCGGGGGAGATGATGGCTTTCGGCTCGAAGCGCTGGCGCACCATGTCGCGCACCAGCTTGATGGCGTCGCCGGCGCGGGTCACCACCATCACGAGGTCGGGGTTGAGCGAGCGCATGCGCGTCACCTCGACCGAGAGGTCCTGCGCCTTGGGGTCGTAGGCGATGCTCTCCACCAGCTTGAAGGGCATGTCCTGCTTCGGGAAGATCGCGTCCATGGCCTGCCGCTGCGCCGTGCCGAAGGTGTCGTTGGCGTGCAGGAAGACGGCGGTCTTGAAGTCGACCTTGGTGGCGTCCGAGATCGTCCGGATCAGCCGCAGGCCGTTGACGACGAGTTGCCCGCCGCTCTGGAAGTTGCGGACGAGGTACTTGTAGCCCTGCTCCGTGATCTGGGGCGCCGCCGCGATGTTGATGACGAAGGGCACCTGCCGCTGCTCGGCGACCTGCGCGATGGCGAGGCTGTGGCCCGAATCGAACGCTCCGACGAGGCAGTTGACGCCTTCGTTGACGGCCCGCTCGGCCTGCGTGCGGGCGATGTCGGCCGAGCTCTCCGTGTCGATGTGGACGAGCTCCACCTTGTAGCCGAGGTCGGCGAGCACCTTCGGCGCGGCGAGCGCGCCGCGGTAGCAGCTCTGGCCGGCCTGCGCGAAGAAGCCCGATCGCGGCAGCATGACGCCGACCTTCAGCGTGGCGGCCTGCGCCCTCACCACGGCGGGGGCGGCGAGCGTGGCGCCGGCGGCGGCGATGAAGGTGCGGCGGTCGATGGTTCTCGTCATGGGCGGGCCCTCCCTGGCTCGGGTCGGGCGGGATCGTAATGCAACTCCTCGGCGCTCGGCCAGACGTCAGCGCAGGGGCCAGACCAGCAGGATCGCGGGGACGCCGACGCCCACGACGATCACGCTCAGGGGAAGGCCGAGACGCCAGTAGTCGCCAAACCGGTATCCGCCCGGCCCCATGACCAGCGTGTTGCACTGGTGCCCGATGGGCGTGAGGAAGTCGCACGCCGCGCCCACGGCGACCGCCATGAGGAACCCGTCCGGCCGCAACCCGAGGTCCTGCGCGAAGCGGGCCGCGATCGGCGCCATCACCAGCACGGTGGCGGCGTTGTTGAGGAATGGCGTCACCGCCATGGCCGCGACCATGACCAGTGCCAGCGCCCCCCACGGAGGCAGGGTTGCCGCCGTCTGTGCCAGCAGGCCCGCCACGAGGTCGGTCCCGCCGGTCGTCCGGATGGCGTCCGACACCGGGATCAGCGCCGCCAGCATGACGAGGATCGGCCACTCGATGCCGTCATAGGCCTCGCGAACGGGAAGGGCGCCGGAGAGCACCAACCCCAGCGCCGCCCCGGCGAAGGCGATGGTGACCGGCACCACGCCGACGGCGGTGGCCAGCATCGCGGTCGCCAGGATCGTGAGGGCGACGACGCCGCGCCGCACGCTTCCCAGGCGCAGGGGGCGGGGCGCGAGCGGCATGAGCCGCAATGCCCGCAGCGTCTCGGGCATGGCGTCGAGCCCGCCCTGCAGCGCCAGCACGTCGCCCGGGCGCAGCACGATGTCGCGCAGGCGTTCGGTGAACCGTTCCCCGCTGCGGCTCACCGCGATGAGGTTGACACCATGGTGGCGGAACAGCGCGGCCCGCTGGGCGGACTGCCCGGCCAGCGGGGCGTCCGGGCCGACGATGGCCTCCACCACCCCGATCTCCTCGGTCTCTCCGGTGTCGGGGACCTTGTCCTCGCGGGTGAGGCGCAGGCCCAGCTTCGTCACGGCCCTCTCCAGAGCGGCGGGATCGCCCACCAGCACGAGGGCGTCGTTGTCGCGCAGGACGGTGTCGGGGAGGGGGCTCGTGCGCCGGTCGCTGGCGCGGATGAGGGCGGTGACGGTGACGTCGGATCCGGCAAGGCGCTTGGCCTCCGCCATGGTTTCGCCGAGCACGGCGCTGTCGGCCGTGACCAGCGCCTCCGTCGTGTAGTCCTGGATGTCGAGCGCGGCCTCCAGACCGGCTGCCCCGCCCTCTCGCCTGGGCAGGAGTCGGTAGCCTATCGTCAGGAACGCAACGCCAATCACGGAGAGGAGCGCGCCGACCGGCGCGAAGTCGAACATGCCGAACGGCTCGCCGGACATCTCGCCCCGCAGGCGGGAGACGATGATGTTGGGCGACGTGCCGACCAGCGTGACGAGGCCGCCCAGCAACGCGCCGAATGCCATCGGCATCAGCGAAACGGAGGGCGGGTAGCCGCCCTTGCGGGCCATCTGCAGCGCGAGCGGCATGAGCATCGCGAGGGCGCCGATATTCTTCACGAACCCGGAGAGCGCGGTGACGCAGGCAACGAGCGCGAAGACCTGCAGCCGCTGGCTGCGAAGCCACGGCGACACGGCCTGGAACGCCGCCTCCAGCGCTCCCGTCCTGGCGATGGCGGCGCTGACGACGAGTGCGCTGCCGACGATGATGACGATATCGTCGCTGAAGCCCGAGAACGCATCCTTGGCGGGCACGACGCCCGTCGCGACGCCCGCGGCGAGGCCGAGGGCGGCGACGATGTCATAGCGCAGCCGCCCCCACAGGAAGAGCAGCATCACGCCGCCCAGAACGGCGAAGGCCAGGCCCTGGGACAAGGTCATGGATGGCGGCCCCTCACGCGTTGGCGTCAACGCGCGAGGCGGCCCGAAAGTGTCACGCAGGACGAGGTGACGGCGCGACCCCGACGCAACCGGTCAGGCTGGGGCCGCGAACTCTGCCGTCAGGCGTAGACGATGCCCTTCTCGCGACGCACCGCCGGATGGTCGGCAGGGGTGTCGCTTTTGGCGCGTTCGCGGATCCTGACAGATACTTCCGCGTAGAGGGCCCGTGCGTCCTCCGCACGGATGCGATCGCTGGCCATGAGGCGCACGATCATGGGCTCGGACAGGATGTCATCGAGGCCCGGGTCCCGAATGGTCTGCATGGCCGCGCTCTCCCTGTTTGCGCAACCCCCACCAGGTTACTTCTTTACGCACGTTGGGCCGAAACGAAGGCCAACGTCAGACTAGCTCAGAATCATTCACGCAGCCAGAGCGTGGTGAATGTTTGTCAACCTCCCGTGAAAGAGGCCCAAGGCAATTGAGCACGTTTTCGTGAAAGGTGTCGTCATCATGCAACTGCCGGCGATGGAATCGGCGGAAGCACGCCGCGCCGGGGCGATCAAGACGATCTTTAACGATTGAAACACCAAAATAATCGTTCCGCGAGCCGGGAAGCCGGAACCCGCATTCCGGTTCCGCATTGACGCGGCATGGCACAGACGTCGTTGGGGCCCATGCCCTCCGAGAGCCGGACCGACGGAAGCATCCTCGTCGTCGAGGATGAGGTCCTCATCCGGCTGACCGTCGCGGATTTCCTGAGGGAATGCGGGTTCCAGGTCTTCGAGGCGGCCCACGCCGGCGAAGCGATTCGCATCCTCGACAGCGAAATCCCGATCGACATCCTCTTCACGGACGTCCAGATGCCGGGCGACATGGATGGCTTCGGCCTCGCCCGATGGGTCCGGCGCAACAAGCCGCAGATCAGGGTCCTGCTGACGTCCGGCCTCGCCCGCGCCGCCGCGGTGGCGACGGACCTGTGCGACGAGTCGCTGGTGCCGAAGCCCTACGATCACGGCCAGCTGCTACGCCGGCTCCGGGCGATCCTCGCCGGAAACTGAGCTTCCCTTCAGGCGGCGTCCCCGGCATGCGCCCGCGGCCCACGCTTGCGGGCCTGCGCATGGAACACCGGGGCCTCCGCATCCGTTGTCGGGCGCCGGACGTCGGGTCCGGTCGAGCACCGGAGTCCGGCATGATCGAGGTCTGGGGCGGCGTCGAGTGCACCGTCGCGCGCATCGGCGGCGCTTACCGCAACCAGCTCGAGGACACCGGCCACGCGGTTCGCCTCGATGATCTCCACCGGATCGCCGCCCTGGGCATCCGCACGGTCCGCTACCCCGTCCTCTGGGAGACGGTCTCGCCCGGCGATCCGCGCGAGGCCGACTTCACGTGGTGCGACGAGCGGCTGGCGCGGCTGCGCGACCTCGGGATCGGCGTCATCGCCGGCCTGTGCCACCACGGCTCGGGTCCCGCCGGCACCGACCTTCTCGATCCCGCATGGCCGTACCTCCTCGCCGCCCACGCCCGCCGGGTGGCGGAACGATACCCGCACGTGGAGGCCTATACGCCGGTCAACGAGCCTCTCACCACGGCCCGCTTTTCCGGGCTCTACGGCCACTGGTATCCGCACGAGCGGAGCTACCGGGCGTTCCTGCGGGCGCTCGTCCACCAGTGCAAGGCCACGGTCCTGGCGATGCGCGAGATCCGGCGCGTGCGCCCGGAGGCCCGGCTCGTGCAGACCGACGACCTCGGCAAGACGTTCTCGACCCCGCTGCTCGCCTACCAGGCGAACCACGAGAACCAGCGCCGGTGGCTGTCCTTCGACCTGCTGTGCGGACAGGTCGACCGCGACCACCCGTGGTGGCCCATCCTCGTCAGGCATGGCGTCGAAGAAGCCGACCTCGACCTGCTGCTGGAGGGGGAAGGGCGGCCGGACGTCCTCGGCATCAACCACTACCTCACGAGCGAGCGCTATCTCGACGAGGCCGCGCACCGCTACCCCGAGGCGCTTAGGGGCGGCAATGGCCGGCACTCCTACGCCGACGCGGAGGCCGTGCGGATGCCGATCCCGCACGCGGACCTCGGCCCGGCGGCGCGCCTGCGCGAGGCGTGGCAGCGCTACCGGCTGCCCGTCGCGGTCACCGAGGTGCACCATGGCTGCAGCCGCGACGACCAGTTGCGCTGGCTGATGGAGGTCTGGAACGCCGCCCGGACGGTGGCCGCGGAGGGGGCCGACGTCCGGGCGGTGACCGTCTGGGCCCTGTTCGGCACGCTGGACTGGAACTCCCTGCTCACGCGTCGCGACGGGTTCTATGAACCGGGACCGTTCGACGTGCGCGGAGCGGCGCCGAGGCCCACGGTGCTGGCGCACGCGACCCGCTCCCTCGCCACCGGGGCGACCTTCGATCACCCCGTGCTGGACCGCGCGGGTTGGTGGAAGCGTCAGGAGCGCTTCTACCGGAACGTGCACCGGGGGCCCAGCACCTGCCGTCTGGTCGGCTCCCCTCGCGAAATCCTCGTCGTCGGGGCTGGCGGCACGCTCGGCCAGGCCTTCTCTCGGATTTGCAACGCGCGGGGACTGGACCACGCCCTGGTCGGCCGGCCCGACGTCGACGTCGCCGACCGTGCAAGCGTCGACCTTGTCCTGCGGCGCGTCCGCCCGTGGGCCGTCGTCAACGCCACCGGCTACGTTCGCGCCGACGCGACCGCCGACGAGGAAGCCGCCTGCCGCCGCGCCAACACGGATGGCGCCGCGATCGTCGCCGAGGCCTGCGCGCGGGAGGGCCTGCCGCTCCTCACCTTCTCCTCCGATCTCGTCTTCGACGGCACCCGGGACACGCCCTACACGGAGGACGACGCCGTCTCGCCGGCCACGGTCTACGGCCGCAGCAAGGCGGACGCCGAGCGCCTCGTCGCCGCGGCCCACCCCGATGCGCTGGTGATCCGGACGAGCGCCTTCTTCGGTCCGTGGGATCGCTACAACCTTCTCGGGATGGCCCTGCGCGACCTGGCGGCCGGCCAGCCGGTGGAGCTTCCGCCGGCGATCGTCTCGCCGACCTATGTGCCCGATCTCGTCCATGAAAGCCTCAACCTGCTGATCGACGGGGCCTCCGGGCTCTGGCACCTCGCCAATGGGGGCCGCGCCAGCTGGGAAGACGTCGTGCGGGAAGCGGCGCGCCTGGCGGGGATCGATGCGGCCGGTCTGCGGACCCGGGCAGGCCCGGCGCGGCAGACGGCCCTCGACACCGTGCGCGGGCGCCTCCTGCCGCCCCTGGAAAGCGCGATCGCCCGGTTCGTCCACGAAGCGGAAGGGCCCTGGGCCGTCACCGATCCCGTGCCTGCCGCGCCGGAGCGCCGCGCCGCGGGGGCCTGACGGCCTGCGAAGCGGGGGCCTTGCCGGTACCTGCAGCCATGCGACAGTCGTGGCATCCCGCCGGGGCGATTCCCCCCGGAGCGGGCGGGGCGGTGCCGATGTCACCCATCAACTGGATCCTCGAGCTCGCGGCGTGGAGCTTCCCGGCCTTCGCCCTGATGCTCTTTCTTGTCCAGATCGCAGCCCGGGAGATCGGCTACCGGATCGGCCAGGACCACCGGTCCCGGACGAAGGCCGAACCGGAAGGGGTCGGGGTCCTCGTGGGATCGATGCTGGGCCTCCTGGCCTTCGTCCTCGCCCTGACGCTGTCCTTCGCGACGAGCCGCTACGACGAGCGCCAGTCGGGGACCCTGAAGGAGGCGAACGCCATCGGCACGGCATGGCTGAGGGCCGGCACCATCGACTCTCCCCATGCGAAGGAGATCGCCGTCCTGCTCGTCGAATACACGAAGCTGCGGACCGAGTTCGTGCAGGCTCCTGCGCATCGGCCGACGCTCGACGTCCTCTCCGACCGCACCGGACAGCTCCAGACGCGGCTCTGGAGCCACGCCAGCGCCCTGGCGCGGGAAAAGCCCGATCCCGTCACCGCCCTGCTCATCGCCGCGCTCAACGACACGTTCGACGCGAGCACCGGTGAACGCTTCGCCTTCGAGAAGCGCCTGCCGTTACCCCTGTTCTGGCTCCTGATCGGCATGGCCATCATCAGCATGGCGGCGCTCGGCTACCAGCTCGGCATCCGCGGCACGCCGCTTCGCCTGCTCTCGATCCTGCTGACCGGTATGTGGACGCTGGTCATCACCGACATCCTCGACCTCGCCTCCGCGCGGCTGGGGGACATCCGCACCGCCGCCCACGTCTACGAATGGACGCTGCAGGGTTTCGAGCAGGGCCTTCCGCCTCCCGCCCCGCCCGTGACGGTTCCGCGCTGACGTCATCCAGTCGCTTCCAAGGAGCGAAGCTTGCGGCCGCTGCGTCTGGCTGCGCGCCGAGATTGCAGATTGTCGTTTCCGCATCCCATAGTAGCTGAGCCGGGACGGGGCCCCCGGCGAGCCAATGCAGGGGGGTGGGGCACATGCAGCATGTCATCCTGGCGGCCGTCGACGGCGGCCCGCTTTCGGCCCGCGTGGTCCAGACGGCGTTCCAGCTCCGCGACGCCACGCGAGGCTTCGTCCGGGCGGTTCACGTCCGCGATCCGTCGTCGATGGATCTTCCGGCGCTCGCCCGGGGCGATGTTCCCGTGGACGCCGGCGGCGTCATGCAGGTCCAGGTCGGCGCGCGGTCGTCCGCCGCGGCACGGGCCTGGGGAACGGCCCCGATGGTCGCCGGGCAGGCGTCCTACACCGAGGCGGACGGCGACGAGACGGACATCTATGTCGCCACCGCCCGCGTCAGCGACATTTCCATCGTCGGCCGGCCGGGCAGCGACCCGCTGCGCGAGGCCCCGGCCTACGTGAAAGGTCTCATCTTTACCTCGGGCCGCCCGGTGCTCGTGGTGCCGCCCGCGAGCCCGGACAACTGGCTCGAACACGCGCTGGTGGTCTGGAACGACAGCCCGCAGGCCGCCCGGGCCCTCTCCGCGGCGATGCCGATGCTCTCGCTCGCCCGCACGGTGACCGTGGTGTCGGTGGGCTCGGAGCGGGAGCGCCCGTCGACCGAGCCGGTGGCGTCCTACCTGGCGCGCCATGGCATCCGCTCGTCGACCCACGGCCTCGATCCCGGCCTCGTGACGTCCCGCGGGCGCGGCCGCGCCATCGTCAACTACGCCCACAGCCTCGGCGTGGGCCTGACCGTCATGGGGGCCTACGGCGACCAGGGCTTCCTGAGCTTCCTCGGCCTCGGCGGTGCGACCGGCAAGGTCATCACCGGCACGCGGATGCCGCTGCTGCTCGCCAGCTGAGGACGGTCAGGCGCGCAGGCGCGTCCAGGTGTCGAGCACGTAGCGCGCCAGCGCCTCGGTGGTCAGGTGGGCCTTGAGGTAGGCGACCATCGACTCGGCGTGCTCGTTCCAGAGATCGAAGCCTTCCACGGTCCGGAAGTAGTCCTCGCCGCCGTTCTGCAGCGCCGCGTTGAGCTCGTGGATCTCGTAGCGCGGGAAGCGCGCCATCGTCCCCAGCGGGCAGGCGTCGAGGTTGAGGAAGAAGGGCACGCACCGGTTGGCCATGATCTCGTAGTGTCGCAAGCAGTCCCAGCCGGCCTTCTTCATCGTCACGCCGAACAGCGACGTCCGGTAGTCGGCGTAGTAGGCCTCCTCCGTGTCGTAGATGTAGGTGCCGCGGTCGCGCGGGTCGATGTAGGCCATGACCCGGGTCTTCTCAGCGCTCTCGCAGATCTTCTCCTTCGGGATGGAGAAGAAGATCGGCTCGACCTGCCGGCCGTGGGCGACCAGCATCTCCCGCTTGAAGTAGAGGCCACGGCCGACGAGCGGCCAGTACAGCGCCTCGGCGAAGTCCTCGCCGTCGACGAAGACGATGTCGCGCGGGTCGTAGTGGCGCAGCACCTCCGGCAGGTGGTCGCGGCAGCGGAACACGCTGCCATAGACGACGAGGTCGAAGTGATGCGCCCGGATCTTGGCGGCGATGTCGTCGCGGTCGACGTCGTCGTCGGGACCCAGCAGGCCGAACAGGGTGAAGCCGCGCCCGTAGAGGCGGCCCTTCGCCTCCGGGTCGTTCGCGTAGGTCGCGGCGTACATGAACCCGACGCGCTGCACGTCGACCACGTCGGGGCCCAGCAGGCCGCGCAGCCCGTGGAAGAGCATGTCGCACTGGTAGTCGGGGTAGGAACCGCCGGACACGTAGAGGATCTTCACGGCCGCGCTCCCCCGCCTGATTCCCTCGCGGCAGTATGGGTTGTGCCGGCCGCGGGTGCCAAGCTTCCGGCGCTGCCGGCGGGGTGTCAGGCGCCCGGAGGCGGGGGAGGGGGCCGAAGGTCGGCCACGGCGATGGTGCCGTCGCTGATGTAGCGATTGACCTTCCCGATCGTCAGCCGCTCGCCGGGCACGTAGGACCGCGCGGGCCCGATCACGCCGGACTTCGCGAGTTCGGCCATCAGGTAGTCCCGCTCGGCATTGGTGTCGGCATCGGTGGCGTGGGTGATCTGGAAGCTGAACCGGGTGAGTGAGAAGCCCGTGTCGCGCGTCACGGCGCCGACCCAAACCGCGTGCTCGTCCGCCGCCGGCGGCTCCGAGCCGAGCCAGAAGGCCGTCGTGTCGAGCGTCTCCTCCACCCGCGCGGAGGGTATTCCCCAGAACCTCACGTGGTGGCGCTTTCTGGGGCTGCCGCCGACCGGCAGCTGGAAGCCGATGTCCTGCCCGCGGTCGAACAGGTAGAGCGTGCTGAACGGCGCGGCGGGGTAGGGCCGGTTGAACACGAAGGCCTCGGCCATCCGCCACGACGACCCGATGCCGAGCGGGTCGGCCTGCGTCCAGCCCATGGCGGCGAAGGCCCGCTTCAGGTCGCCGAGCGATCCCAGCAGCGCCACGTTGACCGGGTCGCCGGGCAGGCCGTCGCCCGTCAGGGTATAGGAGGGGACCTTGCCGCGGTGCAGGATGCGCGCGGAGATCCGCACCACCCGCGGCAGGATGAGGTACGCCGCGACCCCGTAGGACACGGCCAGAGCCAGGATAAGCGGCAGCCGCCGGTCGGCCACGTCGAAGAACAGGACGGCGATGAGCCAGACCGTGGCGACGCCGAGCATCGCCACCAGCAACCGCTGGCCGAGCCGCTTCAGCCACGCCATCGACGCCCCCGCCTCCACCGTGCCGCCCGACCACCGTCGCACCCGCGGCCGCAGGCGGCAAGTCGACCGTCGCGTGCCGCCGGCTCCCCCGTCCGAATCGATGGCTGCCGACACGCCGGCCCTTGCGGCAGGACGATCCCATTAGCGAGCGCGACGTGTCGTGGCGGCGCGGCCCTGTCCGTCCGGCGACCGTCCGTCGGGAATCGCCGGCCGTCGTCGTGAATCGATCCCGCGCGGAGGGCCGCCGGCCGGCAGGCGAGGGAAGGACACCGGCTGGTCGAGGCGATTGGGCCACGGGAGTGTGCCGGCGCGGGAAGGGTCGGAGCAGGCTGTTGCGAAGAGGCTCAGGGTGAGGCTGGACAGCCCCCGCGCGACCCTCTATAAGCCCCCCGTCCGCCGCGGCCCGCCCGCGGAACCGGGCACGCCCAGGTAGCTCAGTTGGTAGAGCATGCGACTGAAAATCGCAGTGTCGGTGGTTCGATTCCGCCCCTGGGCACCATCCCCCTAGCTTCGTCCATCGTCTTTCAACCATCTCGGATCCGTGATTTCCGGGTTCCGCGTTTGGTTCGACACGCGCCGTCCGTCCGTAGCTGGTCCCAACGCACGGAGAGTGGGCCCTGCGACGTTGGACGGGGAGGTCTGGATCGCCGCGGACCCCGCGCGTCCGATTCCGCCGTTGATCGTGGGGACCGAAAGGCTGCGCAGTGGCGTGCCGCTGGACCGGGCGATTCTGGTTGAAGGGTTCCCCTAAGTCCGGCTCGGACGGAGCTCTCCGCGGCTTTCAGGCCGCGCATGCCTCGCCGTGGCCCAAGAGGGCGACGAGGCTATGGCGAAGGCCCTCGGCCCGTGAACCGTCCCGAGTGGCGGCGCGCGGCTCAAGGCTTCTGGAGAAGCCCCGGCAGCACTTCGCCGACACCGGTGAGGATGATCTGGACGCCCACGCAGAGAAGCAGGAAGGCCGACAGCCTCATGATCACCATCGTGCCTTCCCGACCCACGAAGCGCGCCATCCTGGAGACGCGCCCGTAGGCGTGGACGATGGTGAGGGCGATCACGGCGGCGACCGCGACCGAGACGCCGTGGCTGATGAGGAGGCCGTCCGCAGTATCGTGGCTGGCGGCGAGCGTGATGGCCGTGGCGATGGTGCCTGGGCCGGTCGTGATCGGCACCGTCAGCGGAAAGAAGGTCTCCTGGCGGATCGCCGCCATTCCCTTGGTCGAGCGCTCTTCGCTGGCTCCGCTGGGCCGCTCCTCGTGCAGCATCGTCCATCCCGCCGAGATGACGACAAGGCCTCCGGCGATCCGCAGGGCGGCCACGGAGACCCCGAAGAACCCGAGGATGACCGTCCCCGCCAGGAAGGACACGACGAGGACGCAGAACGCGTAGACGGCGACGGAGCGGGCAATGACGAGGCGGTCGTCGTCGTTGAGGTCCAGGGTCCTGTTCAGGAACACGAACGCAAGGCCATAGGGATTGATGATGGCGAACAGCGTTCCAAACTCGAAGAGGAACTGCCCCGTCATGGGTCGGCCTCGCCTCGGGGCATGCAGGACGGCACGGTCCGGCCAGAGGCCATCCGCTAGCCCGCCACCAGGCCGACGATGACCGATCCCCAGGTCGTCAGCAGGATGTGGCCGATGGGAACGGCCGGCGTGTATCCCAGGACCGCCACAGGGCTGCCGGAGCGTTCCTGCACCGCCGCCATGGCCGCCGTCATGGTCTGGGCGCCGGCGAGCGCCCCCAGCACCAGGACCGGGTTCATCCGCAGCACGAGACGGCCGAAGGCCAGCCCCACGATGAGGGGGCTGAGGGTCACGACCATTCCGCCGAACAGGAGGCCCACGCCGGCTTCGGCGATCGACGACAGGAAGACGGGACCGGCATGGAGCCCCGTCATCCCGACGAACGCGGCCAGACCGAGGGACGTCATGAGGCTCACCGCGCCGTCCGGGATGCGCCCGAAGAGGGGGAACCGCGTGCGCAGATGGCCGACAAGCAAGCCAGCCAGCAGGGTGCCGACGCTCGTGCTCAGCGAGATCCGCATGTCGCCGATCGGGAACGTCACGAGGACGCCCACCAGCCCCCCGAGGAAGATGGCCAGCCCGAGCACGACGAAGTCGGTCGTCGTCGTGGGAGCGACGATCACGCCGATCCGCTTGGCGGCGACCCCGATGAGGCTCTCGGGTCCGACGAGCCGCACGACGTCGCCGCGCTGCGCCGCGATGCCGGGAGCGAGCGGAACCTCCTCGCCGCCGCGCAGGATGGCGCGCACGTACAGACCCCGTGTCCAGGCCTCCTGGCCGACCGCGGCAAGGCTCTTTCCGGCGAGTTCGGGATTGATCACGAGGACGTCCGTCATCGCGACCGGAACGTCCAGAAGGTCGCGGTCCTCGACCTCCTCAGCGCGGGGATCGATCGTCTCCACGATGATGCCGCGCGGACCCGAAACCGCAACGACGTCACCGGGAAGGATGCGCTCGTCCCGGCCTGCTTCGATCACGTCCGCGCCGCGGCGGATCCGATGGACGAAGAGCCTGTGTTTGCTTCCGCGGGCCTCCGCCTCGCCGACCGTCACGCCGGCGATCGGCATGTCCTCGCGGACCCGATAGGCTCGCAGCTCGAACTTGCGCCACCCCGATGATACACCCGGCTTGCTGCGCTTGATGCCCAGTTCGCGTTCGAGGTTGAGCGCTTCGGCGCGCAGATCGATCCGCATCAGCGCGGGCGCCACGATGCTGCAGAAGATGATGACCCCGACGGTTCCGAAGATGTAGCAGACGGCGTCCGCGACAGCGACGTGAGCGACCAGCCGGGCGCGTTCCGCCTCCGGAAGCGGGAGAGCGTTGATCGCCTCCGTCGCCGTCCCCATCGCCGGGCTCTCGGTCAGGGAACCCGACAGGAGCCCGGCCGCGAATCCGGGGTCCAGTCCGAGGACACGGGCGACGACGACGACGCTTGCGAGGCCCGTGACGGCGCACACGATGGCGAGCAGCATCGGCTTCAGGCCGTCGCGCTTGAGGGCCTGCATGAACTGCGGGCCGACCGAGTAGCCGATTCCGAAGAGGAAGAGCAGGAACAGGAACGACTTCGTCATTCCCGCGACCGGGACATGCGCGAATTGCCCCACGAGGATACCGGCGAACAGGGACCCGGTGACGGGACCCAGCCCGAAGCCGGCGACCTTGAAGCCGCCGATCCAGTAGCCGACGCCGATCACCAGGAACAGGGCGAGTTCGGGATACCGCACGAGGACGTCCTGCAGGAACGTCGCTGCCGCCGTCATGCATACCCTCCCTCGTGCCCTGCCGTGACGACGGCGTCGCGCCCCCGCGGATCAGAAGTCGCGCTGGAAGCGGATGCGTCCGCCCCAGTTGTCCGGCGACGTGCCGGCCTTGTCGAAGCTGTTGGTGGCGGCGACGTAGGGATAGGCCGAGAGCGGCTCGTCCACGTAGCGGCTGTAGTAGACCTCGGCGCCGATGTTCAGCGCCTTGACGGGCGACCAGATGACGTTGCTGCCCACCGTCACGGCCCGCGCGTCGAACGGGCCCTGCTGGTCGATCCCGCCGTAGGACGCGAAGACCGACTGCCGGACCGACGGTGTCCAGTAGTGCAGCAGGCCCGCCGAGAGGCTGTAGCTCGTCGACAGCTTCATCTCCAGCGTGCCCGGCACCATGACGGCGTCGGCGATGAGGGGGGACTGCGACCCCGCGGTTCCTGCGGTCGTCCACCCGGAATAGTTGCTCGCGCCGTAAGCCCAGACGCCGGAGACCATGAGGACGTCGCCGTCCGCCAGCATCGGCAGCTTCACCTTGACGCCGGCGTTGACGGCGTAGCCGTACCTGGCGTCGACCACGAAGCCATCGGTCGCCGGAAGTCCGTTGAAGGTGCCCGCATAGGGGCCGCCCGGCCGCACCTGGTGCAGCGCGCCGATCAGCACCGCCGTGCCCCAGTCCTGGGTCCATTCGAGCCGAGCGACGACGTCGGGAAGGCTCTGCCCGGCGTAGTCCAGCGTCGTCGGCGCGAAGCCCGCGAAGCCGGGGGTATAGGGCGTGTAGGTGCCGATGCCGACCTGCCGTTCGGTCCGGTCCTCCAGCGAGACCGTCGCCGACCAGCCCCCGCCGAAGCTGGCGGTGTAGGCGAGCGCGTTGATCGACTGGTGGTAGGCGCCGCGGCCCACGACCGTCGCGTCCAGGAAGCCGAAGTCGCCGATCGGCGAGAAGTCGAAGAACGAGTACTCGAGCCGGCCCGCGGTGATGCCCGCGAACTGGAT
The DNA here is from genome assembly GCF_054612375.1 of Alsobacter sp. R-9. NCBI lineage: Bacteria > Pseudomonadati > Pseudomonadota > Alphaproteobacteria > Hyphomicrobiales > Alsobacteraceae > Alsobacter > Alsobacter sp. R-9. Next base: position 8,107 of record NZ_JBTSWJ010000010.1, on the reverse strand, counting down.
GTAGGCCCAGTCCAGCGTCGTGCTCGCGCTGCTGCCGGTGTTCTTGGTGACGTAGACCCGGGTGGTCGCCCGCACCGGCCCCCAGTCCGTCCCCGTGTAGGAGTCGAGCGTGAGGTAGCCGCGCCCCCGCATCGAGGTGGTGTTGTCGTTGCGGCTAAAGGGCTGATTGAAGAAGTAGTCCGCCCGCACACGACCGGCGATCTTCAGGCAGGTGTCGCTGCCCGGAATGTAGAAGAACCCCGCGCCGAACTGGCTGCAGACCCGGACGTACTCGACCGGGGCTGCCTTGCGCACCGGGAGGTCGGCCGCTTGCGCAGGCACGACCAAGGCAACGCCCGCCAGGAAGCCGCAAACACGGAGAACGCTCTTCATCTGCTCCACTCCAATGCCCCCAAGCCGACGCATCCTGTTCGCAAGTCTGTCCACGGGTTCGCCTGCAGAACACAAACCGGTCGCAACTGCCCGGATCCGCGCAGATCCAGTCGCCACCATCCTCATCGCGTGCCGCGCGAATGTCCCTGTCGCGCCGACGACGACGCATTCACGCGGCCCCGACCAACCGGGTTCCGCTTGCTGCGGCCCCGGGCCGGCTTCGCCGCGACCGACGGGGATGCCGTCCTGGAGGAGGGGGGCGAAGGCGGTTCCACCGTCGGCTGGTTCGGCACCGGTTCGGGCACCTTTTCCGCCTTCGCGTCGATCATCTTGCGCCCGAACTTCGCCAAGGCCTTGAGCGCACGCCGCTCCGCCTTCATGGCCGCCATGGTCTGCTTCACCCGGGAGCGGCCTTCCTTCGAGGCGAACCAGGGCGCGAGGGTGCCGGTTTCACCGTTCTTCCCAGCACCCTTGGGTAGGGGCAGCCCCAGGGCCGCGCGCGCCCTGGCAGCCTCAAGGAAGTCCGCGAACAGTTGGTCGAATTGCCGCGCCATCTCGTCTCCCTTCATCGTCATCCCCTGCACGCCGGTCACTGTGCAAGCACCATGGCGAAGTAGCCGAACACGGTGAGCAGCACGCCCGACACGGCGTAGGCGACGGGGAAGCCGATCCAGGGCACGTTGCTCTGGATCTCCACCGCTGCCTCGCGGCACGGCCCCGAGTGGCTGCGCGCACCCGCGACGCCGCCCATCAGCACGGCCGGGTTCATCTTGAACACGTGGTAGCCGATCGCCCACACGATCACCGGCGGGACAGAGCAGGCGACGAAGCCGACGAGCAGGATCTTCACCGCCAGCGCGCCCGTGAGCTGCGTCAGCAGCGAGTTGCCGGCGTTGATGCCGACGATGGCGACGAAGACCACGAGACCGAGGTCCTCGAGGATGTTGCGCGCCTCGTTCGGCGTGTTGCCGAAGAAGCGGACGCGCGAGACGAGCGACGAGACGATGACGCCGGACACGAGGAGGCCGCCTGCGTTGCCGAGGCCTACCGACGCGCCGAACGCCGGGAACTGGATCGCGCCGATCAGGAACCCGAGGACCATGCCCACCGATAGGGTCAGCAGGTCCGTCGCGGTGCTCGGTCGCACGACCTTTCCGAAGAACGAGCCCACCTTCGTGACGGCATCCTTCAGGCCGACGATGGTGACGATGTCCATGCGCTGCAGCTTCGTGTCGCGCCCCAGCGGGATCGGCACGCCGGAACGTTCGAGGCCGACGACCTGCACCTGGTTGACGTCGGGCAGCGCCCGCATCTGCTGCTGCGTCAGCTTGAGCGCTTCCGCGTTGGTGACGACGATGTCGGCGCGGTCGAGCTCGATGTCGAGCGCCTGCCGGTCGGACACCTCGGGGCCGATCAGCCCCATCTTCTCCGTCATGGTCTCGCGCCGGCCGGCCAAGGCAATGACGTCCCCGAGGCGAAGCTGGAGGTCGTCGGCTGTGCCGAGGCGCTGCCCGTCGCGAACCACGTTCATGACACGGTACTCAGGGTTCTCCCGCAGCAGCGCGGAGACCGTCTTGCCGTTCCAGGTGGCGTTCTTCAGGCGGTAGGCGCGCATGCCGGCGGGCAGCCACCCGGTCAGCGTCTTGCTGTCGCCGCTGGCGACGCCGTTCTCCGCCTCGTAGGAACGGGCAGCCGCCCTCGCGTCGATGCCCCACCAGCGCGGCAGGTACTTGGTGATCAGGATGATCCCGACGGTGCCCCAGATGTAGGTGAGCCCGTACGACAAGGCGATCATCGAGGACACATCCGCCGCGGTCGTCCCGGCCGGCAGCGCCACGACGCCGGCATTGACGGCTTCCTCGGCCGACCCGATGGCCGCCGACATGGTCTGCGATCCGGCGAGCATCCCGCCGGCCGCGCCGGGCGGAAGGGCGAAGAGCTTGGCGCCGGCCACAACGAGGAAGAGGCCGACGAGGCAGCTCACGAACGCCAGGCCGGTGAACTTCAGCCCATCACCGCCGAGGCTGTTCACGAACGACGGTCCTACACGCAAGCCGACCCCGTACATGAACAGGTAGTAGAACATGGACTTCGTGAAGTTATCGAGCTGAAGCGTGACGCCGTAGGCCGATCCCCAGACAGACAGCCCGCAACCGACGATGATGGCAGCGGCGACCATGCCCAGCCCGTACCCGCCGATGCTCTGCCGACCCAGCCACACGGCGAGGCCCACCGTCATGAACAGCAGGATGAAGGGATTGGCGCTGAGGAACTGGAAGAAGGCCGACATGGTCTGGCTGTCCTTCGTCTGGATGGGGAGGTCGGTCGGCCGTCAGGACTCGAGGCGGTCGGGCCTGAGGAGCTTGAGGCCCTTGGCGGCCTCGTAGCCGTGGATCTCCTTCACATCGAGCTTGCGCATGAAGTCGATGATCTCGGGGGTCAGCACCTGTCCCGGCACCATGATCGGGAAGCCCGGCGGGTACGGGATGACGAAGTTGGCGGAGACCAGCGCCGGTCCCTTGGCGAGACGCTCGTCAATCTCCCGCCCGTTCAGCTTCACGTACTCGCAGCGGTCCTCGCTGTAGGCGCCGTAGAAGGCGGTGCGGATGTCGCCCTCCTGCGTCAACTCGCCCGCGTCCTTTCGGAACGCGTCATGGAAGGCGCTGAAGTTCGGCAGGTCCGGCACGTCCTCCATCAGGCTCTTCACCCGCGCCTTGAAGGCGGCGCGGGCGCTCTCGCCGCCGGAGGCGAGGTCTGCCTCGATCTGGCGGCAGATCTCGACCAGCACGCGTATGAGGTGGGCGGCGTCGCTGCGGGTGTTGTTGATGTTGGACTGGAGCAGGACGGAGTTGCGCGACGTCTTGTTGAGCTGGATGTCGTACTGGCTGGCGAGCAGCCCCTTGAACTGCGTGCCGTCGAACCCGGCGGTCCCGCACACGAGGGTCATGCGCGTGGGGTCGAGCAGGAACTCGTCCTCGCGGACGGCCTGGAGCACCGTCGCCCACGACACGTCGTCGGCGAGGTAGTCCTTGAAGCCCGACTGCCGGAACTCCGCGGGGATCATCTCGTCCGCGCCCAGCACGCGGAAGTAGCGGGAGATCAGCGGATGAGAGTTGATCGCCGCGCGGATCTTGATCGCGATGGTGATGGCGTTCATCACCAGCCCGTAGCCCTCCAGCTCCATCTGGCGCCGCGCGACCTCGAGGCTGGCGATGAGCTGCTGGTTGGGACTGGTCGACGCGTGGGTGAAGACCGCCTCGTGGAACTGGCTCTCCACGTGGGGGAAGTCGACGTCGTGGACGAGGACCATCGACCCCTGCCGGATGGCCGACATCGACTTGTGGGTCGAGTTGGTCTGGTACACCCGCAGCCGCACCGCGCGCGGATCCGGGACCAGCCGCGTGTCGAGCAGGACATCGTCGGACGGGTTCTCGCCGAGCGCACGCTGCTGCTGCTCGTAGGCATCGAGCGCGGCAGGATCGCGCAGCGAGGCCTCGATCGCCGCCGCCGCGCCCATGGCGGTGCGCGGTCGCAGGAAGGGCGACCAGTGCGCGAACCCCGACCACGCCTCGTCCCACAGGAAGATGAGGTCGGGCTTGATGGCGAGGCATTCCTCCATCACCCGGCGCGTGTTGTACATGTGGCCGTCGAACGTGCAGTTCGTCAGGTCAAGCATTCGCACCCGGTCGAGGCGTCCCTCGCGCCTGAGGTCGAGCAGCGCCCTCTTGATGGTCCGCAGAGGGACGGCGCCATACATCGAGTACTGCGTCAGCGGGAAGGCCTCGACGTAGAGCGGCTGCCCGCCGCCGAGCACCATGCCGTAATGGTGGGACTTGTGGCAGTTGCGGTCGACGACGACGACGTCGCCGGGCTTCACCAGCGCCTGCACGACCATCTTGTTGCTGGTGGACGTGCCGTTGGTGACGAAGAAGACGTGCTTGGCCCCGAAGGCCCGCGCCGCTGCCTCCTGTGCCTTCTTGATGTTGCCCGTCGGCTCCAGAAGGCTGTCGAGGCCGCCCGTGGTCGCGCTGCTTTCGGCGAGGAAGAGGTTGATGCCATAGAATTCGCCCATGTCGCGGATCCAAGGCGAGCGGAACACGGACTTGCCGCGCGCGATCGGCAGGGCATGGAAGGTGCCGATCGGCCGCTGCGCATAGCGCTTCAGGTTGTCGAAGAACGGCGTCTCGAACCGCGCGGCGATCCCTTCCAGCAGCGACAGATGCAGTTCGAGCGGCTCCTCGACCGAGTAGAAGACCCGCCGCAGGCAGTCCGCCTTGGCGTCGCCGGCGAGCGCCTCCACGTCCCGGTCGGACAGCAGGTAGATGTCGAGTTCCGGCCGCAGCGCCTTCACGGCGCGGGCGAGGTCGATTCCGGACGCGAGTTCCCCGATCCGCGGAACGATGGGGTCGAGCACCGACCGCAGGATGGGCGCGTCATGGCGCGAGCGGAACGGCATGTCGTCGGCGGTGACCACCGCCGCGATGAGCGGGTTCATCATGACGGCCGCGACGGCGTCCTCGAAGGAGCCGACGAAGACGGACTCATAGACGAACTGGTCTTCCCGGCGGCGCAGGCGCCGGATGTCCGCCACCAGCGCAGGCCAGCGGGCCGGCGGCTGCGCGGTGACGAACAGCGTCTCGAAGTACGGCCGGTCGCCGTCGCGGGGCTGGACCACGCTCGGCAGGAAGTTGGCGGTGTCGCTGGCATCATCGCCAGCCTCGAGCGTGGCGTCGTGACGGCCGATCAGGATCGCGTCGGCGATCCGGCGGACCAGTGCCGCGGTCGCCGCCGCATCGTCGCGCTCCATGCACTGCCGCAACGCCTGGATGCCCGCGAGCCCCGGGAAGGCATGGAACTCCTCCAGCACCCCGATCTCGGTCAGCGCGGCGACGACGTCCGCCCGCGTCCTGGTGCCCGCGACCCACGCCTGGGCGGCATCCGAGGCGTTCCGCCAGCGGTCGGCGCGTCCGGCCTGCAGAAGAAAGAACCGATCCAGTCTGTCGGTGTCAGCCATGCCCGCCTCCCATCGCCGACGCCCTTTGCGACGTCGTTCCACGGTCGGTTGAAGGCTATCGGCGCAGGTCCCGTTTGCGCGATGGCGAAAGGGTAAGTTACAGTTACCGGCCGCAAGAAATCTCAAGATATCAGCATGTTGGAGTTCATGTCCGGATGGCTCCGGGCGTGCCGCGGCTGCTCCGCGCAACGGTTACTTGCTTCTTGGGAGGCGCTATCCGCCGCACCATTCACGGGCCGGAAAGCGATCCTCGGAGAGCCGGATGCCCGACCAGAAGCTCCACGCGGCGATCAGTCTGTTTCCCGAGCGGAGCACGCTGATCGTCCGTCTTGCCGAGCGGAGCTGCGTCTTCCGGGCCCTGTGCGGCGATCTCAACGACGTTCGAGAGTTCCTGATGACCCGTGTCCAGGACGGAGACAAAGCCGAGTACGGGCAGTTGCTCCAAGAATTGACGGCTGAATTGGCCGAATGGATTGACGCGCCGCAAGAACATGGAGGCGAGAGCTGAGCTATACGGAATCCCCATCCTTCGTTTGACATTTATCATATCGTAGGCGTTAGCCCCTATTTACGCGGAGTGCCTCCGAACTTAGTTTTGCAATCGTGAGTTCAGCGGCGGGAGGGGCTGTTGACTTCGTTGGCTAACGGCAAGGCGACCGAGATCGCCATCCGCCAGCAGCTCGATCGAATTCTGGGAGGCGCCGATTTCCGGCGCTCCGAGCGGCTGTCGAAGTTCCTTCGCTTCATCGTCGAAGAGGCCCTCGCCGGCCGAGCGGACCGGCTGAAGGCCTACACGATCGCCCTTTCGGTCTTCGACCGGCCCGCCTCCTTCGATCCCCAGACAGATCCCCTCGTGCGCATCGAAGCGACCCGTCTTCGGCGGGCTCTGGAGCACTACTACCTGACGGAGGGTGGCGCGGACCCGTTGGTCATTGGGGTGCCGAAGGGCGCCTACGTGCCCCAGATCTCATCAAGGCACGATGAGCCGGAGGAGGCGTCCCCCTCGCCGAAGCCGCAGCCCGAGCCGTCGCCGGTTGTTCCGTCCGCCGTTTCGTCGCGGTGGTTCAGGTCCGTCCGACTGGGAATGCCGACCTTGTTCGCCCTCGCGGGGCTTGCGGCGACGCTGGTCGCTGGCGCAATCCTTCGCGGCGGATGGGGCAGCGGGGCCGACGGGGCGCACCAGCAACCACCCGCCTTGGCCGTCCTGGCGTTCCGGTCGGGCAACGCGGATGAGTTGGGGCAGAAGATCGCCGATGGGCTGGACGAATACCTGATCGACGAGCTGGCGAAGCTCGGAGACGTCCGTGTGCTCGGCCGGTCGACGTCGCAGCTCGTCGATCAGCTTCGCGATACCGGCGTCCTCGCCGAAAGCCTGAACGTCCGCTACCTCCTGGAAGGCAGCGTGACGACGGCGGAGACGCGTGCGACGGTGGGAGTGCGCCTGGTCGCGTTCGACCAGAGACGGGTCGTCTGGTCGGCCCGTATCCCGCTGACGTTACCCCAGGATGTCGGCAAGGCACGGGAGCAGGTGGCCACTGCCGTCGCCCGCATTCTCGCGCAGCCCTACGGTACGCTGTACCAGATGGAAGCGGTGAGAGCCGGTCGCAGTCCCGCAACGACTGCGGAGGCAGCCAACTGCCAGTTGCGCTACTACCAGTATCGCACGGCGATCTCCCCCGACGCCCATCGGGCCGTTCTCGCGTGCCTCGAAGAGGTTGTCAGCCGCTCACCGGGTGAAGCAACGGCACGGGCCATGCTGGCCATGGTCCAGCTGGACAAGATCAGGTTCAGCCTCAACGCGTCCGAGCCTTACGCGACGATCGTCAGGAAGGCTTCCATGGCTGCGGAAGAAGCCCTCGCTCTCGAGCCCGACAACATCCGCGCCCTGCAGGCCGCCATGCTGGCGAGGTTCTTTGCGGGCGACATCCAGGGCGGCCGGGCGGCCGGGGACCGGGCGCTGGACATCAACCCCGCGGACAGCGAGGTCCTGAGCGAGTACGGAACGCGCCTGGCGCAGATCGGCGATTGGTCGCGGGGTGCGCGGATGCTCGAAGCGGCCCTGGAGCAGAACCCGCCGAATGCGGGCCTCCTGCGGGGTCACGCGGCCTTCGTGACGCTGATGGAGGGCCGGCCGGACAAGGCCGCGGCTCATCTTCAGAGGATGAACCTCGAACCGCACCCGTCGGTCCTGTTCGTTCGCATGCTGGTCAGTGCGGAGACTGGCGACATGCGCACCGCCCGCGAAGCGCTCGCCACCCTCAGGCAGCGAGCCCCCGGTTTCATCAACGACCTGAACACGCAGACCAGCATCCGCAACATCCCGCCGCTCGACCTGGAGCGCATCAAGGCGATCGTCCAGCGCGTCTCGTCGACGGCGCTCGCGAACTACGTCGAGACGCGTTGAGCTGTCGAATGCCGGCATCCCGGGCAGACGATTGCCCCCCGTTCACGGCATCCTGCGGGCATGGGAAGGCCCCAGTCCGCTTCGGCGCTCTCGCCCAGGGGCAATGCCGTTCCGACGGTGTAACTTACAGCAAGTGCGGCCCGGGTTGTTGCGCCCGCTGCAATCGCGGTGGCACCCTCTGAGGTGATTGGGAAGACATTCACCGGAGAGGCGATCGTGTCGACGACCATCCATCCGGCTGCCCCGCATGCGCTGCCGGTGTTCATCGGCGGGCCGGACGGCAGCGACCCGCTGCTGGTCGGCATGGCCGTCTTCCT
>NZ_JBTSWJ010000009.1:44704-241034 GCF_054612375.1 Alsobacter sp. R-9 | reverse complement strand
CCGCGAACGCCGGCGCGGCCATCACGGCAGCCACCGTCGCGAGCAGGAAAACACGCTTCATCGTCAATCTCCGGAGTTGCGCCCGGCCAAAGGCCAAGCGTCTGGCACAGTATAGCTCACGATGCGCAGCAAATGGTTGCATTTGAGCCACGCAGTGCCGCTTTTGAATGCTTCAAGGCCTTGATTGCCGTTAACCGTTCGGCAGCCCTGTCAGGGCAATCGGCTCCCCTTCGCAGCGCAAGGCCGGACGCGATGCCCCGTCGGGACACTGGCGGACGGCTAGAGCACCGCTTCTCGCACCGCCATGTCGCCCGGCACGGGGATGCGCCCACAAGACCCCGTGCCGTGCCCGGCAGCCGCGCATCGGCACGTCGGGACGTTGCCGAAGGACTGGCGGCGAAGGATGGCTGAGAGGACTTGCGTCCGAATGGTGCCCCTGGCCGGAATCGAACCAGCACTCCTTGCGGAAACCGATTTTGAGTCGGTCGCGTCTACCAGTTCCGCCACAGGGGCCGCCTTCGACGGCGGCGGGATCATAACGCCCGCCCTCCGAAGGTCAATCGGCGGGGGCGTCACGAAAAAACCCGGCAGGAGCCGGGTTTTCGCATCGATCGTTCAGCAGATGGGAGGCGCGGTCAGGCCGCTTCCTCCTCCACGTCGTCCATCTCGGGGGCCGCTTCGGCATCGGCCGTCTTGCCGCGCTTCGGCGACTTGGCGAGCTGCGCCTCGATGAGCTTCAGGGCCTCGCCCTCGTGCAGCCGGTTCACGGCCGCGACCTCGCGGGCCATGCGATCGAGGGCCGCCTCGTAGAGCTGGCGCTCGGAATAGGACTGCTCCGGCTGCGCCTCGGAGCGGTGCAGGTCGCGCACCACCTCGGCAATGGCGATGAGATCGCCCGAGTTGATCTTCGCCTCGTACTCCTGGGCGCGGCGCGACCACATGGTGCGCTTGATCCGGGCGCGGCCGGTGATCGTCTCGAGCGCCTTGGCGACGAGCGCGTTCTCGGCCAGCTTGCGCATGCCCACGCTGGCGGCCTTCGCCGTCGGCACGCGCAGCGTCATCTTGTCCTTCTCGAAGGAAATGACGAACAACTCGAGCTTGAAGCCCGCGACCTCCTGCTCCTCGATGGCGACGATCTGCCCGACGCCATGCGCGGGGTAAACGACAAACTCACCCGTCCGGTAACCCTGACGGTTGGAGTTCTTCTTGGCGTTCGTCATGTCCAGGTCTTCTCCGAGGCCGGCCATCCGGGGGCCGGCTCTGTTCTACGCGAGGGCCGGCGGGACCGGCGCAACAGGATGACGACCCGGGCTGGACGCTCCCAGTCCAGGTCGCAGGCACCATTCAGCCGATGACCGAAGCCGCAGGCCCGCCTCCAGTGGACGGGAGACCATGCGAGACCCTGCCGCAAACCCGGGCGACGTCACTCAGAGGAGCGTCACGGCTTGGGAAGAGGACTGCGCGTGCAGCGTGTCGGGGAAAATCGACCACAAAAAGAAAGCTACCATAATTTGGGCGCCGAATCAAAAGCTTTCGGCTGCCGAGGGCCCGCTGGAGGGGCCCAGCCGCGTCATCCGCGGGCGCTTGGCGCAGGCTTGGCGTCAGTCGCCTTCGCCCGGGTTGGCCGAGAAGTACTTCTCGAACTTGCCGGCCTCGCCGTCGTGTTCCTTGGCGTCACCGGGAGCGTCGCGCTTCACGGTGATGTTCGGCCAGGTCTTGGCGTACTCGGCATTGAGCTTGAGCCACTTGTCCAGCCCCGGCTCGGTGTCAGGCTTGATCGCCTCGGCCGGGCATTCCGGCTCGCACACGCCGCAGTCGATGCATTCGTCGGGATGGATGACGAGCATGTTCTCGCCCTCGTAGAAGCAGTCCACCGGACACACTTCCACGCAGTCCATGTACTTGCACTTGATGCAATTCTCGACGACGACATACGTCATGGCAGGCTCCGGGCCGGTTCAAGGCCGGCCGACGTCAGGGGTCTCGCTCGGTCAAACTGCCTAGCCGACTTGACAGCGGTCCGCAAGCCGACGCCCGGCCGGGCTTCGCTGCGGTCATGCCTGCCCCACGTCGTCGTAGAGCCTCTGTGCCTCGCCGTAGGAGCCGCGTCGCTCGGCCGCCCCCAGGACACGCACCACACGCGTGGCGTGCGGCAGCGCCAGCGTGAGCACGTCGCCCGGCCCCACGATCTTCGCGGGATTCGTCGTGCGGACGCCATTCAGGCGGACGCGGCCGCCTTCGACCAGCTCGCAGGCGAGTGTTCTCGTGCGCGCAAAACGCGCATAGACCAGCCACTTGTCGAGGCGCTGGGACTCCTCTGCCACGCCGGCGTCGTCCCGGGTTTCGGGTCGGCGGCGGGCCAAGCGTCAGCCCTTCCCCTTCGCCTCGAGTTCGGCCTTCAGGGCCAGCAGCTTGGCGAAGGGCGAATTGGGATCCGGCGCCTTGTCCCTCGCGGGACGCTCGCTGCTCCAGGTCCGGTCACCTCCGCGGTCGCCGCCCCGGTCACGCCCGCCGCGCTCCTTGTCCGAACGCGGGCCCCGGTCCTGCCGGGGACGGTCGCCGTGGCGCGGGGGACGGCCCTCCGGGCGCCCCTCGGGCCGGCCTTCGCGGCGCTCTCCGTCGCGGTTGCGGTCGGGCCGCGGCCCGCCGGGCCGGCCCTCCCGCTGCGGCCGCTCGGACCCTTCCGCCGCCGGCGAGGCGAGTTGCGCCGTCGCGGCCGCCGGGCGGTCTCCCTCGCGGCGCGGGCCGCGCCCACGCTGCTGCTGGTTCCGGTCCTGTCCGTCGCGGCCTCCACCGGCCCGCTGTTGCGGACGGCGGTCGCGCTGGTGGCGCCCGCCCTGGTGGCGGTGCTGGCGCCAGACCTCGATGAGCGGCTGCTCCTCCGCCGGCGGGGCCTCGGTGGCCGGCACGTCGGCGGCCACCTCGCCGGCCCCTTCGGCGGCCGCGGGTTCGTCGGTCGAAGCCGCCGCGGGCGCTGCCGCAGCCTCCGGCACCGTCTCGACCGCCGGCTCGGCCTGGGCCGACGCCTCCGCTGCCAGCGGCGGCGCGTCGGGCGTCACGTGTGCATCATCCGGCGGAGCGGCCGCGGGACCCGCCGCCGCCTCGGCGGCCGCATCGCCCGCCGGTGCATCGGCCGAAGGGGCTTCCTCCGCTCCGGCAGGAGCGCCAACCGCCGCGGTCTCGGCTTCCACGGGAGCGACGGTGATCGCCGGTCCCTTCCGCCGCTCCATGACATAGCCGAGGGAGCGCAGGATCGAGGCGAAGTCGTCACCGGAACAGCCGCACAGAGAGGTCATCGCCGTGGTCACGACGAAACCCTCGCCATCGGCCGCGCCGGCGGGCGCCGTACCGGGCGTCACGCCCGGGCGGAAATGGATCGCGGGCCGGATGAGGTCGGCGAGCCGCTCCAGGATGTCGACGCGGACCGCGCGCTCCCCGCACACCCGGAAGCCGGCCGCGCGGTAGAGGCCCTTGTGGACGTCCTTGTCGACCGGGATGGACGTGCGGCCCGAGGCCGCGAGATGCAGGATGTCGTCGAGGCCCTTCACCTCGGGGCCGCCGTGCTTCAGGGCCCACAGCTGCGAGGCGAGGCCACGCGGCGCCGGCTTCAGCAGCGCCGGCACGATGAGGTGGTAGGCGCCGAAGCGCACGCCCAGCGTGCGCAGCGCCGAGCGCGCCTCCTGGTCGAGCGACTTGACCTCCTCGGCGACGCGCGACCGCTCGAGCACGCCCAGCGCCTCGGCAATCTGGAAGCCGAGCCCGCGGGCGATGCCGGCGAGAGACTCGGGATTCTCGAGCTTCAGGAGCGGGCCGAGCAGCTTCTCGACATGCGCCTTGAGCCACAGGTCGAGCCGGTTCTGGACGAGTTCGCGCGATCCGCCGGTCAGTTGCTCGTCGGCCAGCAGGCGCACCCGCGGCTCGAGCAGCTTGTCGCCGGCGCCAAGCTTGGCGACCACCTCGCCCTGCCACCGGATGGCCCCGTCGTTCGACAGGACGAAAGCGTCGTCGCCCGAGCCCGACAGGCGCGCGGCGCGCGCGTCGATCTCGCCGGCCAGCGCCTTCAGGGCGGCATTGCGCAGGGCCTTGGCGTCCGGCCCGCCCGCCTGCGGGTCGGGCGCGAACTGGAACCCCTGCAGCCGGCCCACGTGGTGGCCCTCGACGAGCACGTCCCCCGCCGCCGTGATTTCAGCCTCGAGCATCGCGTTTTCTCTTAGGCGGCGCATCAACACGCTGGTGCGCCGATCCACGAACCGTTGTGCCAGTCGCTCGTGAAGAGCGTCGGACAGCCTGTCCTCTACCTGACGGGTGACGCCCTGCCAATGCTCCGGATCACGAAGCCAGTCCGGACGGTTGGCCACGAAGGTCCAGGTCCGCACCTGGGCGATGCGGTTGGAGAGGGTGTCGATGTCGCCGTCGGTGCGGTCGACCTCGGCCACCTGCCGGGCGAACCAGTCCGTCCCAAGGCGCCCGTCGCGCATCAACTGCCGGTAGAGCGTGGCCACGAGGTCGGCATGCGCCTGTGGTGCCACCTTCCGGTAGTCCGGCACCTGGCACACCTCCCACAGCCGCTCGACGGCCTTCGGCGTCGTGGCGTAGCCGCGCAGCTCCGGATCCCGCGCGGTGATGTCCAGCGCCACGACGTCGTCTGCCGCGATGGCACGGGTCAGCCCCGCCTCCTCCGGCGTCCGTTCGAGCGACGCGATCAGCCGCGGCAGACTGCCGAAGTCGAGGTCGGGGTTCCGCCATTGCAGGATCTGCACGGGATCGAACGTATGGTCCTCCAGCTGGCGGACCAGTTCGGGATCGAACGGCTCGCAACGCCCGGTGGTGCCAAACGTTCCGTCGCGCAGGTGGCGGCCGGCGCGGCCGGCGATCTGTCCGAACTCGGCGGGAGTGAGCCGGCGGTGCATGGCGCCGTCGAACTTGCGGTCGGCGGCGAAGGCAACGTGCTCGAGGTCGAGGTTCAGCCCCATGCCGATCGCGTCGGTGGCGATCAGGTAGTCGACGTCGCCGGACTGGTAGAGCGCCACCTGCGCGTTCCGCGTGCGCGGCGACAGCGCGCCGAGCACGACCGCGGCCCCGCCGCACTGGCGGCGGATCAGCTCCGCGATGGCGTAGACCTCATCGGCCGAGAAGGCGACGATGGCCGAGCGGCGAGGCAGACGGGTGATCTTCTTCTCGCCGGCAAAGCGCAGTGTCGAAAGCCGCGGACGCGAGACCACGCTGACGCCGGGCAGAAGCTGCTCGATCAGCGGCTTCATGGTGGCGGCGCCAATGAGCAGCGTCTCCGCCCGTCCGCGCATGTTCAGCAGCCGGTCCGTGAAGACGTGCCCGCGGTCGCGATCCGCCGCGAGCTGGATTTCGTCGATGGCGACGAACGGCACCTCGAGGTCGCGCGGCATGGCTTCGACGGTGGCCACCCAGAACCGGGCGCCCGCCGGCTTGATCTTCTCCTCGCCGGTGACAAGCGCGACGGCATCGGCACCCACGCGGTCCACGACGCGCTGGTAGACCTCCCGAGCCAGCAGGCGCAGCGGCAGGCCGATGAGGCCGGAGCCGTGGCCGATCATCCGCTCGATGGCGAGGTGCGTCTTGCCGGTGTTGGTCGGCCCGAGGACGGCCGTCACGCCCCGGGCCCTGATGGAGGCTGGAAGAGAACGGGGGAGCATCGGGACCTTCTTCACGCGCCGACGGCGCAGGGCGCGGCGCGGACCGCCGCTCTGTCTACCACGCCGCGCTGGGCCGCCGGCAATGGTTTACGTGCGGAACGCGGCGGGAACGAATCCGGGGCGAATCGCTGACTCGCTCCGAGTCTTGTTCCGTTCACCACAAGATATGGTGACGAAGAGCGGATGTTCCACCATGGCACCCGCGAGTCGAACACACCGCCGCCGGGCGACGAAGACTCGCCAGGGGCCGCCGGACGCCGGCCTTCGACTCGGCTCGACTCGCCGGACCATCCGGGACGACTCGGGCCCTGCCGGGACGATCGAGGGACAGCTTGGGCGTCACCGGCCCGTGAACCGGAGATGACCGGCCGGTCCGACGCCGCCGTCGCACGCATTAACGAAGGAGCCGCACGGTGAACGCGAGATGCACGAATCGCGACGGGCTTGCTTCGCGCGGCCGTTCAAGGGGCGGAAGCAGCCGTCCCGGGGCAGTGACCCGCCATCCCGGGCTGGTCGCTGTCGCATTCTTCGCGAGAAACCGCTCACGAACTCGTCCCGGTTCGGGACAGGGTGGGGACCGAAGGGAGACAGCGCGGGCCCGGTCGCCGGGATATCCGCAACGAGGTCAGTTCGCGCCGGCGGGAGCGCTGCGGCCGGCGTCGGGCGCCGTGGTCGACGCCGTGGAACGCGTCGTCGAGAACTTGTTCGCCTCGATGACGGTGGTGCCGACCATCGTCTTCACGGAGATCTTCACGGGCACGAGCATCCTGGCGTTGTCGACGGGGGCGAGCCACGTCTCCATGTCCCGGTTGTCCGCCATGAACTGCGTCGACTTGCGGTTGGTGCGGTGCCCGGCGATGGGCGTGTAGCGGGCCGCGCAGACGATGACCGGACCCTTGTAGCCCGGAATGTCGATCGTCTCCCTAGACGCGTACGTCAGCTCAACGTCGAACCGGCCGGCGCCGTCGAACACCGGGATGGTGCGGTTGCAGGAGGCGGGGTCCAGGAGGGGGCCGCTGCGGGCGACGGGCATCAGCAGGGCGCTGACGGGGTCGACCACGTTGCGCTTGTGCTGGTCCTGCAAAGGCACGCGGTCGATCTTCTCGTCGAGCGGCGGCTTGATCTCGAGGGCCGCCACCGTGCCCGAGGCAAGCGCCATGCGGACGCTGTAGGTGCCGTTCGAGCCGGTGGAGACCAGCGCGTAGGACGATGGCACCGGCCGGCCGCCGGCCGTGCCGCCGGACGACGACCCTGCGCCGCGCCCGCCGGTGATCATGCCGGCAAGCCCGGTCATCTTCGCGCGGACATCGATCTTGTAGTTGTCGCGGTTCACCGTCCCTCCGAGCGTCGCCGTGCCGATCGGCAGGCCGGCGAGGCTCAGGTCGTAGGAGATGTCGATCTGGTCGGCCCGGGCCGCGCCCGCGGCGAAGACGGCACCGGCCACGACGGCGATCGCGCCGCGGCGCCATGTCCGCCGGCTGTCCGGTCCGCGGCCAGTGTCCTTCGCCATGTCCATCCGTTGAGCCGTTGCCCGTGCCGATCGTATGGTAGTGCGTGCGACCCGGGAGCCAAGCGGGCAACCCCGGCGGATTCGTGGCCGGCATTGTGACTGATTCGCGCGCCCCGCGCCGACTTGACGCTGCCGGACCCCTCGACTATAGAGCCGCGACGATCGATTGCTGCGTGGTGCGGGCGGCCTTGGCCGCCTTCCGTCTTTCTGGACGAAAGCGGTCTCCACCATGCGCCGGTCCATGGATTTCCGGGGCATCCCGAGCAAGATAAGGACGTTGAGCCATGGCGCGTCGGTGCGAGTTGACCGGCAAGGGCGTTCAGGTGGGTCATCTGGTGAGCCACTCGAACCGCAAGACGAAGCGGCGCTTCCTGCCGAACCTGTTCAATGTGACGCTGCAGTCGGACGCGCTGCAGCGCTCCGTTCGCCTGCGTGTGTCGGCCAACGCGCTGCGCTCGGTCGAGCATCGTGGCGGCCTCGACGCCTTCCTCGCGAAGGCCTCGGAGGACGAGCTGTCGCAGGGCGCGCGCGAGCTGAAGCGCGAGATCGCCAAGAAGGCGGCTGCCCAGTAATCTTCCAGCGTCCTCGCCGGACGACGAAACCTCGCCTCGCGGCGGGGTTTTTTGTTTCCGGTGTCCGAGACAGCCTCCGGGTGCACCCATGACCATGGCGATGACCAGGGCCCTCGCCCTGCCCGTGCTGGCGATGACGCTCGTCGTCGTCGCATCGAACGTCCTCGTGCAGCACCCTTTTCCGTACTGGGGGCTCGCGGACTACCTCACCTGGGGCGCCTTCACCTATCCGGTGTCGTTCCTCGTGACCGACCTCACGAACCGTCGCTACGGGGTCGGCATGGCCCGCCGCCTCGTGGCCGTCGGGTTCGTCGTCGCCGTGGTGCTGTCGATCGCGCTCGCCACGCCACGGATCGCGCTGGCCTCGGGCACCGCCTTCCTCGTCGGCCAGATGCTGGACGTCACTGTCTTCAACGGCCTTCGCCGCCGCGAATGGTGGCGGGCGCCGCTCGTCGGCAGCATCGTCGGCTCGGCGCTGGACACGGCGCTCTTCTTCTCTCTCGCCTTCGCGGGCGACGCCGCCATGTCGGGCGAGGTGGCCTTCCTCGGCCACTGGACCATGCCGCTGTGGGTCAGCCTCGCCATCTGCGACTTCGCCGTGAAGATGCTGATCGCGCTCCTCGCGCTGGTGCCCTACGGGGCTCTCCTCGGCATCGTCAGGCCGATCGAGGTCGCCGGCACGCCCGCGGGCTGAACCGTCTCAGCCGACGATCCGGAACTGCAGAAGCAGCGTCCGCTGCAGCATCGAGAAATTGTCGTCGGAGATCAGCGTCAGCACGGTCGACCCGTCGCTGTCCCGGTGCGCGGCGATCCCTTCCATGTTGTCGATCCGGTTGCGCATGTCGGAGCGGATCAGCTCCTCTCCGACCAGCCTCGCCCCCGGCCGCACTTCGGCAGCCGGGACGCGGCGGATGCGCATGCCCACGCCGTCCAGCCAGGCGAAGCTGCGCTCGAGGATCACGAGGTCGCCATCGGGAAGCACCGTGGCGTCGGACGGGTCGAACGCTCCTTCCCGGACCACCTCGAACTGCCCGCCGGGTCCCGTCACGAACCAGCCGGGAACCGTCGGGCGGTCGGGATCGCGTCGCGGCGGACGCTCGGCGATCGCAATGACCGCGCCCGCGTGGGGACCGGCCGAAAGGATCGCGACGGACTCGAAGCTCTGGTTCGCGCGCAGCTCGTTCGCGCCCGGCAGGCGGGGCAGCACCTCCGCGCGCGCGGCGAAGCCGTCGCGGCCGAGCGCGAAGCGAAGGATCTCGTGGGTCCGTTCGACGCCGACATAGGCGACGCCGCCCGCGATGGCGAGGCTCTCGGTATCGTAGCGCCGCGTGCCCGTGACAGGCCGGCCGTCCGGACCGAGGATCGGCGCCAGCACCGCATCGGTGGCGCGGGCGGGAACGCCGTTCCGCAGCTCCAGGGTCGCCGCCATCCAAGTCCCACGGTCCGACAGGGTCGTGAGCTTCCGGCCGTCGGGCGTGATGGCGAGTCCCGACCAGCCCCCGAAACGCTCGTCGCTGCAGGTGAGCTCGAGGCCGCCGACGAAGTCGAGGCTTCCGAACCGCCGCAGGCTGTCGTCGCGCAGCGAGAACGTGCGGATCGGCGAACTGCGGACGGCGATCGGCGTGATCCCGGTGAGGGTCTCCGAAGCCGCGCGTCCGTGGGCGAACGCGACGGCGACGGCCCCGGCCCCGCCGAGGCCGAGAAGGGCAAGGGCGTTGCGGCGCGAGGGGCCCGTCCGCGGCTTCAACCCGCGGCCACCCGTCGCCGTGGGGCCGCGACCGGCGCCGGCGCGGTGTCGTCGAAGAGCTCGGCCAGCTTCTCCGTCATGGCGCCCCCGAGCTCCTCGGCGTCCACGATGGTGACGGCGCGACGGTAGTAGCGCGTCACGTCGTGGCCGATGCCGATGGCAATGAGCTCGACGGGGGAGCGCGTCTCGATCTCCTCGATGATCCAGCGCAGATGCCGCTCCAGGTAGTTGCCCGGGTTCACCGACAACGTGGAATCGTCGACGGGCGCGCCGTCGGAGATCATCATCAGGATCTTGCGCTGCTCCGACCGCGCCAGAAGGCGCTTGTGCGCCCAGTCCAGCGCCTCGCCGTCGATGTTCTCCTTGAGCAGGCCCTCGCGCATCATCAGCCCGAGGTTCTTGCGCGCGCGGCGCCACGGCGCGTCGGCGGCCTTGTAGACGATGTGGCGCAGGTCGTTGAGGCGGCCGGGATTGCCGGGCTTGCCGGCCTGCAGCCACGCTTCGCGCGCCTGCCCGCCCTTCCACGCCCGCGTGGTGAAGCCGAGAATCTCCACCTTCACGCCGCAGCGCTCCAGCGTCCGCGCGAGGATGTCGCCGCACGTCGCCGCCACGGTGATCGGCCGCCCCCGCATCGAGCCGGAGTTGTCGATGAGCAGCGTCACCACCGTGTCGCGGAAGTTGGTGTCCTTCTCGCGCTTGAAGGAGAGCGGCTGGTAGGGATCGATGATGATGCGCGGCAGGCGCACCGGGTCGAGCGTGCCTTCCTCGAGGTCGAACTCCCACGCCCGGTTCTGCTGCGCCATCAGGCGGCGCTGCAGCCGGTTGGCAAGCCGCGCCACGACGCCCTGCAGGTGGCTCATCTGCTTGTCGAGGTAGGCCCGCAGGCGCGTCAGCTCGTCGGCGTCGCACAGGTCCTCGGCGGAGACGACCTCGTCGAACTTCGACGTGAAGGCCTTGTAGTCCGGCCCGCGCTGGTCGCGCGTGCTGGACGTCGGCGGGCGCCACGCCTCGGAGGGATCGTCGCCGTCGGCCTCGTCGACGTCCTCGGGCATCTCGCCGGTCGGCCCTTCGGCCGACTCCGACATGCCCTCCTCCATCTCGTCCGACGCCTCGTCGGAGCGCTCGGCCTCGCTGCGCTCGGAGGCGGACTGCTCCTCCGACTCGCCCTGCTGGTCCTCCTGCTCCTGGCTCTGCTCGCCCTCGGCCTGGTCGTCCTCGCTCTCGTCCTGGTCGGCGCTGGCCTCGTCGGCCATGTCGAGGCTGACGAGCAGGTCGCGGACGGAGCGGGCGAAGCCGCGCTGGTCCTCCAGCGACGTCCCCAGCTTGTCGAGTTCGGCGCCGGCGCGCTCCTCGATCCAGGGCCGCCACAGGTCGACGATGCGCTGCGCCGCCGGCGGCGGCTTGAGGCCCGTGAGCCGCTCACGCGCGATCATCGCCACCGCGTCCTCGAGCGGCGCGTCCGCGCGGTCGGTGATCTCGTGGTAGTTGCCGCGGTGGTAGCGGTCCTCGAGCATGGCCGACAGGTTGCCGGCGACGCCGGCCATCCGCCGCGAGCCGATCGCCTCGACCCGTGCCTGCTCCACCGCGTCGAACACCGCGCGGGCCGCCTGCCCCTCAGGTGCCATGCGGCGATGGATGCCGTTGTCGTGGCAGGCGAGCCGCAGCGCCATCGCGTCGGCGTGGCCGCGCAGCACGGCCGCGTCGCCCGGCGTCATCTTGCGCGGCGGCTCGGGCAGCCGGGCCCGCTCCGGGGTCAGCGACGGCCGGTCCGTGCCGTAGGTGACCTCGAGCTCCGTCTTGCCCGCGATGGCGCGCAGGCATCCGGCCACCGACCGCTTGAACGGTTCGGACGGGGCCTCCTTGGCCTGCGGCGGCTTGCGGTTCGAGGTCGACATCAGGGCGCCGCCGGCCTCAGCTCAGGGCGACGTTGACGGCGCTCTCGGGGAGCTCCTGCCCGAAGGCGCGCTGGTAGAACTCGGCGACCAGCGGGCGCTCCAGCTCGTCGCACTTGTTCAGGAAGGTGAGGCGGAAGGCGAAGCCGATGCTCTTGAAGATGTCGGCATTCTCGGCCCAGGTGATCACCGTGCGCGGGCTCATGACGGTCGACAGGTCGCCGTTCATGAACGCGTTGCGGGTGAGGTCGGCGACACGGACCATCTTGTTGACGATGTCGCGTCCTTCCTTGCCGGTGTAGTGCTTCGCCTTGGCGAGCACGATGTCCACTTCCTTGTCGTGCGGCAGATAGTTCAGCGTCGTCACGATGGACCAGCGGTCCATCTGGCCCTGGTTGATCTGCTGCGTGCCGTGGTAGAGGCCCGACGTGTCGCCGAGGCCCACGGTGTTGGCCGTGGCGAACAGGCGGAACGCCGGGTGCGGCCGGATGACCCGCTTCTGGTCGAGCAGGGTCAGCTTGCCGGAGATCTCCAGCACGCGCTGGATGACGAACATCACGTCCGGGCGGCCCGCGTCGTACTCGTCGAAGACGAGCGCGATGTTGTTCTGCAGGGCCCAGGGAAGGATGCCGTCCTGGAACTCGGTGACCTGCTTGCCGTCCTTCAGGACGATCGCGTCCTTGCCGACGAGGTCGATGCGCGAGACGTGGCTGTCGAGGTTGATGCGCACGCACGGCCAGTTGAGGCGCGCGGCCACCTGCTCGATGTGGGTCGACTTGCCCGTACCGTGGTAGCCGGTGACCATCACGCGGCGGTTCCTGGCGAACCCGGCGAGGATGGCGAGCGTGGTGTCCTTGTCGAACAGGTAGTCCGGGTCGAGATCCGGGACATGGGCGTCGGGCGCGGAATAGGCCGGCACCTCCATGTCGGTGTCGATGCCGAACAGCTGGCGCGCGGACACCTTCATGTCCGGGAGGCCCGGCATCTTCTCAATCGTGGCAGACATGAATCCTCACTGGCAGAGCCGGCCCGGGGGCCTCGCTGGGCCTGCCCATGCGGCGCGCCGCAAGGCAGACGGACCTTGCATCGTCTTTAAGGGTTCGGGGCGCGGGTGGCAATTCGCATCACGGCCGCGCCCGGGCAGTGCGGGGCGGCCATGCGCCGGCCACGTCAGGCGAAGCCGCCGGCCTTGAGCGTGTTGTAGGCGTTGATCACCTCGCGCAGCCGGTCCTCGTAGGACCGGTCGCCGCCATTGGCGTCCGGGTGCACCTGCTTCACGAGTTGCTTGTAGCGCGCCTTCACCGCCGCCGCGTCGGCGCTCTCGTCGAGGCCCAGCGCCTCGAAGGCCCGGCGGGCCACCGGCCCCACGCCCGGACGCCGGCGTTCCGGCTCGGGGGCGGCGCGCGCCGCGAACCCGGCCGCGCGGAACACGCCGAGCGGATCCTCGTAGACGTACTCCGCGCCCTGGTCCGGCTTCTTCTGCCCGGGACCGGTGCCCATGTTCCACGTGGGACGGTGGCCGACGACCGCCTCCTTCTGGTAGCGGGCAATGGCGTCGTCCGTCATGCCGGCGAAGTAGTTGTAGGACTGGTTGTAGGCGCGCACGTGGTCGATGCAGAAGCGCCAGTACTGGCCCTCCTGCCCGCGGCCCTTCGGCGCGCGGTGCTCGCCCTTGGCGGCGCAGCCGGGATGCTCGCAGCCGGGCGTCTCGACATGCGCGCGCGGGTCCTCGGCCCGCCTGGGGCGGGTGCGGATCCGGTCGAAGAGGCGCGAATTCAGGTTCATCGTCACCGCATTATGGGGGGTGCCGGCTGCCCCGCAAGCTCGACGGCACGCAAAACCGTGCTTGACAAGCGCGCGGCGCAGGGCCGCGATGCCGCCACCCCGGTGGTCCACTCTGGCCCACCTCGGGTTTACGAAGGATGGCCGACCCGGGAGCCGCGCCGCATGCAGATCAGGTCCACGATCATCGGCAAGCTGACGAAGGGGCTCGCCCCCGTGTCGCTCGACGTGATCGACGAATCCGAGAACCACCACGGCCACGCCGGCTGGCGCGAGGGCGGCGAGACGCATTTCCGCGTCGAGGTCATCGCCGAGGCGTTCCGCGGCAAGAGCCGCGTCGAGCGTCACCGCATGGTCAACGCGCTGCTGGCCGACGAACTCGCCGGGCGCGTCCACGCCCTCGCCATCCGTGCGAAGGCGCCCGGAGAAGCCTGAGGAGCGGCTACTTCACCCGCTCCAGGATGCTGACGTAGTTCGCCACCGCGGCGCCTCCCATGTTGAAGATGCCGCCCAGCGTCGCCGCCGGAAGCTGCATGTCGCCGGCGTCGCCGCACAGCTGCATGGCGGTGAGCGCGTGCATCGACACGCCGGTGGCTCCGATCGGATGCCCCTTGGCCTTGAGCCCGCCCGAGGGGTTCACCGGAAGGCGCCCGTCCTTCTCCGTCCAGCCCTCGTTGATGGCCACCGCCCCGCGCCCGGCGGGCACGAGCCCCATGGCCTCGTACTCGATGAGCTCGGCGATGGTGAAGCAGTCGTGCGTCTCGACGAAGGAGAGGTGCTCGAGCGTCACGCCCGCCTGCATCAGAGCGCGCTTCCACGCCTCTGCACAGCCTTCGAAGGAGAGGATGTCGCGCTTCGACATCGGCAGGAAGTCCTGCACGTGCTGCGCGGCCCGGAACGTCACCGCGCGCCGCATGGAGACCGCGGTCTCCGCGTCGGCCAGCACGATGGCGGCGGCTCCGTCGGAGACCAGCGAACAGTCGGTCCGCTTCAGCGGCCCGGCCACGAACGGATTCTTCTCGCTCTCCTGCCGGCAGAAGGCGAAGCCGAGGTCCTTGCGCATCTGCGCGTAGGGGTTCGAGACGCCGTTGCGGTGGTTCTTCGCCGCGATCCGGGCGAGCGCATCCGACTGGTCGCCGTGCCGCTGGAAGTAGGCGGCCGCGATCTTGCCGAACACGCCGGCGAAGCCTCCCGGCGTGGCGCCGTCCTCCGGAAGGTAGGATGCCTTGAGCAGGTTCTTGCCGATCTCGGGGCCGGGCGTCGTCGTCATCTGCTCGACGCCGACGACGAGAACGATTTTCGCGGCCTTCGCGGCGATGGTCTTCAGGCCCTGGTGCACCGCGGCCGATCCCGTCGCGCAGGCGTTCTCGACCCGCGTGGCCGGCCTGAAGCGCAGGGCGGGGTCCGCCTGCAGGACGAGGGAGGCCGTGAAGTCCTGCGCCGAGAACCCGGCGTTGAAGTGCCCGAGCACGATCTCGTCGACGTCGCCGGGCCCTATCCCCGCGTGATCGAGCGCGTCCGTCGCGACCCGGACGACCAGCGTCTCGACGGTCTCGGCATCCATCTTCCCGAAGGGCGTGTGCGCCCACCCGACGATGCATGCGCTCATGGCGATCTCCTCCCGACGGCAGGAACCGAATGTAAGGGCAGTGGACGGCTTCGGAAAGCGCCGCTGCGGCTCAATGCGACCAAAGCAGCAGCGCCACGCCGAGCACGATGAGGCCCATTCCGGCGAGTTCCCGGCGGCTCGTCGACTGGTCGAACAGCCGGCGGGACACCAGTTGCGCGAGCACGACCTCGACGAGCGCCAGCGTGCGCACGTTGGCAGCGGTCGTCAGCGCGAACCCGATGAACCAGAACTGCGAGGCGAGCGCCCCCATCAGGCCGGCGAAGAGCGACGGCTTCCACGCGGCGAGGCTCTTCGACAGGGCCGGCCGGTCGAACAGGCCAAGCCAGACGCACAGGAGTGCGGTCTGCGTGCCGAGCGACCAGGCCAGCGTCGTCGTCGCCCGCATGACGAAGCTGCCGTCGGGAAGCCCGAGGATGGCGCCACGGAAGGCCACGGCGGAGAGCGCGAAGAACGCTCCCGCAGCAATGCCGAGCCCCGCCGGCCGCAGCGACGCGAGGCTGGCCGCCTGCGTGCCCGGCTTGACGGCCATCGCCACGACACCGGCGGTCGCCACGATCACGGCGAGCGCGCTCAGGCCCGTCATGTGGTCGCCCAGCACGAGCACGCCGAAGACGGCGACGAGCACGGGCTCGGTCTTGATGTAGGCGGTCGTGACGGCGAAGGAGCGCTCCTTCATCGCCGCCAGCATCAGCACAGTGGCGAGGATCTGCGTGACCGATCCCGCCCCGACAAAGGCGAGGAAGGGGCCCGTCGGCCCCGGCACCGGCGATCCGGTCACCGTCGCCACGAGGGCGAGGAACATGAGCGCGAAGGGAAATCCGTAGAGGAAGCGGACCTGGCTCGCGCCGACGGTGCCGAGCGTCCCCGTCAGGCTGCGCTGCATGGCATTGCGGGCCGTCTGCGCCGCCGCCGCGAGCAGCGTGGCCGGAATCCACAACAGCACCAGTGTCACGCGAAACGGCCCTTCAGCCCCCGGGCCTGCCCGACCATGGCCCCAATCGGTCAGTACCAGCGGCTGCAACTCTAGGCAAATCGTGCGGCCGGGAGTACCAAGAACCGTCTGGCGATCGTCCTGCACCGGCCCTCCCGGCCGGCGGGGAGGGTCGCGGCGCCGTGCCGCGCACGTACCGGAACCCTGATGATGGCCCGTATCGCCCGTCGCATGCCGCAGCCCGCAACGCTCGCCCGCCGTATCGCCTCACGCCTGTCCCTCCTGGCCCTCGTCACGGTATCTCCCCTCCTCGCCGCCGGCGCGGCGGATGCCGCGGCTCCCTACGTCGTCGTCGAGGTCTCGTCCGGCCGGGTGCTGATGCAGGAGGACGCGACGATGCCATGGCATCCCGCGTCGGTGACGAAGCTGATGACGGCCTACGTCGCGCTGAAGGCGATGCGCGAGGGCCGCATCGGCTGGGAGACCCCGATTGCCGCGAGCATGCGCGCCGCTCGCGCCGCCCCCTCCAAGATCGGCCTGAAGCCGGGGCAGGAGGTGACGCTCGAGAACGCGCTGAAGATGCTGCTCGTGAAGTCTGCCAACGACATGGCGATCGTCGTCGCCGAAGGCGTCGGCGGCACCGTCGAGCAGTTCGCGGACATGATGAACGCGGAAGCTCGCAACCTCGGCATGCGCGAGAGCCATTTCATCAACCCCAACGGGCTGCATGCGGAGGGCCAGCAGACCTCGGCGCGCGACATGGCGATCCTCGCCCGCGCCCTGCTGCTGCAGTTTCCCGACCACGCCGACCTGTTCTCGATCCCGGCGGTCCAGCTGGGCGACCGGGTGATGAACAACACCAACGGCCTGATCGGCCGCTATCCCGGCATCGAGGGCATGAAGACCGGGTTCGTCTGCGCCTCCGGCTTCAACCTCGTCGCGCTCGCGTCCCGCAACGGCCAGCGGCTCATCGCGGTGGTCATGGGCCAGCCCTCGGCGGCCGACCGCACGATCAAGGCCGCTGCGCTGCTCGACAAGGGTTTCGGCACCACGGGAGGCTTCTTCAGCCTCGGATCGGGGACGCTCGACAGCCTGCCCCGGTCTCCGGTCGCAAAGGCACCCAACGTGCGCGAGGACATCTGCGTGCGCCGCAAGGGCCCGCCCGCCTCGGAGGACGAGCTCGACCGGGCCCAGGCCCCGGCGCCGATCAACGGCGACAACCAGGGGTTCAACCTCTTCGGCAGCCAGACCGTCGCCCTCGCGCCCGGAAGCTCCGTCCGCGGGTCGGGCGGGCCGCGGTCGCTCTCGCAGCGCGCGCCGCTGGAACCGATCCAGGTGTTCCTCGGACGGTCCCCGGGCTCGGCGACGGCCCCTGTCGCCGCCAACGCGAAGCCCATTCCCGCGCGGCCCGACGAACCCACGACCGCCACGGCCTATGCCGGCGACAAGCCGCGCACCATCGATCCGGCGACGCCGCCCGTCGCCGCGGCGGCCGCAGGGCCCATGGTGCTGGCGCCGGCGAAACTCGTTCCGCTCGCCGCGGGCGCGTCGATCGGCTCCGGCGCCAGGGCCGCGACGACGCCGAAGCTCGGCGCCATCCAGCCGAAGCCAGCGACGCCACCCACGGCCGCCAAGGCGGCCGCGACTCCGGCGACGCCGTCGAAGACCGCCGCGAAGCCGAAGCCGGGGGCCAAGCCCGCCGCCAAGGCGACCCCGAAGCCGGCACCTAAGGCCGAGGCCAAGAGCGCGCCGAAGCCCGCTCCCGCAGCCAAGCCGAAGAAGCCGGCGTCCGACGGCTGATCCCCCGAGAACCCGCCCGAGGATGACATGGTGACTGCGAAGCCGGCCGGCGCCGGCGTCCTGCTGGCGCTGGGCGCCGCGGCCGCCTACGGCTTCAACATCACCTTCACGCGCATCGCCGCCCTGGAGGGCGTGCCGGGCCCGTCGCTGGTCTTCTACCGCGTGCTCGTGATGCTGGCGCTGGCGGGCGCGGTTCTCGCGGTCGCGCGCCGGGCGCCGACGGTGGAGCCCTCCGAGCGGAAGGCACTCGGCCTCCTCGGCCTGACCTCCGCCGGCGTGGGGCTGTGCTACCTGTCCTCCGTGGCGTTCATTCCCGTCACGGTGGCGGCCGTCCTGTTCTACACGTTCCCCATCCTGATCGTGGCCCTGTCGCCGCTCGTCGACGGAACCCGCCTCACCCTCGCCCGCCTCGCCGTCACCGTCGCGGCCTTCGTCGGCGTGGTGCTGGTCGTCGGGCCGGCCTGGGGCGACCTCAACCCCGTCGGCCTCGTTCTGGCGCTGGGCGCGGCGGTGGCCGCCACGGCGCAGTTCTTCGCCGCCGGCCGCACCGTCCGCACGGACACGTGGTCCAAGCTGCTGTGGGTGCATGTCATGGTGCTGCCGGCCGCCGTCGCGGCGGCCTCGGCGACCGGCGGGCTGGCGCCCCCTTCGGCCCTGGCGCTCGCGCCTTGGTCGGTGTTCTTCAACATCGGCGGCTTCATCATCGGCTTCCTGCTGCAGCTGATGGCGCTGACCCGCGTGTCCGCGAGCGCCGCGGGCCTCGCCTTCTGCGCCGAGCCCGTCGTCGCCGCCGTCACCGCCGCGCTGGTGCTGGGCGAGACGCTCGGGCCGGTCCAGTATGTCGGCGGCGCGCTGGTGATCGGCGCCATCGTCGCCAACGTGCTGGCCGATGAGCGCCAGAACCGGCGCATGGCCGGGTCCGGCGCGAAGGTGGAGACGAACGCCGCCGCGCGGTCCGGGGTGACGGACGCCGCGTGATGGACGCACCCCTGCCCGTCACCGTGCTCACCGGCTTCCTCGGCTCGGGAAAGACGACGCTCCTCAACCGCCTTTTGAAGGACCCGGCGCTCGCCGACACCGTCGTCATCATCAACGAGTTCGGCGAGATCGGGCTCGACCACGACCTGATCGAGACGGTCGACGGCGACATGGTGCTGCTGTCGTCGGGATGCCTGTGCTGCAGCGTGCGGGGCGACCTCGTCGCCACGCTGGAGGACCTCCTGGCCCGCCGCGACGCCGGCACGGTGTCGCCGTTCCGCCGGGTGATGCTGGAGACCACGGGCCTCGCCGACCCGGCGCCCGTGCTCTCCGCGATCCTCGCCCACCCATGGCTCGGCCAGCGCTACGCCGTGGAGGGCGTGGTCACCACCGTCGACGCCGTCAACGGAGACGCCACGCTCGACACCCATGTCGAGGCCGTGAAGCAGGCGGCGGTGGCGGACCGGCTCGTGCTGACGAAGACCGACATCGCGCCGGCGGAAGGCGTCGAGCGACTGAAGCGCCGCCTGCGGCGCCTCAACCCCGGGGCCGCCCTGCTGGATGCCGCGGCGGGGGAGGCAACCGCAGCCGCGCTGCTCGACGCGGGGCCCTGGGAGTCGGGCACGAAGATCCCCGACGTCGCAACGTGGCTGCACGAGGAGGCCTACCGCGACGCCGACGACCATGCCGGGCACGACCATGGCGAGGGGCCCGACCAGGACCCGCACGACGTCAACCGGCACGACGCGTCCATCCGCGCCTTCTGCATGACGACCGACCGGCCGATCCCGGCCGCCGCGCTCGAACTGTTCCTCACCTTGCTGCCGTCGGCGCACGGACCGCGCCTGCTCCGGATGAAGGGTCTCGTGTGCGTGGCGGAGGATCCGTCGCGGCCGGTGGTGCTCCACGGGGTCCAGCACGTGGTGCACCCGCCGACGATCCTGCCGCGCTGGCCGAGCGACGACCGTCGCACCCGCGTCGTCTTCATCACGCGCGATCTCGACGAGAGCTACGTGCGCAAGCTGTGGGACGCGTTCGCCGGAACCCCGGCCATCGACAGCCCGGATCGTGCAGCGCTGGTGGACAACCCGCTCGCCCCGCCCGGCCTGCGGCGCTAGGCCCTGCCGCCGCGATTGGACCGAAGCCGCCCGACCGGCTATCCCAGAGCAGGACCAGCCGGCATCATGCCAGGGCGGACAGAACCCGAAGGGTCGATTCGCCAGAGTGTCCGCCGGGATGGGGAGGGTATTCATGTCGCTGCTGCAGCGGCTCGCGAGTGAGTTCGCCTATCTGAAGGGGTCGCTTCGCATCCTGCGGCGCACCGGCCCCATCGCCCGCAACCCGACCTTCACCATCGTCGACCTGCTGTCGGAGATCGCGGAGCGCTTCGGCGACCGCGCGGCCCTGATCTCGGACGTCGAGACCTTCACCTTCCGTCAGCTCGACGCGCGCGCCAACCAGATTGCCCGGTGGGCCCGCGCCAAGGGCATCGGCAAGGGCGACACGGTCGCGCTCTGCCTGCACAACCGGCCCGACTACCTTGCCATCTGGCTCGGCGTCGCCCGCGCCGGGGGCGCCACGGCCCTCATCAACACCAATCTCACCGGCAATCCGCTGGCTCATTCGCTGGCGATCGTGAAGGCGCGGATCGTCATCGCCGGGGCGCCGCTGCTGGCCGCCGTCGAGCAGGCCGTGACGGCGATGGATGCGAAGCCGGAGATCTGGGTGCACGGCGCCGATGCCGACGCACGGCCCCGGTTCGAAACAGCGGTCGCCGACGCGCCGGCGGGGCCACTCGATCCGTCGGAGCGCACGCCTCTGACGATCGAGGACCGATGCCTCTACATCTATACGTCGGGGACGACCGGACTGCCCAAGGCCGCCAACATCAACCACTACCGCGTGATGGCGATGGCCCGGGGCTTCTCCGCCCTGATGGACACCTCACCCGACGATCGCATGTACGACTGCCTGCCGATGTACCATTCCAACGGCGGCGTTCTGGCGACCATGGGCACGCTGGCGCAGGGCGGCAGCGTCGTGATCCGCGACCGCTTCTCGGCGCGCGAGTTCTGGAACGACGTCGTGCGCAACGAGTGCACGCTGTTCTTCTACATCGGCGAGTTCTGCCGCTATCTCGTCAACACGCCTCCGGGACCGAACGATCGCAAGCACAGGATCCGCCTGGTCTGCGGCAATGGGCTGCGGCCGGACATCTGGACGACCTTCGTCTCCCGCTTCGGCATCGAGACGATCCGGGAGTTCTACGCCGCGACGGAGGGCAACGTCGTCCTGTTCAACCTCGACAGCCGGCCCGGGTCCGTGGGGCGCATCCCGAAATGGGCCGAGCGCCGCTTCGTCGTGAAGATCGTCAGGTTCGACGTGGAGGCCGAGCAGCCGATCCGCAGTCCCGATGGCTTCTGCATCCCCTGTCCGCCGAACGAGGTCGGCGAGATCCTGGGCCAGATCGTCAACGACCCGACGAAGCCTGCGAACCGCTTCGAGGGCTACGCCGACAAGAGCGCGACCGAGAGCAAGATCCTGCGCGACGTCTTCGAGAAGGGCGATGCGTGGTTCCGCTCCGGCGACCTGCTGAAGCGCGACGAGGACGGCTACTTCTACTTCATCGACCGCATCGGCGACACGTTCCGCTGGAAGGGCGAGAACGTCGCCACCTCCGAGGTGTCGGAGGCGATCAGCGTCTTTCCCGGCATCGCCGAGTGCACTGTCTATGGTGTCCGCCTGCCCGGCCACGAGGGCCGCGCCGGCGCCGCGGCCATCGTCATGGACGAGGGCGCCGACCTCGACCTCGAGGCCTTCCGCGACCACCTCGCGCTGCATCTTCCCGAGTACGCCCGGCCGGTGTTCCTGCGCATCCGGGCGTCGCTGGAACACACGGGAACCTTCAAGCAGCGCAAGGTCGACCTCGTGAAGGACGGCACCGACCCCTCGTCGGTCTTCGACCCGCTCTTCCTGTTCCACCCGGGAGAGAAACGGTTTGTTCGCCTCGATTCCGATCTCTATGCAGCGGTGACCGGCGGTCAGATCAGGTTGTAAACCGACCTTGATTCAAATGCGGCGTGTAAGGAGTGCGCCGTCCGGCGCCGGCGAGGCCCGTCGCTGCGGCAGGCCGGGTCCCCGGAGCCGGATCGGCGCGACGCAGGACCGCCGCATGCCACGCACCGACCGCCGGGATCCGGCACCGACCGCCGTACCCGCCCTTCCCCCCACCTGGGCCCGCGACCTGCCGCCCCTGCGCGGGCAGAAGCCGGTGACAGGCCCCGCCGGCGAGGGCCTCGAGGTGCGGGTCTGCGGCGTGATGCAGGCGGCCGACCTCACCGAGCCATGGGCTGCGCTCTCGGGCCGCGCCATGGACGACAACGCCTTCTACCATCCCGATTTTGCGCTTGCCGCCGTCCGCCACCTGCGCGAAGTGGCGCGCCCCGTCTTCGTCATGGTGCTCGACCCCCGGGGCGACGGGCCGGCCGCGCTCAAGGGCGTGTTTCCCGTGGTCATGCCGCGCATCGGCATGGGGCAGTTCGAGCTCTTCGGCTGGCGGCACGATCAGATGGCGCTGGGCCTGCCGCTGGTCGCCCGCGAGAGTGCCGGCGCCGTGGTGCACGCCTTCTTCGACTGGATCGAGAGCCAGGGCGGGGCCGCCGGCGGCCTGCTCCTGCCGCTGATCGCGGAAGATACCGCGACGGCCGCGGCAATCGCCGCGGGCGCCGAGAGCCGCGGGCGGACCCTCCGGCGCTTCGGAGAGCACGCCCGCGCCATCCTCACCCCGGATGCGACGACGTTCGACGATTTCCTCGGCCGCGTCGTCACCGCGCGCCGGCTGAAGGAGATCCGCCGCCAGCGCCGCCGGCTCGGCGAGCAGGGCGACGTCGTGCTCCACCACTGCAGTTCACCGCTCGAGGTCCGCGAAGCGACAGAGGCGTTCCTGACGCTGGAGGCGGCGGGCTGGAAGGGCCGCGAGGGCACGGCTTTCCTCCACAGCCCCAGCCACGCCACCTTCCTGCGCTCCGTCACCCGCGGCCTTGCCCAGCGCGGCCTGTGCCGCATCGACCTGCTCACCGTAGGCGAACGCGTCGCGGCGGCCGGCATCGTGCTCGGCGGGCTCGACCGGGCGCTCTACTGGAAAACGACCTTCGACGAGACGCTGTCCGCGCTCTCGCCCGGCGTGCAGCTGACGCTCGACCTCTCCCGCCGGCAGTGGGAGGGCGCCGTCGCCGTCACGGACAGCTGCGCGGTCGCGGATCATCCGATGATCGACCGGCTCTGGCCCGACCGCTCCCCCGTCGCCGACTGGTTCATCGAGGCCGGCACGTCTCGCACGGCCTCGGCGCTGGCGGCTGCCGGCGTCAGCGCGCGGCGCGGCCTGCGCTCGACGGCGAAGTCGCTCTACCACCTTGCGCGCGGCAAGAAGGGCTGAGGTCGACCCCCGTCAGGCCACCGCACGCAGCTCGCGCCGGATCACCTTGCCCGTCGTCGTCAGCGGCAGCTCGCGCACGAACGCGATCTCGCGGGGGTACTCGTGCGCGGAGAGACGCCGGCGCACGAACGCCTGGATGTCCGCCGCGAGGCCGTCGCCGGGCGCGTGGCCGGGCTTCAGCACCACGAAGGCCTTGACGATCTCTGTGCGCAGGGGATCCGGCTTGCCGACGGCGGCGGCGTTGGCCACCGCCGGGTGGCGCAGAAGGCAGTCCTCGATCTCGCCGGGCCCGATGCGGTAGCCCGACGAGGTGATCACGTCGTCGTCCCGCCCCACGAAGCGGACATAGCCGTCGGCATCGGCCTCGCCCTGGTCGCCGGTGGTCATCCAGTCGCCGATGAACTTCTCCGCCGTCGCCTCGGGCCGGTTCCAGTATCCGAGGAACATCACGGGGTCGGGGCGGAGCACCGCGATCTGCCCGAGCTCGCCCGGCTCGCACACCGAGCCGTCCGGCCGGATCACCGCCACCGTATGCCCGGGCACCGGCTTGCCGATGGCGCCGGGGCGAACCATGCCGAGAGCGGCGCACGAGCCCAGCACGAGGTTGCACTCGGTCTGCCCGTAGGCCTCGTTGATGGTGAGGCCCAGCGCCTCGCGGCCCCAGGCGAGTGTCTCGGCCCCCAGCGCCTCGCCGGCCGAAGCGATGGTGCGCAGGTCGAGCCGGAAGCGACCGCGCGGGTTCGCGACGCTGCGCAGCATCCGCAGCGCGGTGGGCGGCACGAAGGTGTTGCGGATGCCGTGGTCCTGCAGCAGGCGCAGGGCCTCTTCCGGATCGAATTTCTCGAACTTCCGCGCCACCACCGCGACTCCGTGGTGCAGCGAAGGCAGCATGGCGTTGAGCAACCCGCCGGCCCAAGCCCAGTCGGCCGGGGTCCACATCAGGTCACCCGGCTGCGGGTAGAACTCATGCACCAGCTCGAAGCCCGGCAGGTGCCCCAGCAGCACGCGGTGGCCGTGCAGTGCGCCCTTCGGCTGGCCGGTCGTGCCGGAGGTGAAGATCATCATCGCCGGGTCGTCGGGCGTCGTGTCGACCGGCTCGAAGTCGGCGGATTCGCTCTCCATGGCCTGGTGAAAGCCGTCGGCGGGGCCGTGCGGGCCATCCACGGAGAGGATGACGTCCAGCGTCGGAAGGTCGGGAAGGACAGGCCGCAGCCGGTCGACGTTGGCGCCGTTGGTGACGAGGCCCCGCGCGCCGGCGTCGCCGAGGCGGTAGGTCAGCCCATCGATGCCGAAGAGCACCGCCAGAGGCAGCGCGACGGCACCGAGCTTGTAGAGGGCGACGTGGGCGATGGCGACCTCGCGAGACTGCGGCAGCAGCAGGCCGACCCGATCGCCCCGACCGATCCCCCGCCGGCGCAGCGCATGCGCGAGGCGGTTCGAGGCCGCCCGGAACTGGCCGAAGGTCAACGCGTCGACCCGGCCGTCGGCGCCCGTCTCGATGATCGCGGGACGGTCGGGATCGACGGCCGCCCAGCGGTCGCAGACGTCCACGCCGATGTTGTAGCGGTCGGGCAAGGACCAGCGGAACGCCGCGCGCAGCGCAGCTTCATCGCGGATCGGGGGCAACATGCGCAGGCTCCCACGGGGTCGGGACCGGGGGAGACTACGCCTGCTGCACTGCAAAAACGAGGGCGACGAACGGCGGAGGTGAACGAACCCCTCCGCGTCGCAATCTCAGGTGGCGAAGTTGGACCGCTGCGCCCAGCCCGTGGTGCGTCGCTCGAGGACCGCCATCGCGGCATAGATGACGACGCCGAGGATGCCGAGCGCGACGAGCGCGGCGAACAGCAACGGCACGTTGAAGTCAGCGCTGGCGCGCGCCATCAGGTTGCCGATGCCGTAGTTGGACGCATTGTACTCGGCGATGACGGAGCCGACATAGGCCAGCGTGATCGCCACCTTCAGCGAGCCGAAGAAGTACGGCAGCGAGCGCGGCACGCCGACCTTGCGGATGATGTCGAGCTTGGAGGCGCCCAGCGCCCGCATCACGTCCTCGACCTCCGGCTCGATGGTGGCGAGGCCCGTGGCGACGTTCACGACGATGGGGAAGAAGGAGATGAGGAACGCCGTCAGTACTGCCGGCGCCCAGCCCACGCCGAACCAGATCACCAGGATCGGCACGACCGCGACCTTGGGGATGGCGTTGAAGGCGACGAGCAGGGGATAGGTGCCCGCGTGCACCACCTTGGACGCTCCCAGCGCGACCCCGAGCAGAAGGCCCGTCACGACCGCGATGGCGAAGCCGGCCAGCGTCATCCAGAGCGTGGCGGCGGAATGGTAGGTCAGCGGGCCGCGATACTCCCACATCGCCTTGGCGATGGCGCTCGGCGGCGGCAGCACGAAGGACGACACGCTCAGCGCGCGGCAGGCGATCTCCCAGACGAGGAAGAAGCCGATGGTGAAGACCCACGGCGCGGCCGAGAGCACCGCCTTGCTGGGTTGCCCGGGGGCTGCGCTGGTCATGCGGCGGTCCTCGCGTGTGCGATATGGGCGCGCAGTTCGTGCACGATGTCGATGAACTCGCCGGTGTAGGTGACCTCCAGGTCCCGCGGCCGGGGAATGCCCACCTCGCGCTCCGCGATGATCCGGCCGGGCCGCGCACTCATGCAGAAGATGCGGTCGGCGAGGAACACCGCCTCGCGCAGGTCGTGCGTCACGAGGATCACGGTGACCTTCCGCGACGCGTGCAGGTCGCGGATGACGCACCACAGTTCCTCCCGGGTGAAGGCGTCGAGCGCGCCGAACGGCTCGTCGAGCATCAGCAGCTGCGGCTCGTGGATCAGCGCCCGGCACAGCGAGGCGCGCTGCTGCATGCCGCCCGAGAGCTGCCACGGGAACTTCTGGCCCATTCCCTTGAGTCCGACCTGCTCCAGCAGCGCCTCGGCGCGGGCGACGTACTCGTCCTTGTGCCGCCGGAGCCGCGAGCGATGCGGCTCGACGATCTCCAGCGGCAGCAGGAGGTTGTCGAGCGTGGTGCGCCACGGCAGCAGCGTCGGGTTCTGGAACGCCATGCCGGAGATCTTCACCGGCGCGGTGACCTGCTTGCCGGCGACGATCACGGAGCCGGCCTGCGGGAACTGCAGGCCGGTGGCGAGCTTCATCACCGTCGACTTGCCGCAGCCCGATGGCCCGACGATGGCGGCGAACTCGCCCTCGTTGACGGCGATGGTCATGCCGTCGACGGCGGGCGGGCCTGACCCGCCATAGGCATGGGTAACGCCCGCGAGGGCGACGAACGGGCTCATGACGCAACTCCTCGCGGGCGGGACGGTCAGAACTTGCGGTCGGCCACCGGCGGCAGGAACGCGTCGGTGAAGATGTCCTCCGTCTTCGGCTTCGCCTTGTAGGTGAAGGTCAGGCCGATCTGGTCGATGGACGTCGCGAAGCGCGCCGGGTCGATGCCGCCCCAGCCGTTCGCCTTCACCCACGGCGTCAGGATGTTCTGGTCGAGCGCCATCTTCAGGCGCTCGATCTCGACGTCCTTCTTGGCCACGTCGTTGCGCTTGATGACGAGGTCGGTGGCGGCGGACGGGTCGGCGACCGTGTCCTTGAGGCCCTTCACGAGCGCCTTGACGAAGCCCTTCACGGCCTCCGGCTTCTCCTTGGCGAAGGCCGGGTTGACCATGATCACGTTGCCGTAGAGCTCGACCCCGTAGTCGCTCATCAGCATGGTGACGATGTCGTCCACCGGCACGCCGCGCGACTTCACGTTGATGTAGGAGGACATCGAGAAGCCGAACACGGCGTCCACCTCGCCCGACGCCAGCATCGGCTCGCGCACCGGAAACCCGACGTTCTCGAACTTCATGCCCTTGTCGTCGAGCTTGTTGACCGTCTTGAAGATCGGCCACTGGGCATAGGCAGCGTCGGCCGCCGGGGCGCCGAACTTCTTGCCTTCGAGGCTCTTCACGTCGGTGGTGATGCCGCGGCTCTTGCGCCCGATGATCGCGAAGGGCGGCTTGTCGTAGACCATCAGCACGGCCTTGACGTCGACGCCCGGGTTCTCGTCGCGGAAGCGCACGAGCGAGTTCACGTCGCCGAAGCCCATCTGGTAGGTGCCGGACGCGACGCGCGGGATTGCCTCTCGCGAGCCGTTGCCGATGTCGATGGTGACGTCGAGGCCCTCGGCCTTGAAGTAGCCCTTCTCCAGCGCCACCAGGAACGGCGCGGCCGGGCCCTCGAAGCGCCAGTCGAGCGTGAAGCGCACCGGCGTCTGCGCCGAGGAGGCCGTCACGCCGGCAATCGAGGCCGCGACGAGCGCGACCGTGCCGAGAATGCGGGCGGCCGAAAACGACAGAACCATGAAAACTCCCTCCTGTGTCCGCCGCGGGGTCGGCGGGTGAGACGATCGAAGCCCGGTTTCGCAACTTTCATGCCGCGAAACGGCATGGCCGGTCTGTGCCGGCGGCGTGGCTTGCTGCATCCGTTGTGAGCGGATGCCTTAACTTTACGCAAGAGGCAATCGTCGACCGGGACTTGAAAGACGGGGATCGCAGCCCAACCTCTTGCGCGTGGTGGCCGGGCCCCTCTGGCGGAAGTCCGATCCTTCCGTGATGTCGGCACCACTGGGGCAAAACCAAGGGGTCGTTACCATGCTCGAATTCATGATGACGGACGTCATCGGAAAGCCGCTCTGGATGTGGGCGGGCTTCATGACGGTCGTCGCTCTCCTCCTCGCCTTCGATCTCGGCGTCCTGCACCGGGACAGCTCGAAGGAAATTTCCGTCAGCGAGAGCCTGAAGCTCTCCGCCTTCTACATCGCCATGGGCCTGAGCTTCGGCGCCTGGGTCTGGTACTCGATCTCGCCGCAGGCCGGCCTCGAGTACCTGACGGGGTTCGTCATCGAGAAGAGCCTCTCGATGGACAACATCTTCGTCATCGCGATGATCTTCGGCTTCTTCGGCATCCCGCGGGCCTACCAGTACCGCGTGCTGTTCTGGGGCATCCTTGCGGTCATCGTGCTGCGCGGCCTCATGATCGGCGTCGGCGCGGCGCTGGTGCAGCAGTTCAGCTGGGTGCTCTACATCTTCGCGGCCTTCCTCGTCATCACCGGCGTCAAGATGATCGTCGCCGCCGACAAGGAGTATGACGTCGCGTCGAACCCCATCCTGAAGTTCATGCGCAAGCATTTCCGGGTGACGGACCAGCTGCACGGCGAGAAGTTCATCATCAAGGACCGCGACCCGAAGACCGGCAAGATCGTCACCTTCCTGACGCCGCTCTTCCTCGTGCTCGTGCTGGTGAACGTCGCGGACGTGATCTTCGCGGTGGACTCGGTGCCGGCGATCTTCGCGATCACCACCGACACCTACATCGTGTTCACGTCCAACATCTTCGCCATCCTGGGCCTGCGCGCGCTGTACTTCGCGCTGGCGGCGATGATCGACCGGTTCACGTACCTCAAGTACGCGCTGGCGTCCGTGCTGATCTTCATCGGGTCGAAGATCGTGGTGGCCGACATGCTCGGCATCGCCAAGATCCCGCCGGCGATCTCTCTGGGCGTGACGTTCGCCATCCTCGGGGCCGGCATCGTCTACTCCCTGTGGAAGACGCGTGACACCGCCCGGGTGGAGGCCCGCCCGGCCGAGTAGCGCGGACCGCGTCCCCCCATTAGCGGTCCGCTCAAGGACGCCCCCTGCGGTTCTCGCGGGGGGCGTCGTCATTCCGGGTCCGGGTCACACCGGAAGCGGCCCGTCCGACTTCACCTCTTCCATCACCGCGTAGGTCCGGCTTTCCTTGACCCCGGGCAGCGACAGCAGCATGTCGCCGAGCAGGCGCCGATACGCCGCCATGTCGGCAACCCGCGTCTTGACGAGGTAGTCGAAGCCACCCGCCACCATGTGGCACTCGATGACCTCCGGGGCACGCCGCACGGCAGCAGCGAAGCGCTCGAATACGTCCGGCGTCGTCTTGTCGAGGCTCACTTCGATGAAGACGAGGAGCCCGCGGTCGAGCTTCTGCGGATCGAGCACCGCCCGGAACCCGGTCACGTAACCCTCGCGCAGCAGCCGCTTCATCCGCTCGCTCGTCGCCGTCGGCGAGAGGCCGATGCGCTCGGCGAGATCGACGGTGGTGATGCGCCCGTCCTCCTGCAGCAAGGCGAGGATGCGGCGGTCGACGCGGTCCAGATCGGTCACGGGTCTTTCCCTATCAGGACGATGATTGATAGCGAATTTCACTACCAGAAGGCAGTTTGCACTGGTCGATGCCCCAGGCAACAGCTGCTAAGATGAAAGAAGTCAAGCCGCACCTGCCCTTCAGCCGGGAGACCTCCGCCATGCCTGCTCCCTTCCGCGCTCCGTATTCGCCGCCGGACGTCGAGATCGCCCGGGTGCTGCTCGCCTCCGCCACGCTGCCGCCCGAACGCGAGGCGCGCATCGATGCCCGTGCTGGCAGCCTCGTGGAGGCGATCCGCTCCCGCAGCGGGGGGCTTGGCGGCGTCGAGGAACTGCTGCGCGAGTATTCGCTCTCGACCCGCGAGGGCCTGGCCCTGATGGTGCTTGCGGAGGCGCTGCTGCGGGTTCCCGACGCTGCGACGGCCGACAGGCTCATCGAGGACAAGCTCGGGCAGGGCGACTTCGCGCGCCATGAGACGCGGTCGGACGCTTTCCTCGTCTCGGCCTCGGCGTGGGCGCTCGGCGTGACGGCGCGGATCATCCAGCCGGGCGAGACGCCCGAGGGCATCCTCGGCTCGCTCGCCAAGCGCATTGGCCTGCCGGCCGTGCGGACGGCGACGCGGCAGGCCATGCGCGTGCTCGGCAATCACTTCGTGCTCGGCCAGTCGATCGGCGAGGCACTGGAGCGCGCCCGCACCGGAACCGGAAAGCTCTTCCGCTACTCCTTCGACATGCTCGGCGAGGGCGCGCGAACGCAGGACGACGCCGAGCGCTACGCGCGCTCCTACGCCGATGCGATCGATGCCATCGGTCGCGCCGCCGGCAACGAACCACTGCCGAACCGGCCCGGCATTTCGGTGAAGCTCTCCGCGCTGCATCCCCGCTACGACGCGCTCTCC
This sequence comes from Alsobacter sp. R-9, assembly GCF_054612375.1. Taxonomy (NCBI): domain Bacteria; kingdom Pseudomonadati; phylum Pseudomonadota; class Alphaproteobacteria; order Hyphomicrobiales; family Alsobacteraceae; genus Alsobacter; species Alsobacter sp. R-9. The sequence continues at coordinate 211,013 of NZ_JBTSWJ010000009.1, read as the reverse complement.
CGCGACCGCGTGATGGCGGAGCTCGTGCCGGTCGTGGTCGACCTCGCCCGCCGGGCCAAGGGCTATGACCTCAACTTCACCGTCGACGCGGAGGAGGCCGACCGGCTGGAGCTCTCGCTCGACGTCATCGCCGCCGTTCTGCGCGATCCGCAGCTGGCCGGCTGGGACGGCTTCGGCCTCGCGATCCAGGCGTACCAGAAGCGCGCCGCCGCGGTGATCGACTGGGTGGCGGATCTCGCCCGCGAGCTCGACCGCAAGTTGATGGTCCGCCTCGTCAAGGGCGCCTACTGGGACACGGAGGTGAAGCGGGCACAGGAGCGCGGCCTCGCGGGCTATCCCGTCTTCACCCGCAAGGCGATGACCGACCTGAACTATGTCGCCTGCGCGGATCGCCTGCTCGCGGCGCGCCCGCGCATCTACCCGCAGTTCGCCACGCACAACGCGCTCACCGTCGCCACCATTCTCGAGCGGGCCGGCGGGACGGAAGGCTACGAGTTCCAGCGCCTGCACGGCATGGGCGACGCGCTCTACGAGAAGCTGCTGGAGGAGGCGCCCGGCCTCGCCTGCCGCACCTACGCCCCCGTCGGCGGCCACCGCGACCTGCTGGCCTATCTCGTCCGCCGGCTGCTGGAGAACGGCGCCAACTCCTCCTTCGTCTCCGTCGCGGCCGATCCCAACGTTCCGGTCGAATCGCTCCTGGCGCGGCCGGCGGCGGTGGTCCGCCGGCCGGAGCAGGCGGCCCATCCGCGCCTGCCGCTCCCGGCAGACCTTTACGGCGCCGGCCGGCGCAATTCCGCGGGCGTGGAGCTCGGGCACGCCGCATCCCTCGACGCCCTGCTGGCCGATGTCCGGGCTGCTGCCGTTGCCACCGCCTCGGCCGCGCCACTGGTCGATGGTGTCGTCCGCGCCGGTGCGGCGCGCCCGGTGACGTCGCCTGCAACGGGTCGCCCGGCAGGGACCGTCGCGGAGGCCGAGCCGGCGACGGCGGATGCCGCGATGGCGGCCGCCGGAAAGGGCTACCGCGCGTGGGAGCGTACCCCCGCCGCGACGCGCGCCGACGCACAGCTGAAGGCGGCGGACCTGCTGGAGGCCCGCCGCGGGCGCTTTATCCACCTCATGCAGGCGGAAGCCGGCAAGACCCTCGACGACAGCGTCGCGGAGCTGCGCGAGGCCGTCGACTTCCTGCGCTACTACGCTGCACAGGCCCGCGACCTCTTCGGCGAGGGCGAGGTGCTGCCGGGGCCGACGGGTGAGGACAACCGGCTTCTGCACCGGGGCCGGGGCGTCTTCGTGTGCATCAGCCCGTGGAACTTCCCCCTGGCGATCTTCCTCGGCCAGGTGAGCGCGGCGCTCGCTGCCGGCAACGCCGTCGTGGCCAAGCCCGCCGAGCAGACGCCGCTGATCGCCTTCGAGGCGGTGAAGGTGCTGCACGAGGCCGGCGTGCCCAAGGGTGCCGTCCACCTGGTGCCCGGGGACGGCGCGGTCGGCGCCCGGTTGGTCGGCCACCCGCTGGTCGCGGGCGTCGCGTTCACCGGGTCGACGGAGACCGCGCGCCGCATCAATCGCGCGCTGGCGGCGAAGGACGGCCCCATCGTCCCGCTCATCGCCGAGACCGGCGGCATCAACGCCATGATCGTCGACGCGACCGCCCTGCCCGAGCAGGTCGCCGACGACGTCGTCACCTCGGCCTTCCGATCCGCCGGCCAGCGCTGCTCGGCGCTGCGGCTTTTGTGCGTGCAGGCCGACGTCGCGGACCGGATGATCGAGATGATCGTCGGCGCCGCCCGCGAGCTGAAGCTCGGCGATCCCGCGGACGTGTCCGTGCAGGTCGGCCCCGTCATCGACGCCGAGGCGAAGGCGAAGCTCGATGCCCATGTCGAGCACATGCGGCGCACCGCCGTCGTCCACTACAGCGGGACCGCACCGGCCGGCGGCACCTTCGTCGCCCCGCAGGTCTTCGAGCTGAAGCGTCCCGAGGATCTCGCCGAGGAGATCTTCGGACCGGTCCTGCACGTCGTTCGCTACAAGGCCGGCGACCTCGGCCGCGTGCTCGACGCCATCGAGGGGAGCGGCTACGGCCTCACGCTGGGCGTGCATTCACGCATCGACACGACCATCAGGCACATCGTCGAGCGGCTGGACGTCGGCAACTGCTACGTCAACCGCAACATGATCGGCGCCGTGGTGGGCACGCAGCCCTTCGGCGGCTCCGGCCTGTCGGGGACCGGCCCCAAGGCCGGAGGACCGAACTACCTCAAGCGCTTCGGACTGGAGCAGACGGTGACCGTGAACACCGCCGCCGCCGGCGGAAACGCCAGCCTGATCGCCATGGGCGAGTGAACGCGACCGCGAGCGCAGCGTGGACAAGTCCTACCGCCCCAACGTCGGCATCGCCGTGTTCAACCGGGACGGGCGGGTGTTCGCCGGCCGGGCGACGGCGTCCGGGCCCGAGGTCATCGAGCCGGGCCGCGAGTGGCAGATGCCGCAGGGCGGAATCGAGGCGGACGAAGAGATCGTGACGGCCGCCCGGCGAGAGCTCGCCGAGGAAACCGGTGTCACCAGTGTCTCGCTTCTCGCGGTGACGACGGACTGGTGGGCGTACGACTTCCCGCCTTACGAGGGGCCGCCGCACCGGCTTTCCGTCTTTCGCGGGCAGCGGCAGCGGTGGGTCGCCTTCCGCTTCGAGGGGGAGGAGAGCGAGATCGACGTCCTCGCTCCGGGTCGGGCCGCACCGCCGGAGTTCACGGCATGGGCCTGGCAGCCGCTCGCCCGGCTTCCCGCCCTCGTGGTGAGATTCAAGCGGCCCGTCTACGAACGGGTGGCGGAGACCTTCGCCGCCTTTGCCTCACCGCTTCCACCAAAGAAAAAGGGCCGCTGACGCGGCCCCAGATCGATCGGAACGACCGGACGCTCAGTGCGCGTGGGTGCGCGACAGGAACGTGTCGCGGACTTCGAGCAGCTGCGCGAGCTTCTCGGCGGAAGCGCGGCGGGCCTCGTCGGTCTTGGCGTTGGCGAACTCGGCCTCGGCCGCCTTGATCTCGGCGGCGATCACGTCGTCGCTGATCTCCTCGACCGGGATGGCCTGCTCGGCGAGGATGGTCAGCCCGGAGGCGTTCACCTCGGCGAAGCCGCCGCGCACGAACAGCCGCTGCGTGCCGCCCTTGGCGTCGGTGACGACGGCCACGCCGGGGCGCAGCGTCGACATGACCGGCGCATGGTCCTTCAGCACGGCGAAGTCGCCCTCGGTGCCGGGCACCACGACCTGCTCGACCGGGCCCGAGAACAGCAGGCGCTCGGGCGAGACGAGTTCGAAGTTGAAAGCAGCCATCGTCCCTCACTTCCGCGCATCGGCGCCGGCCGGGGCCGGCGCGCGCGCTGCTTGCTGCTTACGCGGCCTCGGCGGCGAGGCGCTGGGCCTTCTCGACCGCTTCCTCGATGGTGCCGACCATGTAGAAGGCGGCCTCCGGGAGGTGGTCGTACTTGCCCTCGACGAGCCCCTTGAAGCCCTTGATCGTGTCGGCGAGCGGCACGAGCTTGCCGGGCGAGCCCGTGAACACTTCGGCGACGAAGAACGGCTGCGACAGGAAGCGCTCGATCTTGCGGGCGCGGGCCACGGCGACCTTGTCCTCTTCGGAGAGCTCGTCCATGCCCAGGATAGCGATGATGTCCTGCAGGGCCTTGTAGCGCTGCAGCGTCGCCTGCACCTGGCGGGCCACCGCGTAGTGCTCCTCGCCGACGATCATCGGGGAGAGCATGCGCGAGGTGGAGTCGAGCGGGTCCACGGCCGGGTAGATGCCCTTCTCGGCGATCGAGCGCGACAGCACGGTCGTGGCGTCGAGGTGGGCGAAGGAGGTGGCCGGGGCCGGGTCGGTCAGGTCGTCGGCCGGCACGTAGATGGCCTGCACCGAGGTGATCGAGCCCTTGGTCGTCGTGGTGATGCGCTCCTGCAGGGCGCCCATGTCGGTGGCGAGCGTCGGCTGGTAGCCCACCGCCGAGGGAATGCGGCCCAGCAGTGCCGACACCTCCGAGCCCGCCTGCGTGAAGCGGAAGATGTTGTCGACGAAGAAGAGCACGTCCTGGCCCTGGTCGCGGAAGTACTCGGCGACGGTGAGGCCGGTCAGCGCGACGCGGGCGCGGGCGCCCGGAGGCTCGTTCATCTGGCCGTAGACGAGGGCGCACTTGGAGCCGTCGCCGCCGCCCTTCTTGTTCACGCCGGACTCGATCATCTCGTGGTAGAGATCGTTGCCCTCGCGGGTGCGCTCGCCGACGCCGGCGAACACGGAGTAGCCGCCGTGCGCCTTCGCGACGTTGTTGATCAGCTCCATGATGAGCACGGTCTTGCCCACGCCGGCGCCGCCGAACAGGCCGATCTTGCCGCCCTTGGCGTAGGGAGCCAGCAGATCGACGACCTTGATGCCCGTCTCGAGGATCTGCGCCTCGGTCGACTGCTCGGCATAGGACGGGGCGGCCGCGTGGATCGGGCGCATCGCGTCGGCCGGGACCGGGCCGGCCTCGTCGACCGGCTCGCCGATGACGTTGATGATGCGGCCGAGCGTGCCATTGCCGACCGGCACGGCGATCGGGGCGCCGGTGTCGGTGACGGGCTGGCCGCGCACGAGGCCTTCCGTGGTGTCCATCGCGATGGCGCGGACCGAGGATTCGCCGAGGTGCTGCGCGACCTCGAGCACCAGGCGGTTGCCGCCGTTGGTCGTCTCGAGCGCGTTCAGGATCTCGGGCAGGTGGCCGTCGAACTGCACGTCCACGACGGCGCCGATGACCTGCGTGACGCGTCCGGTGGGTTTAGTGGCCATGGTCATGTCCTCGGTCTTGGCTCAGAGCGCTTCCGCGCCCGAGATGATTTCGATCAGTTCCTTCGTGATCATCGCCTGACGCGTCCGGTTGTAGGTCAGCGTCTGCTTCTTGATCATCTCGCCCGCGTTGCGCGTGGCGTTGTCCATCGCGCTCATGCGCGCGCCCTGCTCGGAGGCGGCGTTCTCGAGCAGTGCCCGGAACACCTGCACCGCGATGTTGCGCGGCAGCAGCGTCTGCAGGATCTCGCCCTCGCCGGGCTCGTACTCGTAGCTCGCCTGCGAAGCCGCGGGCGTCGCCTGCGCCGGGATTTCGGCCGGGATCACCTGCTGCGCCGTCGGGATCTGCGCGATCACGCTGCGGAAGCGCGAGAAGAAGATCGTCGCGACGTCGAACTCGCCGGCCTCGAACATGTCGATGATGCGCCGGGCGATCGGCTCGGCGGTGTCGAAGCCCAGCGTGCGCACGTTGCGCAGCTCGATGGCGTCGATGATCTGCCGCGCGAACTGGCGCTTCAGGATGTCGTGGCCCTTCTTGCCGACGCAGATGATCTTGACCGTCTTGCCGGCCGCCATCAGCGCCTGCGCCTTGTCACGGGCGAGGCGCGCGATCGACGAGTTGAAGGCGCCGCACAGGCCGCGCTCGGCGGTGAAGACGACGAGCAGGTGCACGTCGTCCTTGCCGGTGCCGGCGAGGAGCGGCGGGGCGCCCGGCCCGGCCACGCCGGCCGCGACGTTCGCCAGCACGGCGCTCATGCGCTCGGCATAGGGACGGGCCGCCTCGGCCGCCGTCTGGGCGCGGCGGAGCTTGGCCGCCGCGACCATCTGCATGGCCTTGGTGATCTTCTGCGTCGCCTTCACCGAGGCGATGCGGTTGCGCAGGTCCTTCAGCGACGCCATGGCTCGCCTCTACCTCTCCGGTCCGGCCGCGATCAGGCGAAGGACTTGGCGAACGCGTCGACCACGCCCTTGAGCTGCTTCGTCGTGTCGTCCGAGAGATCCTTCGACGTGCGGATCGCGTCGAGGATCCCGGCGTGGCTCGTCTTCAGGGTGGCCAGCAGGCCGTCCTGGAACGCGCGCACCCGGTTCACCGGCAGCGGGTCGAGGTAGCCGTTGACGCCGGCGTAGATCACCGCGACCTGCTCCTCCATCTGCAGCGGCGAGAACTGCGGCTGCTTGAGGAGCTCGGTCAGGCGCGCGCCGCGGTTCAGCAGGCGCTGCGTCGTGGCGTCGAGGTCGCCGCCGAACTGGGCGAACGCGGCCATCTCGCGATACTGGGCGAGCTCGCCCTTGATCTTGCCCGCGACCTTCTTCATCGCCTTCGTCTGGGCGGACGAGCCCACGCGCGACACCGAGAGGCCGACGTTCACCGCCGGGCGGATGCCCTGGTAGAACAGGTCCGTCTCGAGGAAGATCTGGCCGTCGGTGATCGAGATGACGTTCGTCGGGATGTAGGCCGACACGTCGTTCGCCTGCGTCTCGATGACCGGCAGCGCCGTCAGCGAGCCCGAGCCGAACGTCTTGTTCAGCTTCGCGGCGCGCTCCAGGAGGCGCGAGTGCAGGTAGAACACGTCGCCCGGATACGCCTCGCGGCCCGGCGGGCGGCGCAGCAGCAGCGACATCTGGCGGTAGGCGACGGCCTGCTTGGACAGGTCGTCATAGATGATCACGGCATGCATGCCGTTGTCGCGAAAGTACTCGCCCATGGTGCAGCCGGTGAACGGCGCGAGGAACTGCATGGGGGCCGGGTCGGACGCCGTGGCGGCGACGACGATGGAGTACTCCAGCGCGCCCTGCTCCTCGAGCACCTTCACGAACTGCGCGACGGTGGAGCGCTTCTGGCCGACGGCGACGTACACGCAGTAGAGCTTGGCGCTCTCGTCCGTGCCCTGGTTGATCGCCTTCTGGTTGAGGATCGTGTCGAGCGCAATCGCGGTCTTGCCGGTCTGGCGGTCGCCGATGATCAGCTCGCGCTGGCCGCGGCCGATCGGGATCAGGGCGTCCACGGCCTTGAGGCCGGTGGCCATCGGCTCGTGCACCGACTGCCGCGGGATGATGCCCGGGGCCTTGACGTCGACGCGCATGCGCTTGTCGGCCTTGATCGGGCCCTTGCCGTCGATCGGGTTGCCGAGCGCGTCGACGACGCGGCCGAGCAGGCCCTTGCCGACGGGGGCGTCGACGATGGCGCCCGTGCGCTTCACCGTCTGGCCTTCCTTGATGTCCCGGTCGGAGCCGAAGATCACGATGCCGACGTTGTCGGTCTCGAGGTTCAGCGCCATGCCGCGCACGCCGTTCTCGAACTCGACCATCTCGCCCGCCTGGACGTTGTCGAGCCCGTAGGCACGCGCGATGCCGTCGCCGACGGACAGCACCTGGCCGACCTCGGTGACCTCGGCCTCGGAGCCGAAGTTCTTGATCTGCTCCTTGAGGATCGCGGAGATTTCTGCGGCGCGGATGTCCATCAGCCGACCTCTTTCATCGCGGTACGAATGCCGTTGAGTTTGGTGCGCAGCGAGGCGTCGACCATCTTGGAGCCGAGCTTCACCACGATGCCGCCGATGATCGCGGGATCGACCTTCACGTCGATCGCCACGTTGTCACCGGCCACGTCCTTGAGGGCCTTGCGGATCTCGCCCATCACCGCATCGGAGGGCGCGTCGGCCACGGTCACCTGGGCGCGCACGACGCCGTGCGACTTGTCGACCAGCGCGCCATAGGCGCGGACCATGTCCGAAACCGCGAAGAGGCGGCGCTTGGCCGCCACGAGCTTGAGGAAATTGGCGGCAAGCCCAGTGACCCCGATCTTCGCCAGGATCGGCGCCAGCGCCTTGCCCTGCTCCTCGGCGGTGAACACCGGGCTGCGCACGAAGCGCTCGACATCCGGCTGGGTCGCGATGAGCTGGGCGAAGCGGTCGAGGTCCGCCTTCACCGCGTCGACCGCGCCAGCCTCGCGGGCCAGCTCGAACAACGCCGTGGCGTAGCGCCCCGCAACCCCCGAAACGATCGTGTTCTCTTGAGCCACCGGCCGTCTCTCGAACTCTCTGTCCCGACTGGGGTTTCGCGCCGCAGGGCCCGCTGCCGGGCATCGTCGCGCAACCACCGTCTGGTGTGGAACGGGCCCCCTCCGGTAAATCCCCGCGAACGCGCGGAAATACCCTGATCGGAGGCCCGAAAGGCGCCGGTGACCTAGCATGAGTATCCGGGGTGCGCAACCCGAACGGGACAGTGGAAAGGCCGACTTTCGGGGCAGGCGGAGGGGGTGCCGCCGGCTGGGCGGGCGCAGGCTCCGGCCAGGCTGCCGGAACTACAGGAAACTCATCGGATCGACGTCCACCTGCACGCGCACGCTGCCGGCGGTTTTCGGCGATCGGCCCAGCCAGGCCCTGAGCCAGCCCTGCAGGTCGAACTCCCGCGGCGTCTTGAGCAGCATGCGGAAGCGGTGCCGGCCTCGGATGACGGCGAGCGGGGCCTCGGCCGGCCCCAGCAGCAGCACGTCGGGGGGCGCTTCGGCGCAGCGCGCCATGGCGCGGGCATGGGTTTCCGCCTGGGGCCGGTCGGCGGCCGAGACGATGACGGCGGCGAGACGGCCAAAGGGCGGCAGGCCCGCCGCCTCGCGCATCGCCGTCTCCTCAGCGTAGAAGCGCTCGGCATCCCCCGACACCAGCGCCCGCATGACCGGATGGTCAGGCTGGAAGGTCTGGATGAGCGCCCGGCCAGCCGTGTCGCCGCGGCCGGCTCGCCCGGTCACCTGCTGCAGCACCTGGAAGGTACGCTCCGCCGCCCGCGGATCGCCGGAAGAGAGGCCGATGTCGCCGTCGACCACGCCGACGAGCGACAGGAAGGGGAAATTGTGGCCCTTCGCCACCAGTTGCGTGCCGATGACGATGCGGAACTCGCCCGCCGCCACCGCGTCGAGTTCCCGCCGCAGCCGCTCCGTCCCGCCGGGGAAGTCGGAGGAGAGCACGAGCGCCCGGTGGCCGGGGAAACGCTCCGCGACCTCCTCTGCCAGCCGCTCCACCCCCGGGCCGCAGGGAATCAGGGCGTCGGCGACGCCACAGGAGGGGCAGGTCTCCGGCCGTCGCTCGATATGCCCGCAATGGTGGCAGACCAGCGCCCGGCGGAACCGATGCTCGACAAGCCACGCCGTGCAGTTGGGGCACTGGAACCGATGGCCGCAGGCGCGGCAGAGCGTCAGCGGAGCATAGCCGCGGCGGTTGAGGTAGAGGAGCGCCTGCTCGCCGGCCTCCAGCGTCCGCGACACGGCCTCCGCCAGCCGCGGCGACAGCCAGCGCCCGCGCTCGGCCCCCTCGGTGCGCATGTCGATGGCGGCGATGGAGGGCAGGGCGCGTCCGCCGAAGCGCGAATCGAGCCGCAGGTGCCGGTAGCGCCCCCGGCGGGCGTTGACACGGCTCTCGATGGAGGGGGTCGCGGAGGCCAGCACCACGGGGCAGCCCTCGATCTGGCCGCGCACCACGGCCATGTCGCGTGCATTGTAGTGGACGCCGTCCTCCTGCTTGTAGGCGGCCTCGTGCTCCTCGTCGACGACGAGCAGGCCGAGCGACCGGAACGGCAGGAACAGCGACGAGCGCGCGCCCGCCACCACCAGCGCCTCGCCGGAAGCCACCGCCGCGAAGGTCCGCTCGCGCCGCCGCCCGGCGATGCCGGAGTGCCACTCGGCCGGCCGCACCCCGAAGCGCTTCTCGAAGCGGGCCAGGAACTGCCCCGTCAGCGCGATCTCCGGCATGAGGATGAGCGACTGCCGGCCGGCGCGCACGGCCTCCGCCACCGCCTCGAAATAGACCTCGGTCTTGCCCGATCCGGTGACTCCCTCCAGCAGGCTCACCGAGAAGGCGGCGTCCGCGACCGCCTGCCTCAGCGCCTGCGCGGCTGTTTCCTGCCCGTCCTCGAGATCCGTGCGGGCGTGGTCGGGGTCCGGCCGCGGGGCGATCGCCGGCGGCGGGATGCCGATGGCTTCCAAGGTCCCCTCGTCGACCAGCCCGTCGATCACCGCCGTGCTCACGGCCGCCGCGTCGGCAAGCGCGCGCTTGGAGAAGGCGAGGCCGCCCTCCGCCGCCGCGATCACCCGGGCTCGGGCGGGGGTCATGCGCGCCGGCGGCGGCCCGGCGAGCCGCACGCCCACCTGCATCCGCTCCGGTTCGTCATGGTCCGGCCCGCGCAGCGCCATGCGCAGCACCATGCCGCGCGGCGCGAGCGTGTAGCGCGCCACCCACTCCACGAAGCGCCGCAGCGCCGGGGACAACGGGGGGCTGTCCAGCTTCCGGGTGATGCTCTTCAGGTTGCTGGCGCCGCCGGCGACCTGCTCGCGCACCTCCCAGACCACCCCCTGCCACTCGCGCGGGCCGAACGGCACGGCCACGACGTCGCCGGCTCGCAGGTCGAGGGCAGGCGGGACGACATAGCTGTAGAGCTGGTCGAGGCCGGTCGGCACCAGGACGTCGGCGACGGTCGTGCCGCCGCCGGCCAGGGAGGTGGGGTTCGATCCGGCCGACATCCTTCCCCTCTACCACCGATTCGACGGCCGGAGAGAGCCGCCCAGTCGGAGGGAGCGGCGCGCTAACCGCTCCTTCACCATCCCGGCCCACCCTCGGGCCATGCAGACCATGGCCCCTGATCTCGCCGCCGCGCTGGTGAAATGGCGCCGGCACCTCGTTTCCGAGCGCCGACTCTCCGACAAGACGGTGGACGCCTACGAGCGCGACGTCCGCCAGTTCGCCGGCTTTCTCGCCGGTCGCGACGGGGAGGCACCGGGCCTCGCCACCCTCCGACGCCTGCGCCCCGGCGACCTGCGGGCCTTCATGGCGGAGCGGCGCGGCGAGGGCGTGGTCAGCCGCTCGCTCATGCGCAACCTCGCCGGCCTTCGCTCGGCCCTGCGCTTCCTCGAGCGCGAGGGCCTCTCCGACGTCTCGGCGCTGTCCGCGGTCCGCGGCCCCAAGGTGGCCAAGGGTCTGCCCAAGCCTGTCTCCGCCGCCGCCGCCCGCCGCATGACCGACCCGGACCTGCGCGCTGCCGAGGACCGTGAGACCTGGGTGCTGGTGCGCGACGCCGCCGTCATCGCGCTGCTCTACGGCAGCGGCCTGCGCATCTCGGAGGCGCTGGGCATCCGCGCCAAGGACGCGCCGGTTCCCGGCCGCGACAGCCTGACCGTGCTCGGCAAGGGCGGCAAGACCCGCATGGTGCCGGTACTGCCGCAGGTGGCGGCAGCCGTGCAGGACTACGTGAAGATGTGTCCCTGGCCGCTGGAGCCCGATGGCCCGCTGTTTCGCGGCGCCAAGGGCGGGCCGCTCTCGCCGCGCATCATCCAGTTGGCCATCGAGCGCCTGCGCGGCGCGCTCGGCCTCCCGGACACCGCCACGCCGCACGCCCTGCGCCACTCCTTCGCCACGCACCTGCTGGCCCGCGGCGGCGAACTCCGCGCCATCCAGGAACTGCTCGGCCACGCCTCGCTGTCGACGACCCAGATCTACACGGAAGTCGACACGTCCCGCCTGCTGTCCGCCTACCGGGCGGCGCATCCGCGGGCTTGAGGCTCTTCCCTTCTCCTCGCGGGCGGGGAAAAGGTGCCGGAGCGAAGCGAAGGCGGATGAGGGGCGGCCTCGCCGCGCAAACCCCTCATCCGGCCCTTCGGGCCACCTTCTCCCCGTCGGACGGGGAGAAGGGAACGCGCGGCGACGTCCCGACGACCCCGCTAAGGGCCCGGGAATCTCTTCGTCCGTCCCGCCCGTCCGTGACACCGCGCCGCGCACCCCCCTCTGGAACACGGCCGCGCCGGTGCTACCTTTTTCACGTCGGCCGATCCCGCCGATCTGACGAAGGAGTATCCCCCATGCGCAGAGACCTCCTCGCCATCCTGGTCGCCGCCGCGGCGCTCGCCGGGGCCGTGGCTCCCGCGGCCGCCGAAGGCGGCTGCTCGTCCTACAAGGCCGTGACGGCGTCCTCGAGCCAGTCCACGACCACGCAGACCGCGTCGGTCCAGACGCAGTCGCAGACGGCCACGCAGTAACGCCTGCCCAAACACGGAAAAGCCCGGGCCGCGCCAGCGGACCCGGGCTTTTTCTTGTCGTGACCGGTCCTCGAGGACCGGTCTCAGATGTGGATGGCGCGCTTCTCGACGGCCAGCGCCGCCTCCTTCACCGCCTCGCTCATCGTGGGATGGGCGTGGCAGGTGCGGGCGAGGTCCTCCGACGAGCCGCCGAACTCCATCAGCACGGCCGCCTCGTGGATCATCTCGCCGGCACCGGCGCCGACGATGTGCACGCCCAGCACCCGGTCGGTGTTGGCATCGGCCAGCACCTTCACGAGCCCGTCCGACTTGCGCATGGCGCGGGCGCGGCCGTTGGCGGTGAAGGGGAACTTGCCGACCGTGTAGGAAACACCCGCGGCCTTGAGCTCCTCCTCGGTCTTCCCGACCGAGGCCACCTCCGGCATCGTGTAGACCACGCCAGGAATGACGTCGTAGTTCACGTGCCCGGCCTTGCCGGCCAGGATCTCGGCCACGGCGATGCCCTCGTCCTCGGCCTTGTGGGCCAGCATCGGGCCGCGCACCACGTCGCCGATGGCGAAGATGCCGGGCACGTTGGTCTGGAAATGATCGTCGATGACGACGCGCCCGCGGTCGAGTGCCACGCCCGCCTGCTCCAGCCCCAGCCCCTCGGTGTAGGGGCGCCGGCCGATGGCGACGAGCACCACGTCGGCCTCCAGCACCTGAGCGTCGCCGCCCTTGGCGGGTTCGACGGTGACCTTCGCCCCTGCCTTGCCGGTCTCGACGCCGGTGACCTTGGAGCCGAGGAGGAAGGTGACGCCCTGCTTCTGAAGGATGCGCTGGAACTGCTTGGCGATCTCGTCGTCCATGCCGGGCAGGATGCGGTCGAGGTACTCGACCACCGTCACCTGCGCGCCGAGGCGGCGCCAGACGGACCCGAGTTCGAGGCCGATCACGCCGGCGCCGACGACGACCATCTTGCCTGGCACCTTCGGCAGCGCGATGGCGCCGGTGGAGGAGACGACGGTCTTCTCGTCGATGGTGACGCCGGGCAGCGGCGTGACGTCCGACCCCGTGGCGATGACGATCGCCTTGGTTTCCAGCACCTGCTCCGTGCCGTCCTCGGCCGTCACCTTCACCTGGCCGGGCGCCACGATCGTGCCGGTGCCGTGGAAGGCGTCGACCTTGTTCTTCTTCAGCAGGAAGCCGACGCCGTTCACGTTGGCGGCGACCGTGTCGTCCTTGTGCTTCATCATGCCGGCGAGGTTGAGCTTCGCCTTGCCGACCTCGATGCCGAGGTTGACGAAGTCATGCCCCGCCTCCTCGAAGAGGTCGGAGGCGTGCAGCAGCGCCTTGGACGGGATGCAGCCGACATTGAGGCACGTGCCCCCGTGCGTCTTGCGCTTCTCCACGACGGCGGTCTTGAGGCCGAGCTGGGCCGCGCGGATGGCGCACACGTAGCCGCCGGGGCCGGTGCCGATGACGATCAGGTCGTACTGGGCCATGCGGGCCTTCTCCTTCTCAGACGCCCGGCCGCCGTTGGGCCCGGAGCGCGCGTTTGACGTGGATGATGATCGCGGCGTGGAGGGCGACCGCGAGGGCGGCGCCGCACGCCTGCTGGATCGGCGAGGCGATGGGCCACTCGACGCGCAGCAGCGCCAGGCCGAGCGGCAGGAAGAGCGCGACGGCGGTGAAGAGACCGGGGTTCGGCTTCCGCATCGCCAGCGCCGGGCCGACGTGGACCAGCGCGTTGACCAGCAGCAGGTACGCCGCCAGCACGCCCCAGCCGGCGCCCGCGAGGTTGGTGAGCGCGATCACGGCGGCGAGGACCGCCCAGACGCCGACGATGTTGATGACGAACACGTCGAGCGGAGTCAGGACCTCGACGCCGCCCCCGATCTCGGCGTTGACGAAGCGGCGGAAGCGGTCGTCGTCATGCTCCTCGTACTGGTGGAGCATGTAGGCCGGCAGGCACAGGAACGTCAGCGTCTCCGCCGTCGACCAGCCCGTGGTGAGGACCGGCAGCAGCAGGAGAAGCAGGAGCCCGGCGAGCACCCCGCCGTACACCCAGTTCCCCACGAGCCGGTCCAGCATGGCTCGCCGCCGGGCTCAGAGGTCGAGCACGAGGCGCGCCGGATCCTCGAGCGCCTCCTTGACGCGAACGAGGAAGGTCACCGCCTCCTTGCCGTCGACGATGCGGTGGTCGTAGCTCAGCGCGAGGTACATCATCGGGCGGATCTCGATCTTGCCGCCCACCACCATCGGCCGCTCCTGGATCTTGTGCATGCCCAGGATGCCCGACTGCGGCGCGTTGAGGATCGGCGTCGACATCAGCGAGCCGTAGATGCCGCCATTGGTGATCGTGAAGGTGCCGCCCTGCATCTCCTCGATCTTCAGTTGGCCGTCGCGGGCCCGCTTGCCGAACTCGGCGATCTTCTTCTCGATGCCGGCGATCGACAGCATGTCCGCGTCGCGCACCACCGGCACGACGAGGCCCTTGTCCGTGCCGACCGCGATGCCGACGTGGTAGTAGTTCTTGTAGACGAGGTCGGTGCCGTCGATCTCGGCGTTGACGGCCGGGATTTCCTTCAGCGCCTGCACGCAGGCCTTCACGAAGAAGCCCATGAAGCCGAGCTTCGTGCCGTGCTTCTTCTCGAAGACGTCCTTGTAGGTGGCGCGCAGCGCCATCACCGCGCCCATGTCGACCTCGTTGAAGGTCGTCAGCATGGCGGCGGTGTTCTGGGCGTCCTTCAGCCGGCGCGCGATGGTCTGGCGCAGCTTGGTCATGCGCACCCGCTCCTCGCGGGCCGCGTCGTCCGGCACGGACGGGGCGCGGACCTGCGCGGGGGCGGCGGGAGCCGGCACGGCGGCGCTGGCCGCGGCCGCCACGGCGGCGAGCATGTCGCCCTTGGTGACGCGGCCGTCCTTGCCGGAGCCGGCGACGCCGGCCGGGTCGACACCCGTCTCGGCGGCGATGCGGTTGACGGAGGGCGCCTGCGGCGTCCCGGCCGGGAGCGGCTTGGCGGCCGTGGCGGGCGCCGGGGCCGGGGCCGGCTTGGCGGCGGGAGCCTCGGCCGCGGGAGCCGCGGCGGCAGCGCCGGAGCCCGCGGCGATCGAGCCGAGCAGGGCGCCGACGCCCACCGTCTCGCCGTCCTTGGCGACGATCTCGGCGAGCACGCCGGCGGCCGGGGCGTTGACCTCGAGCGTGACCTTGTCGGTCTCGAGCTCCAGCAGCGGCTCGTCCGCCTTCACGGCGTCGCCGGGCTTCTTGAACCACTTGCCGATGGTGGCCTCGGAGACGGATTCGCCGAGGGTCGGGACGCGGATGTCGGTGGCCATGGCCTTTCGGACCTTTCGTCAGGATCGGCGTTCGCAGGTCGGTCTCTCGACCGCCGCGCGGGAGGCGCGGGGAACACCCATGCGGAGCGGGGGCCGGCTCGCGCCGGCCCGGGGCGGGTTCAGCGGGCGTAGACCTCTTCGAGGAAGGCCTGCAACTGGGCGACGTGCTTGGACATGAGGCCGGTGGCCGTCGCGGCGGAGGCGGGGCGGCCGGCATAGACCGGCTCCTTCGCCTTCAGCCCGGCGTGCGGCAGGACCCAGCGCAGATAAGGCTCCACGAAGGTCCAGGAGCCCATGTTCTTCGGCTCCTCCTGGCACCACACCACGTCCGCGTTCTTGAAGCGGGCGAGCTCGGTGGCCACCGCCTTCACCGGGAACGGATAGAGCTGCTCGACGCGCAGCAGGTAGACGTCGTCGATGCCGCGCTTCTCGCGCTCCTCGTAGAGGTCGTAGTAGACCTTGCCCGAGCACAGCACGACCCGACGGATCTTGTTGTCGCGGGCGAGCTTGATCTTCTCGCCCTTGAGCAGCTGGGCGTCGTCCCAGAGCACGCGGTGGAAGGTCGAGCCCGTGGCGAGCTCGTCGAGCCGCGACACGGCGCGCTTGTGGCGCAGCAGCGACTTCGGCGTCATCAGGATCAGCGGCTTGCGGAAATCGCGCTTCAGCTGGCGGCGCAGGATGTGGAAGTAGTTCGCCGGCGTCGTGCAGTTGGCGACCTGCATGTTGTCCTCGGCGCACATCTGCAGGAAGCGCTCGAGACGGGCCGAGGAGTGCTCCGGGCCCTGGCCCTCGTAGCCGTGCGGCAGCAGGCAGACGAGGCCCGACATGCGCAGCCACTTGCGCTCGCCCGACGAGATGAACTGGTCGAACACGACCTGCGCGCCGTTGGCGAAGTCGCCGAACTGCGCTTCCCACATCGTCAGCGCGTTCGGCTCGGACAGCGAGTAGCCGTACTCGAAGCCGAGCACCGCCTCCTCCGAGAGCATCGAGTTGATGACCTCGTAGCGGCCCTGCCCTTCGCGGATGTTGTTGAGCGGCGTGTAGCGGGTCTCGCTCTCCTGGTCGATCAGCACCGAGTGGCGCTGCGAGAACGTCCCGCGCTCGCAGTCCTGGCCGGACAGGCGCACGCGGTGCCCCTCGAGCATCAGCGAGCCGAAGGCCAGCGCCTCGGCCGTCGCCCAGTCGAGCCCCTCGCCCGTCTCGATCGCCTTGCGGCGGTTGTCGAGGAAGCGCTGGATGGTCTTGTGGACGTTGAAGCCCTGCGGAACCGACGTGATCTTCTCGCCGATCAGCTTCAGCACCGAGGCGTCGATGCCAGTCTGGCCGCGGCGGGCGTCGTCGTCGCTCTCCTTGATCGCCTTCAGGCCGGCCCAGCGGCCGTCCAGCCAGTCGGCCTTGTTGGGCTTGTAGGCCTGGCCGGCCTCGTACTCCGCCTCGAGCCGGGCGCGCCAGTCGGCGCGCATCTTGTCGATCTCGCCCTGGGTGACGACGCCCTCGGCGATCAGCTTGTCGGCGTAGAGCTCCAGCGTCGACTTGTGCGACCGGATCTTCTTGTACATCAGCGGCTGCGTGAACGCGGGCTCGTCACCCTCGTTGTGGCCGAACCGCCGGTAGCAGAACATGTCGACGACAACCGGCTTGTGGAACTTCTGCCGGAACTCCGTCGCCACCTTGGCCGCGAACACGACGGCCTCGGGGTCGTCGCCGTTCACGTGGAAGATCGGCGCCTCGATCATCTTCGCGACGTCGGACGGGTAGGGCGAGGAGCGCGAGTAGCGCGGGTAGGTCGTGAAGCCGATCTGGTTGTTGATGATGAAGTGCACCGAGCCGCCCGTGCGGTGACCCTTCAGGCCGGACAGGCCGAGGCACTCCGCCACCACGCCCTGGCCGGCGAAGGCGGCGTCGCCGTGGATCAGCAGCGGCATCACCTTGGCACGCTCGACGGTGTCGTCGAGCTGGTCCTGCTTGGCGCGCACCTTGCCGAGCACCACCGGGTCGACGATCTCGAGGTGCGACGGGTTGGCGGTCAGCGACAGGTGGACCGTGTTGCCGTCGAACTGGCGGTCGGACGAGGCGCCGAGGTGGTACTTCACGTCGCCCGATCCCTCGACCTCCGTGGGCGCGAAGGAACCGCCCTTGAACTCGTGGAACAGGGCGCGGTGGGGCTTGCCCATCACCTGCGTCAGCACGTTCAGCCGGCCGCGGTGGGCCATGCCGAAGACGATCTCCTTCACGCCGAGGTTGCCGCCGCGCTTGATGATCTGCTCGAGCGCCGGGATCAGCGACTCGCCGCCGTCGAGGCCGAAGCGCTTCGTGCCCGTGTACTTGACGTCGATGAACTTCTCGAAGCCCTCGGCCTCGACCAGCTTGTTCAGGATGGCGCGCTTGCCCTCGCGGGTGAAGGCGATCTCCTTGTCCGGCCCCTCGATGCGCTCCTGGATCCACGCCTTCTCGGCGGGATTGGAGATGTGCATGAACTCGTAGCCGATGGTGGAGCAGTAGGTGCGCTTGAGGATCGCGAGCATCTCGCGGATCGTCGCGTACTCCAGCCCCAGCACGTGGTCGATGAAGATCTTGCGGTCCCAGTCGGCCTCGGTGAAGCCGTAGGACGACGGGTGCAGCTCCTCGTGGTCCTTCAGCGGCTCGATCTCGAGCGGGTCGAGCTGGGCGTGCAGGTGTCCGCGCATGCGGTAGGCGCGGATCATCATCAGGGCGCGGACCGAGTCGCGCGTGGCGCGCTGGATGTCGGCGTCCGAGAGGCCAGGGGCGCCCTTGGCCTGGATCGCCTCGGCCTTCCCCTTGATCTTGTCGCCGACGATCTTTTCGACCTGCCCCCAGTTGCCGTCGAGCGCGGAGACGAGCTCACCGTTGGCGGCGACCGGCCAGCCGGGCCGCTTCCACGACGCGCCGCGGGCGCTTTTCGTCACCGCCGCGCCGTCATCCTTCAGCGCGCCGAAGAACGCCTGCCACTCGGCGTCCACCGAGGACGGGTCGTCCTGGTAGCGCGCATAGAGGTCCTCGATGTAGGCGGCGTTCGCGCCGTACAGGAAGGAGGTCTGGAGGAAGGCGTCGTTCTGGTCCTGACGTGCCATGTCGTTTCCTCGTCGCTCCCTGTTGGTCTGCGGCCGGAGCGGGGCCGGTAGGCTGGGACACCGTCCGCCCGTAGGCGGCGGAGAGGGAACCCGCCGTCCCCGGAACGGCCGGAGCCGCGCCGGGGACGGCGTGTGAGGTTTCAGCCCTTGAGCAGTTCCACCAGCGTCTTGCCGAGGCGGGCCGGCGACGGCGACACGCGGATGCCCGCGGCCTCCATCGCGGCGATCTTGTCCTCGGCGCCGCCCTTGCCGCCCGAGATGATCGCGCCGGCATGGCCCATGCGGCGGCCGGGAGGCGCCGTGCGGCCGGCGATGAAGCCGACCGTCGGCTTCTTGCGCCCGCGCTTCGCCTCGTCGGCGAGGAACTGCGCCGCGTCCTCCTCGGCCGAGCCGCCGATCTCGCCGATCATGATGATCGACTCGGTCTTCGGGTCGGCGAGGAACAGCTCCAGCACCTCGATGAACTCGGTGCCCTTGACGGGGTCGCCGCCGATGCCGACCGCGGTCGTCTGGCCAAGGCCCTCGCGCGTGGTCTGGAACACCGCCTCGTAGGTCAGCGTGCCGGAGCGCGAGACGATGCCGACGTTGCCCTTCTTGAAGATGTTGCCGGGCATGATGCCGATCTTGCACTCGCCCGCCGTCATCACGCCCGGGCAGTTCGGCCCGATGAGGCGCGACTTCGAGCCCGAGAGCGCCCGCTTCACCTTGATCATGTCGGTGACGGGGATGCCCTCGGTGATGCAGACGATGAGCGGGATCTCCGCCTGGATCGCCTCGCAGATGGCGTCGGCCGCGCCGGCCGGCGGCACGTAGATGACGGAGGCGTCGGCCCCGGTCTTCTCGCGCGCCTCGGCGACGGTGTCGAACACCGGAAGGCCAAGATGGGTGGAGCCGCCCTTCCCGGGCGAGGTCCCGCCGACCATCTTGGTGCCGTAGGCGAGCGCCTGCTCGGAGTGGAAGGTCCCGTTCTTGCCGGTGAAGCCCTGGCAGATGACCTTGGTGTTGGCGTCGATGAGGACGGACATCAGCGGGCCTCCTTCACGGCCTTCACGATCTTCTGCGCGGCGTCGTCGAGGTCGTCGGCCGGGATCACGTTGAGCCCCGACTCGGCGATGATCTTCTTGCCGAGGTCGACGTTGGTGCCCTCGAGGCGAACCACCAGCGGCACCTTCAGGCCGACCTCCTTCACCGCGGCGATCACGCCCTCGGCGATGACGTCGCAGCGCATGATGCCGCCGAAGATGTTGATCAGGATGCCCTTCACGTTCGGGTCGGCGGTGATGATCTTGAACGCCGCCGTCACCTTCTCCTTGCTCGCGCCGCCGCCGACGTCGAGGAAGTTCGCCGGGCTCTCGCCGTACAGCTTGATGATGTCCATCGTCGCCATGGCGAGGCCGGCGCCGTTGACCATGCAGCCGATGGTGCCGTCGAGCGTGATGTAGTTGAGGTCGTACTTCGACGCCTCGATCTCCTTGGCGTCCTCCTCCGTCTCGTCACGCAGGGCGAGGATGTCGGGGTGCCGGTAGAGGGCGTTCGAGTCGAAGGAGATCTTGGCGTCCAGCGCCTTCAGCTTGCCGTCGGTGGTGACGATCAGCGGGTTGATCTCCAGCAGGCTCATGTCCTTGGACACGAAGGCCGTGTACAGCTTGGCCGTCAGGCTCTCGGCCTGCTTGGCGAGGTCGCCGGTCAGCCCCAGCGCCTGAGCGACGCGGCGGCCATGGTGCGGCATCACGCCGGTCGCCGGGTCGACCGAGAAGGTGATGATCTTCTCGGGCGTGTCGTGCGCCACGTCCTCGATGTTCATGCCGCCCTCGGTGGAGACCACGAAGGCGACGCGCGAGGTCACGCGGTCGACCAGCATCGACAGGTAGAACTCCTTGGCGATGTCCGAGCCGTCCTCGATGTAGAGGCGGTTGACCTGCTTGCCCGCCGCGCCGGTCTGGATGGTCACCAGCGTCCTGCCGAGCATCTGGCCGACGTGGGCCACCACCTCCTCGATGGACTTGGCGAGGCGCACGCCGCCCTTCTCGCCGGCCTCGGGCTCCTTGAACTTGCCCTTGCCGCGGCCGCCGGCGTGAATTTGCGACTTGACGACCCACAGCGGGCCGCCGAGTTCCTTCGCCGCCGCCTCGGCCTCCTCGGCCTTGAAGACGGCCCGGCCGTTGGAGACGGGAACGCCGAACTCCTTCAGGACCGCCTTGCCCTGGTATTCGTGGATGTTCATGGAAACCTCGCGGGTGAGCGACGGGCGACGGGCGGAGGGCGGCGCCCGGCCGAAGCCGGCGCGCCGCCGTCCTGTCTCACGCGAACGCCGGGTTGATCTGCTTGCAGGCGTCGACGAGGCCCTGCACGGCGGCCACCGACTTGGCGAACATCGCCTTCTCGGCCTCGTTGAACTCGATCTGGACGATCTTCTCGACGCCGGTCTCGCCGATGAGCACCGGCACGCCGACATACATGTCCTTCACGCCGTACTCGCCGCTGAGATAGGCGGCGCAGGGCAGGATGCGCTTCTGGTCCTTGAGGTAGCTCTCGGCCATGGCGATGGCGGACGCCGCCGGGGCGTAGAAGGCCGAGCCCGTCTTGAGCAGCGCGACGATCTCGCCGCCGCCCTTGCGGGTGCGCTCGACGATGGCGTCCAGCCGCTCCTGGGTCAGCCAGCCCATCTTCACGAGGTCCGGCAGCGGCACGCCGCCGACCGTCGAGTGGCGCACCAGCGGCACCATGTCGTCGCCGTGGCCGCCCAGCGTCATCGCGTGGACGTCGCGGACCGACACGCCGAGCTCCTCCGCGAGGAAGTAGCGGAAGCGGGCCGAGTCGAGCACGCCGGCCATGCCGACGACCTTGTTCTTCGGCAGGCCCGAGGCCTTCTGCAGGGCCCACACCATCGCGTCGAGCGGGTTGGTGATGCAGATGACGAAGGCGTTGGGGGCGAACTGCTTCAGGCCGGCGCCCACCTGCTCCATCACCTTCAGGTTGATGCCGAGCAGGTCGTCGCGGCTCATGCCGGGCTTGCGCGGCACGCCGGCGGTGACGATCACCACATCGGCCCCGGCGATCGCCTCGTAGCTGTTGGCGCCGGAGTACTTGGCGTCGAAGCCGTCGACCGGCGACGACTCGGCGATGTCGAGGCCCTTGCCCTGCGGAACGCCCTCCGCGATGTCGAAGAGAACGATGTCGCCGAGTTCCTTCAGGCCGGCGAGATGGGCGAGGGTGCCGCCGATCTGGCCGGAACCGATCAGAGCGATCTTCTTGCGCGCCATGGGTCCAGGGCTCCTTGGACGTGGTCAATAACGAGCCCGCGACGAACGCCGTCCGCCCGGGACGGGTCCGCCTTAGCCCCAGACCATCACAACGGCAAGTCGCGCAAAAGGCGTACGCCGGACGGGTCGGTCGGCGGCGATCCGTCGCAGGCGCGCCCCTCGCGATTTGCACAAGTCACTGATTTCAATGACGTTAGCCAAGGAGAGACGGCAGAACGTACGGCCGGAATGAGAATCGGATCACACCATGACAATTTTCAGATTTTGTAACTTGTAGCGAGTTTTTGGCGCCATCCTGAGCGCGGCGTTAAGGCTGGGGAGCCCCCCGCGGCGGGTCGCCCGCGGCTCAGGCTCCGCCCGTCTTGAGAGTGCGAAGGACGGACCTGACGACCACCGCCAGCCGGTCCTCCAGGGTCCGTCGCGGCACCTCCCTGTCGAGGCGGACCGCCAGCGGATGGATGAACCGGAACAGCGCGTCGTGCAGCAGGGCCACGGCGCGCTCGGGGCGCTTCACGTCGAACAGGCCCGACCCCGTGCCCTCCTCGATGATGCGCTCGATGAGCGCGCGGACGCGGGCCCGATGCTTGCGCGCGACGCCGCGCATCTCGCTCGAGGCCTCCACGAACATCTCGAACAGGTTCGGATCCTGCTCGAGACGGTCGCGCAGGGCCGATGCCCAGGCCAGCAGGAGGCGCTCCAGCTTGTCGTCCGCCGGGTCCGGCGCATCGGCGATCCCGGCGAGGTCCGCCTCCAGCGGCCGCAGCCACGACGCGGTCAGCGCATCGGCGAGCGCCAGCTTGGAAGGGAAGTAGCGGTAGACGTTCGCATGCGTCATCCCGGCGTCGCGGGCCACGGACACCACGGTGGTGCGCTCGTAGCCGTAGCGGCGCACGTGGTCCGCCGCCGCGGCCAGGATGCGGGCGTCGGTGCTCTCCTCGGTGCTGGCGGTCTGCTGCATCGCGGCCTCCACCCCGACAGTCGGCAGCAGGGGGGCCTTCGTCAATGGCGTTTGACCGCGTGGCCGGGCGGGCCTACGCACAAGGCATGCCCAAGGAGAGGCCACCCGGCGCAACACCGCCCCAGTCGGGGCCAGCCGACCCGCCGCGCCGCCGCCACGTGCGCCACACGGTGCTGCGCCTGCTGGGGCCGGGACTGGTGGCGGGGGCGGCCGACGACGATCCCTCCGGCATCGCGACCTACTCTCAGGCCGGCGCCCAGTTCGGCTACGGCATGCTGTGGACGGTGATCCTCACCTACCCGTTCATGGTGGCGATCCAGGTCGTCGGGGCCCGCATCGGCCGCACCACCGGCTCCGGCATCATCGCCAACGTCCGCACGGTCTTCCCGCGCTGGACCGTGCTGTGGCTGGTGATGCTGCTGCTGGCGGCGAACACGATCAACATCGCCGCGGACCTCGCGGCGATGGGCGCGGCGCTGAAGCTCGTCGCCGGCGGCCATGCCGCCCTCTACGCGCTGCTCCTCGGCGTGTTCTGCGCGGCCCTCGAGGTGTTCGTCCCGTACCGCCGGTACGCGCCCCTCCTGAAGGGACTGACGATGGTGCTCTTCGTCTATGTCGCGACGGTCCTGAGCATCCGCGTCCCGTGGTCCTCGGTCGTCGACGGCGCCCTCGTGCCGAGCCTGTCGCTCGAAGCGGACACGCTCGTCATGGTCGTCGCGATCTTCGGCACCACCATCAGCCCCTACGTCTTCTTCTGGCAGGCCGCGGAGGAGGTGGAGGACCTCCACCTGCGGCGTCACGGCCGGCCGCTGCGCGAGGCGACCCGCAGCGCGCGGCCCACGCTCCGGCGCATCGGCATCGACACCGCCATCGGCATGGCGTTCTCCATCGGGATCGCCGCCTGCATCATGATCACGACGGCCGCCACCCTGAATGCCAACGGCATGACGCACATTTCGACGTCGGCCGAGGCGGCGGAGGCACTGCGCCCGCTGGCGGGCGAGATGGCGTTCCTGCTCTTCGCGGCGGGCATCATCGGCACCGGGCTTCTTGCCGTTCCGGTGCTGGCGGGCTCCGCCGCCTACGCCGTCGCCGAGGCCATGGACTGGCGGTCGAGCCTCGAAGACGCGCCGCGCGACGCGCGTGGCTTCTACGCCATCGTCGCGGGCTCCACGCTCATCGGCGCGCTGATCGCGCTCTCGCCGCTCGATCCCATCCGCATGCTGTTCTGGACCGCCGTGATCAACGGCGTCGTCGCCGTCCCCGTCATGGCCGTCATGATGACCCTCGTGTCCAGCGAGCGCGTCATGGGGCCGGTCCGCGCAGGCATGCTGCTGCGGGTCGGCGGATGGGCGGCGACCGGGGTCATGGCGGTCGTGGTGGTGGCGATGCTGGGGCAGTGGGCGCTCGCCTGAGACGCCGCGGATCCTCGCTCCGCCTCAGGTCTCCACGAGGCCCGTCGTGCTGCCGGAGGCCTTCGAATCCCGTCGCCCCTTCGGTGCCGCGAGATACTCCCTGGACCGCATCTCGATGAGCCGGGAGACCGTGCGGTCGAACTCGAAGGCCTCGCGTCCGTCGGTGGCCGTGTAGAGGCCATGGGGCTCGGCCTCCGCGGTCGCGAGGAGCTTCACGCCGGAATCGTAGAGGGCGTCGACGAGCGTGATGAACCGTTTCGCCTCGTTGCGCTTCTCGATGCCCATCACGGGGACGCCGTCGATCATCACGGTGTGGAAGCGCTCGGCGACGGCGAGGTAGTCCGAGGCGCCCAGCGGCTGGCCGCAGAGCTCGTCGAAGGAAAACCGTGCGACGCCCTGTGCCGCGCGCGGCACCACCACGTCGCGCCCCTTCACGGTGAGCATTGCGCGCCCCGGCGCCTGCCCGCCCGCGAGCCGCGTGAAGGCTCCGTCGAGCGCGGCTGCGCCGACGGCATCCGCCGGCACGTGCCACACTTCGGCGCCCTCGAGCTTCTCAAGCCGGAAGTCCGTGCGGGCCTCGAGCTTCACCACCTCCATGCGCTCCTGCAGCAGCTCGATGAAGGGCAGGAACAGCGCCCGGTTGAGACCGCCCTCGTAGAGCCGCGACGGCTCGACGTTCGACGTTGCGACCACCGTCACGCCGCGTGCGAAGAGAGCGGTGAACAGCCGGCCGAGGATCATCGCGTCCGCGATGTCGGTGACGGTGAACTCGTCGAAGCACAGCAGCGACGCCTCGTCGGCGAGCTGGCCGGCGACGGTGGGGATCGGGTCGGTGTCCTTCACCTCCCCGCGCTTCACGCGCTGGCGAAAGGCGTGGATGCGCTCGTGCACGTCCGCCATGAACGAGTTGAAGTGCGCCCGCCGCTTGTCGGCCACCGGCACGCGCTCGTGGAACAGGTCCATCAGCATCGTCTTGCCGCGGCCGACGGAGCCCCAGATGTAGAGGCCGCGCACCGGCTCGCGCGGCGCCCGCTTGCCGAACAACCAGCCGAGTGCCCGCCCCTTGCGGGCGAGCTGGCGCTCGTGCAGCGCCTCCGCGAGCGCCACCAGCCTTCGCAGCACCGCCTTCTGCGCGGCATCCTCCTCGATCGTCCCGGAGGCGACGAGCGCGTGGTAGCGGTCGGCGATGCTGGAGGGCACGTGCGGTTCCCTGCGGTCGTGGCGTCGCTTTAACGCGCGTGCCGGCCCAGCGGCAACCGTCCTTCCGTCGCAGGCCTCAAGCCGGCAGCGGGTGGCCGGGCATGAGCTCGTAGGGATGCACCCAGCCCGGCAGGCTGCTGATCCGCTCGCGCCAGGCCGACAGGGCCGGGAAAGCCGCCCAGTCGATGCCGGTCTCCTCCGGGTAGAACACGTAGCCCGCCATCGACAGGTCCACGATGGTCGGCCGGTCGCCCAGCATGAAGGCCCGCGTCGCGAGATGCCTGTCGGCGATGCCGAAGGCCGCGGTGGCGCGGGCCCGCAGGAACTCCGTCACCGGTGTCTCGCCCGTCTTCTGCAGCCCGCAGAGGAACCGCAGCGTGGCGAGATAGCTCGTGAACTTGTGGTTGTCCCAGAGGATCCAGCGCAGTGCCTCGTAGCGCTCGTCGGCATCCTTCGGCGCGAAATGCCCCTCGGTCTCCGCGAGCATCGTCAGGATCGCCCCCGACTGGCTGTAGCGCTGTCCGCCGCGCTCCAGCACGGGCACCTCGCCCATGGCGCTGACGCCCTCGCGCCACTCCGGCCGCCGCGTCTCGCCGCCCTTGAAGAAGTCGACGAACACGGGCTCCCAGTCGAGCCCCGCGAGCTGCAGGTACAGCGCGACCTTGTAGGCGTTGCCGGACTGGGCGAAGCAGTGGAGGCGGTGGCGGGCCATGTGGGGGACTCTCCGGGTGATGGCTCAGCGGACGTAGGCGATGACGTCGGGGCCGGCGAAGCGTGCGCGTGCGCCGAGTTCCTCCTCGATGCGCAGCATCTCGTTCCACTTCGCCGTGCGCTCGCCGCGAGTGATCGAGCCGACCTTGAACTGCCCGGCGTCCCAGCCCACCGCGAGGTGCGCGATCGTCACGTCCTCGGTCTCGCCGGAGCGGGCGGAGACGATCGTCGCGAAGCCCGCGCACCGGCCGGCTTCGAGCGCCGCAAGGGTCTCGATAATCGTGCCCGCCTGGTTCGGTTTCACCAGCACCGCCGAGCAGCGCCGCTCGCGCGCCGCCGCCTCGACGCGCGCGGCGCTGGTGACGAGGAAGTCGTCGCCGATGACCTGAGCCCGTGCCCCGTGCGCGGCGGTGAAGGCGCGGAAGCCGTCGGCATCATCCTCGGCCAGGGGGTCTTCGATCGAGATGATCGGGTAGCGCGACAGCCAGCCGCCGAGCAGGTCGATCAGGCCATCCGTATCGAGCTCGCGCCCGTCGCGGGCGAGGCGGTAGAGCCCGCCCCGGCCGAACTCAGAGGCCGCGACGTCGAGCGAGATCGAGACCTCGTCGCCGGGCGTGAAGCCCGCCTTCTCGATGGCGCGCACCAGCATGTCGAGCGCCTCCTCGTTGCCGGCGAAGGCGGGCCAGAACCCCCCCTCGTCGGCCACGCCCTGCAGCAGGTCGCGCTCCTTCAGCAGCTGCCCCGCCGCGCGGTACACCTCCGCCGTCCGGTCGAGCGCCTCGGCGAAGCTGCCGGCCGTGGGGCAGATCACCATGAAGTCCTGGATGTCGACGCGCCGCGCCGCGTGGGCGCCGCCGCCGAAGATCTGGATCTCCGGCACCGGGATGCGCACGGGGCGGTCCCCGGCGAGCATCCGCCACAGCGGCTCGCCGCGATGCGTGGCCGCCGCGTGCAGCACGGCCATCGAGGTGGCGATGATGGCGTTGCCGCCGAGCCGCGCCTTGTTGGCGGTGCCGTCGAGGGCGAGGAGGGTGGCATCGACGCCGGCCTGGTCGAGCGCGTCACGCCCGCGCAGGCCCGGTGCGATCGCGTCGCGGACATGGGCGAGCGCATGGCGCACGTCGAGGCCGCCGAAGGCCGCGCCGCCGTCGCGCAGGTCGAGTGCCTCCCCCGATCCCGTCGACGCCCCGGCCGGCGCGATGGCGCGCCCGCGCGCGCCGCTCTCCAGCACGACGTCGACCTCGACGGTGGGCCGCCCGCGTGAATCCCAGACGCGGCGGCCGTTGACGGCGTGGATGGCAGAGGTCGGCATGGGCGGGGCTCCGGCGGGTTCGGCTCAGGACTGCAGCCGCGACGCCCACGCGTCGCGCACGGCGGAAAGGATCGTCGGCGGCGTGGCGAGGAGCGGCAGCGCCGTAGCGCGCACGCGGTCGCGGTCCGCCTCGCGCGTCACGTACTCGACGGGCGACTTGCCGTCGACGCGCGCGAGGAACAGCGCGGGCAGCAGCCGCGCGGCGCGCGCCTCCACCATCGCCGGATCCTCGAACGTCACGGCCGCGCGGTAGGCCGACGCCAGCGCGTCGAAGCCGGCGAGGAAGGCGTCCCGCGCGGAAGGCGTCCAGAGGCACTTCAGCAGGAGGTGGTTGAGGCAGAACGCGATGTCGAAGGCAGGGTCGCCGTACCATGCGCACTCGGCGTCGAGGAACACGGGCCCGCGCGGTCCGGCGAGGATGTTCTTCGGCGACACGTCTCCATGCACGAGCGCCACCTTCCGCGCGAGCGTGCCGCGCGACAGCGCCATGAGGGCGCCCGCTGCGTGCGGGTGCCTCGTGGCCGTCGCCTCGAGGTACGGCTCGAGGCGGATGGGGTGGAAGATGTGGTCCGTCGCGAAGCGCGCGGCGACGTCGGCGCGGCCCGCCGTGGCGCCGTGGATGCGCGCGAGCGCAGTGCCCACCTGCGCCGCGAAGGCCGGGTCGCAATGCCCGTCGCGCAGGCGCAGCTTCCACACCGGATGGTCCGCCGGCTCCAGCCACTCCATCGCGAAGAGCCCGGCCTCGGTATCCTCACCGAGGATGGCCGGGACGTTGGCGGGAACGATGGCCTCGGCCTCGCGCAGCCACGCGACCTCGTAGCGGTTGCGTTCCGTGGGAGCGCGCCAGTCCGCGGCGACGCGCAGCTTCGCCAGCGCGCGCTTCACGACGACGGAGCGCGAACGCATGGTCGCGAGCCAGATGTCGGAGGACACGCCGCCCGTCAGCGGCTCGAGATCCACGTGCTCGTCCTGCGCAAGCAATCCCATGCGCCGCAGGGAGGCGACGATGTCGCTTCGATCCTCCGGCATGCCCTCGCTCCGACGTCCCGGGTGGCCCTAGCTGTCGCATGCCGGCGCCGCGGCGGGCAAGGCGGACACCGACGAAAGAACGACGCCGGAATCGGCCGTTCGCGACGTTGGTAC
Organism: Alsobacter sp. R-9; assembly: GCF_054612375.1. Lineage (NCBI taxonomy): Bacteria > Pseudomonadati > Pseudomonadota > Alphaproteobacteria > Hyphomicrobiales > Alsobacteraceae > Alsobacter > Alsobacter sp. R-9. Next base: position 182,772 of record NZ_JBTSWJ010000009.1, on the reverse strand, counting down.
GGTTCAGTTCCGCGAGCGCGCCGCTACATTGGGAAGAGGTCTGGGGAGGAGATCGAGTCGCACGAATCCGGCTGCACCGGAGGCACCGTTGGCACAGTCCGTACCGCCCCTCGTCGCCGGCATCCGCAGGCTCGGATCGAACGACCGCGGAGCCTTTCGCGAGCACCTGCTGAGGCTCGACGGAGAGAGCCGCGCGAGCCGCTTCGCGATGGCCGCGAGCGACGCCTTCGTGGAGCGCTACGCAGGCACTGCGATCGTCCACGACATCACGTTGTTCGGCTTTTTCGACGAGGAACGGTTGCGTGCCGTCGCGGAGCTGCGGCCCGTCGGCGAGCGCGCGGCGGAAGCCGCCTTCAGCGTCGAGCCCGCGTGGCGCGGACGCGGCATCGCCACCGCACTTTTTGCGCGAATCATCGACGACGCGCGGGCCCTCGGAACACGCCGAATCTACATGAGCTGCCTCTCCGAGAACCGCGCCATGCAGGCGCTGGCCCGAAAGTTCGAAGCAGAATTTCGCTTTGAGCCGGCGGATTTACTCGACGGACAGTCGATGCGGTCCGCATCGCTTCGTCCCGCGGAAACATCTGGTACCAAAGAAGAATTTTCGACGGCGATCGTACGGCTCGGAGACGGATGGCGCCGTTTTTCGCCGCGGCGCGGCTGATTGCGGTTGATGAGTGGTCGCCTACACTTGAAAAAATTGTGACGAATACTCTTTTTTCAGGTTAGTTCGCCACGCTCACCGCGCGTCGCCTGATTCGGAGGGTATCCCATGGCGAAGACAGCGAAGTCCACCGGTAGCGTAAAGAAGGCCGCCCCCAAGGCGGAAGCGAAGCCCGCCGCCAAGGCTGCAAAGCCCGCGGCGAAGGAAGCTGCAAAGCCCGCCACCAAGGCGGCTGCGCCGAAGGCTTCGGCCAAGGCGAAGGAAGCGAAGCCCGCCGCCAAGGCGGCCGCGAAGCCGGCTGCCAAGGCCCCGGCCAAGGCTGCCGCCGCAAAGCCCGCTGCGGCCCCCAAGGCTGCCGCCAAGGCTCCCGCGAAGGCTCCTGCGAAGGCCGCCGCCAAGGCGCCTGCCAAGGCTGCTGCTGCGAAGGCCCCGGCCAAGGCCGCTGCGCCGAAGGCTGCCGCCAAGGCCAACGGTGCGAAGGCTCCGGCTGCGAAGCCTGCCGCCGCTCCCAAGGCGAAGGCTCCGGCCAAGGCCGCCGCTGCCAAGGCGGCTGCGAAGCCCGCGGCCAAGGCCGCTGCTGCCAAGTCGGCCGGCAAGGGCAAGTAAGACCGGCGGGGGCCACCCCGCCGCAAGATCCTCGCGACCGTGCTTTCGGCTCCCAGGAGTGGGGCACGGTGACGACACGTGTTGTCCGGTGATCGCGATGAACCGCAACGGCAAGGCCCATGGTCGTGCCGTTGCGGTCCGCGTGTCCAGCGTGGAGACGGCGCGTGGCGCCGCTCCCCGAAAGGCCCTACGCCTCAGAACTGGCGGGCCACCATCATCTTCTTGATCTCAGCGATCGCCTTCGCCGGGTTGAGCCCCTTCGGGCACGCCTTGGCGCAGTTCATGATCGTGTGGCAGCGGTACAGGCGGAACGGATCCTCGAGGTTGTCGAGGCGCTCGCCCGTCGCCTCGTCGCGCGAGTCGATCAGCCAGCGATAGGCCTGCAGCAGTGCCGCCGGCCCGAGGTAGCGGTCGCCGTTCCACCAGTAGCTCGGGCAGCTCGTCGAGCAGCACGCGCACAGGATGCACTCGTAGAGGCCGTCGAGCTTGAGCCGGTCCTCGGGGGACTGCTTCCACTCCTTCTCCGGCGACGGCGTCGCCGTGTGCAGCCACGGCTCGATGGAGGCGTGCTGCGCGTAGAAGTTCGTCAGGTCCGGCACCAGGTCCTTCACCACCGGCATGTGCGGCAGCGGGTAGATGCGGATGATGCCGGCGACGTCGTCCATCGCCTTGGTGCAGGCGAGCGTGTTCGTGCCGTCGATGTTCATCGCGCACGAGCCGCAGATGCCCTCGCGGCACGAGCGGCGGAACGTCAGCGTCGGGTCGATCTTGTTCTTGATCCAGATGATCCCGTCCAGGATCATCGGCCCGCAGTCGTCCCGGTCCACCCAGTAGGTGTCGATGCGGGGATTGCTCTCCCCGTCCGGGTCGTAGCGATAGATCCTGAACTCGGTCGTCCGCTTGGCGCCGGCCGGCTTCGGCCACACCTTGCCCTCGACCGGGCGCGAGTTCTTGGGAAGGGCGAGCTCAACCATGGGACAGCGCCTCCGTCCTCAGTACACGCGAGCCTTCGGCTCGATGTACTGGACGTCGTTGGTCATCGTGTAGGTGTGCACGGGGCGGTAGTCGATCTGCACCGAGAGCTTCGTCTCGTCGATCCACGCCAGCGTGTGCTTCATCCAGTTCTTGTCGTCGCGGTCGGGGTAGTCCTCGCGCGCCTGGGCGCCGCGGCTCTCCTTGCGGTTGAGCGCGCCCTCCATGGTGACGACCGCCTGCGTGATCAGGTTGTCGAACTCCAGCGTCTCGATGAGGTCGGAGTTCCAGATCAGCGAGCGGTCCGTGACGTTCACGTCGGCCGTGCCGCGCCACACCTCGTGGATGAGCTTCTGGCCCTCCTGCAGCACGTCGCCCGTGCGGTACACGGCGCAGTTGCTCTGCATCGTGCGCTGCATGCGGTCGCGCAGCTCCGCCGTCGGCGTGCCGCCCCTGGCGTTGCGGAAGCGGTCGAGGCGCGACAGCGCGAGGTCCGCGGAGCCCTTCGGCAGTTCGCCGTGCTTCTCGCCCGGCGTGACGATCTCCGCGGCGCGCAGGCCGGCCGCGCGGCCGAACACGACGAGGTCGATGAGCGAGTTCGAGCCGAGCCGGTTGGCTCCGTGCACCGAGACGCAGGCCGCCTCGCCGATGGCCATCAGCCCGGGGACCACGGTGTCGGGGTCGCCGTTCCTCTTGGTCAGCACCTCGCCGTGATAGTTCGTCGGGATGCCGCCCATGTTGTAGTGGACGGTCGGAAGGACCGGGATCGGCTCCTTCGTCACGTCGACGCCCGCGAAGATCTTCGCGCTCTCCGAGATGCCGGGCAGGCGCTCGTGCAGGATCTTCGGGTCCAGGTGGTCGAGGTGCAGGTAGATGTGGTCCTTGTTCCTGCCCACGCCGCGTCCGCCGCGGATCTCCATCGTCATGGCGCGCGAGACGACGTCGCGCGAGGCGAGGTCCTTCGCCGACGGCGCGTAGCGCTCCATGAAGCGCTCGCCCTCGGAGTTCGTCAGGTAGCCGCCCTCGCCGCGCGCGCCCTCGGTGATGAGGCAGCCCGCGCCGTAGATGCCGGTCGGGTGGAACTGAACGAACTCCATGTCCTGCAGCGGCAGGCCGGCCCGCAGCACCATGGCGTTGCCATCGCCCGTGCAGGTGTGCGCGGAGGTCGCCGAGAAGTAGGCGCGCCCGTAGCCGCCCGTCGCCAGGATGACCATGTGCGAGCGGAAGCGGTGGATCGTGCCGTCGTCCATCTTCAGGGCGACGACGCCGCGGCAGCGGCCCTCCTCGTCCATGATCAGGTCGATGGCGAAGTACTCGATGAAGAACTCGGTCTGGTTGCGCAGCGCCTGCCCGTAGAGCGTGTGCAGGATGGCGTGGCCGGTGCGGTCGGCGGCGGCGCAGGTGCGCTGGGCGGTGCCCTTGCCGTACTCGGTGGTCATGCCGCCGAAGGGCCGCTGGTAGATCTTGCCCTCGCCGGTGCGCGAGAACGGCACGCCCCAGTGCTCGAGCTCGTACACGGCGGCCGGCGCATTGCGGCACAGGTACTCGATGGCGTCCTGGTCGCCGAGCCAGTCGGACCCCTTCACCGTGTCGTACATGTGCCAGCGCCAGTCGTCCGGCCCCATGTTGCCGAGCGCGGCAGAGATGCCGCCCTGCGCCGCCACCGTGTGCGAGCGGGTGGGGAACACCTTGGAGATGCAGGCCGTGCGCAGGCCCGCCTGCGAGCAGCCCACCGTCGCGCGCAGGCCCGCGCCGCCGGCGCCCACCACCACGACGTCGAAGGTGTGGTCGACGATGGGGTAGGCCGCGCCGTTCACCGCGGGGGAAGCGGTTCCGTTGCTCGTGGTGGCAACCATGGTCAGGCTCCGAAGCTCAGCTTGAGGATGGCGAAGACGCAGGCGACGCCCACGCCGATCGCGAAGAAGGTGTTGAGGGCCAGCAGGAGCACCTTCGGCAGCTCCTCGTGGACGTAGTCCTCGATGATGACCTGCATGCCGATGCGCATGTGGACGATGCCGGTCGTCACGAACAGCAGCATGAGGATGGACACGAAGGGATGCGACAAAGTCGCCAGAGCGTCGGCCGGCGGCTTGCCGATCACCTTCAGCAGGATGATGACGAAGGCGAGCGTCAGCGGGATCTGGGCGAGCGCCGTGATGCGCTGGCGCCAGAAGTGGTCCGTGCCGCTGTGGGCGGCGCCGAGGCCTCGCACCCGCTTCAGCGGCGTCGTCAGGGAGCTTGTCGTCGGGGAGCTCTTGGGTCCGGACATGGCGGGCTCCTCAGCGCACGGCGTAGGCGACGATCCACAGCAGCACCGTCAGCACGACGGAGCCGCCGAGGGTGAGGCGGGCGAAGAGTTCGCGCTCCACCGGGCCGAAGCCGCGGCCGGTGTCCCAGATCAGGTGCCGGATGCCGCCCAGCATGTGGTGCAGCAGCGCCCAGGTGTAGCCGAAGAGCAGGATGCGCCCGAGGAACGAGCCCAGCACCGCCTGAGCCGTGGCAAAGCCCGCCGGGCCCGACGCCGCCATGATCAGCCAGAAGGCGAGGATCACCGTGCCGAAGTACAGGGCGGCGCCCGTGATGCGATGGATGATGGACATCATCATCGTCAGCATCGGGCGGTAGATCTGGATGTGGGGGGAGAGCGGACGCTCGATCCGGAGCCTGGAGTCGGCCATTTCGCCTTCTCTTTGGTGAGAAACGGAGGCCGGCTCCGTCCAGCCGGCACGTTTCAGTACCGTGTGTCAGGCCCCACTGCAATGCGGTAGGATACTGGACATTCGACGGATTCGGGCGGATCGACGCATGGCAGCCGTGCCGGAAAAGGGGCTTGGAAGCCTCGACGCCCCCGTGGAGCAGCCGCCTCCACGGGTCGGTCGCGGCCGCGAGCGCGCGCCCCGGCTCTCCGCGACGGAACGCCGCGAGGGCATCGTCATGGCGGCGGCCGGCTTCTTCGCCGAACACGGCTTTTCCGGCACCACACGGGCACTTGCCGACACGATCGGCATCCGCCAGGCCCTGCTCTACCGCTACTTCCCCTCCAAGGACGCGCTGGTGGAGGCGGTGTTCCAGCGCATCTTTGCCTCGCGCTGGACCGAGGACTTCGGCCCCATCTTCGCCGACCGGGGCCGGCCCCTCGAGGACCGGCTCGCCGAGGTCTACCGGCTCTATGCCGAGCAGGACGAGGGCCTCGCGGTGCGCCTGTTCGTGCGCGCGGCGCTCGATCGGTTCCCCGTGCCGCCCTCGCGCGGCGCCACCCTGACCGCCCGGATCGTCGAGCCGCTCGTCGGCGAGCTTCGCCACGAGTGCCGGCTGCCGGGGCTCGACCGCCTCGCCATGACCCAGGGCGAGCGGGAGCTCGTCATGCTGATGCACGGCGCGGTGATGTTCCACGCCATCCGCGAGCACGTGTACCGCGCCCCGATCCCCGACGACCGCGACGCCGTGCTGCGCCTCTACGCCCGGACGTTCCTCGTCGGCGCCCGGGAGACGATGCGGGCGATGCACGCCCGCCTGGCCCGACCCGGCCGCGTCGCCGCCGGCCGCTGAAGCCAGATCTCCGGCGTCTTGGTCTCCGACGCTCCGCGCCATCGATTCGGACCCGAAGTGATCGGGGAATCATTCTCCGAAAAGGAGTCTCCTGTTAGAGACTCCCGATGGTCATCTGACCAACAGCGAGCACCACGGCCGGACCGGATGGCGGGCGTGTTGTCTCGTGCTGCTCGACGCGCCTCGAAAGACCATCGCCTCCCCCGTCCGACGGTTGAAACGGGACGTCGCAGGCACGCGCGGCAGGGGCAAGGCCCGTCGCGGGGGCGGCCAAGCCATTGATCAGGGAATCATTTTCGCAAAAGGAGTCGCGGATCAGGTCGTTGCAGTGGTCGCCCGACCACTTCCTCGCAGGGGGGCGGATCAGCTCCGCGCCGCCCGCCGCTGCCGCCGCCAGCCGCGAACGGTCGCCGTCAGCCGCGCGGCCGCCACGGCTTCGGCCGCTGTCACCACCCGCGCGTACTCGCCCGAGAGGTGAGCCATGGCGAGCGCGTGCACGTCCTCCGCCGGCCATGTCCGCCCTGCTGGGTCGCGCGTCTCCACCGACCAGCACGCATCGGACACGACGAAGACCCGGTAGCCGAGGCAGCCGGCATGCCGCGCCGTCGTGTCGACGGAGTTGTGCGCCAGCACGCCGCACACGACGAGCGTGGTGCAGCCGAGTCCGTCGAGGTGCTCCTCCAGCCCCGTCCCGACGAAGGCGCTCCCGGTCGCCTTCCCGACGACCGCCTCGCCCTCGCGCGGCATCGCCTCGGGCTTGAAGGCGTGCAGCGGCTGCCCCGGCCGGTAGGGCGAGGCAGGCTCGACGGAATCGTGCCGGACGTGCACCACCGGGAACCCGCCGTCCCGCCACGCGCCGATGAGCGCGGCGATGGCCGCCTCCGCACCGGGATTGTTCCGCCGGCCCCAGCGGGGATCGTCGATCGCCCCCTGGACGTCGACGACGAGGAGGGCGGTGTCGGACGGGATGCGCACGGGCGGGCTCCACAGGCCCGCGCCGGCGGGCTCACATCGGGATCAGGACCCACAGGTCGAGGTCGAGGATGACCGCCGGATCGTACTCCTCCCCGACCTTGAGGGGGAAGTCCGCGCAGGGCCGGTCCTTCGTGGCGACGAGCCGTACCCTGAGCGCACCCACGTCGTCGCGCCCGTCGAGCGCCTGCTTGTCGAGGACCTCGCTCCACGCCGACACCGTGCCGCCCGCGAAGAGCGGCGCGACGTGCCGCCCGCCGTTGATCGCGGCGACGTGGAAGGCGTTGCCGAGCCCGTTGAACGACAGCGCCCGGGCGAGCGAGATCACGTGTCCGCCATAGATCAGCCGACGCCCGAAGCGGCTCTGTCCCTGCGAGAGCTGGTCGAAGTGCGCCTTCGCGGTGTTCTGGTAGAGGCGGGTGGCGATCTGGTGCTCCGCCTCCTCCACCGTCATCGCGTCGACGTGGTCGATCCGCTCGCCGACCTCGTAGTGGGCCCAGCGGAACGGCGAGCCCGAGAGATCCTCGTCCCAGGCGGTGGGGTCGATCACCGGGCAGGCATCGCCCAGCGCGTCCGGCGTGACGACGCGCGGCAGGGTCGGCACGTGCTCCTCGAGCACCGGCAGGCCCGGCTCGCGCTTGCGCACCATCACCCAGCGGACATAGTCGAGCACCTCGGTCCCATGCTGGTTGAAGCCCGTCGAGCGGACATAGACCACGCCGGTCTGCCGGTTGGAGTTCTCCTTCAGGCCGATCACCTGCGACACCGATCGCAGCGTGTCGCCCGGATAGACCGGCGCCAGGAACCGCGCGCCGGCGTAGCCAAGGTTCGCCACGGCGTTGAGCGAGATGTCGGGCACCGTCTTGCCGAAGACGACGTGGAACACGAGCAGATCGTCCACTGGCGCGCGGGGATAGCCGATCGCCTGCGCGAAGGCATCGGACGACTGCACGGCGAAGCGGGAGCCGTAGAGCGCGGTGTAGAGCGCCACGTCACCCGTCGTGACGGTGCGCGGCGTCGCGTGCTGGATCGTCTCGCCGAGCCGGAAATCCTCGAAGAAACGCCCGGGGTTCGTCTTGCTCGCGGTCATGCGATCCTCCGCCATTCACGCCGGAGGCGGAGCATGGCCGCAACGTTGCGGTGCAGCAAGCGCGCCGGCGCCCGACCTTCGGCGGAGACGGGGAGACTAGAGCGCCGGCGCGGGCAGTCCCCGTCGCGCGCAGGCGGCGCCCAGCGTGTTGGCGAGCAGGCAGGCGATGGTCATCGGCCCGACGCCCCCCGGAACCGGCGTGATCGCCGACGCCACGCCCATCGCCGCGGCGGTGTCGACGTCGCCGACGAGTCGCGTCTTGCCCTCGCCGAGCTCCGGCGCCGGGATGCGGTTGATGCCGACGTCGATGACGATGGCGCCGGGCTTCACCCAGTCGCCCTTCACCATCTCTGGCCTTCCCACCGCGGCGACGAGGATGTCGCCCCGCCGGGCCACGGAGGGCAGGTCGCGGGTGCGCGAATGCGCCACCGTCACGGTGCAGCTCTCCGCGAGCAGCAGCTGCGCCATCGGCTTGCCGACGATGTTCGAACGGCCGAGGACGACGGCCTCCAGCCCGGAGAGATCCGGCCGCACCGTCTTCAGCAGCATCAGGCTGCCGAGCGGCGTGCAGGGCACGAGCCCGCCGGTGCCCGTGGCGAGCCGTCCGGCGTTGACGGGGTGGAACCCGTCGACGTCCTTGGCCGGGTCGATCGTCTCGATCACGCGGGCGGCATCGATGTGGGAGGGCAGCGGCAGCTGGACGAGGATGCCGTCGACCGCGGGATCCGCGTTGAGCCGGCCGACCAGCGCCAGAAGTTCCGCCTCGCCGGTACTGGCCGGCAGCTTGTGCTCGATGGAGCGCATGCCGGCCTCCACCGTCTGCTTCGCCTTGGAGCGGACATAGACCTGGCTGGCGGGATCCTCGCCGACGAGCACCACCGCGAGGCCCGGGATGACGCCCTGCTTCGCGAGCCGGTCAACATGGTCGCGAATGCGGCCGCGCAGCGCGGCGGCGACGGCCTTGCCGTCGATGATGGTGGCGGCCATGGCGCCCTCCGTATGCCGCGGGGGCGGGCTCAGAGCCCGAGCGTGCGCGCCAGCGCGCCGGCGAGGGCGGCGGCATCGCCCTCGACGTGCAGGGACTTGACCCGGGCGGTCGCACCGGACGAGAGCGTCACCTGCGTCGCCGCGACGCCGCAGGCGGCGGCGAGAAGGCGCGCGAGCGCCGCGTTGGCCTTGCCGGCCTCCGGCACCGCCTTCACCCGGGCCTTGATCACGCGCCGCCCGTCGGACAGCGTCTCGACGCCTTCGATCGCATCGCGCCCGCCGCGCGGCGTCAGGCGCACGCAGACCGACAGGCCTCCGTCGGCTCGCGGTTGCCAGGGGTGCGCGGCGTCGGTCATCAGAACACGTTGGGGTAGATGTAGTAGCCGATCACGCGCTGGATCAGGAAGATCAGCAGCAGCAGCACGATGGGCGAGATGTCGAGGCCGCCCATGTTGGGCAGGCGCCGCCGGATCGGGGCCAGCACCGGCTCGGTGAGCTGGTAGACGCCGTTGTAGATCATGCGGACGAAGTCGTTGCGCATGTTGATCACGTTGAAGGCGATCAGCCAGCTCAGCACCGCCGACGCGATGATGACCCACGTGTACAGGTCGAGCGCGAGCAGGATGACGTCGAGGATGGCGCGCATGAACGGCTCCGGCGGGACAGGCGGCCTTGGTTTAGCCGGGCCGCCTTCCGCGGACAAGCAGGCATCGCGAGGATGCATCGAACGGGCCACGGCCGGAACGGTCCGGCACGCGTCGCCGCCCCGACCCGGCGCGCCCCCGACTTTGCCGATTGACACGCCGCCGCCGCCCGCCTTATGAGGGCGCACCCGGAAGGGGGCTGTAGCTCAGTTGGGAGAGCGCTGCAATCGCACTGCAGAGGTCAGGGGTTCGAATCCCCTCAGCTCCACCAGGTCCCGCCGACCTGGTCATCCTTCTCCTCCACCAAATGCGATCACGACTGACTTGCCGGCCTGCTGCCGGAGCGTGACGCCGCGATCTGCGACCCCGTCTCAGGCGCTTGCGCGCCGCCGCACCCCCCGCTACATCTGCCTTCGCTCACGGGGTGCTCGCGCGGCGAGCTGAGAGGCGATGGTGCCAACCCGACGAACCTGATCCGGGTCATGCCGGCGGAGGGATTGAGGGATGACGAACCTCACCACAGTTGTGTCTGTTGTTTCGCGCGTCGCCGCGGTTGCGGCGCTGGTGGCGTGGGCCGTCGCGCCCGGTGCGGCGTCGGCGCAGGACAAGCCCACGCTCACGGTCCACACCTACTCGTCCTTCGTGGGCAAGTACGGGCCGGGCAAGGCGCTGAAGGAGCGCTTCGAGGAGACCTGCGGGTGCACGGTCGCCTGGATGACGTCCGACGACAGCGGCGGCATCGTCGCGCGCATGAAGCTCGAGGGTGACTCGTCCAAGGCCGACGTCGTGCTCGGCCTCGACGCCAACCTCGCCGGCGACGCGGAGGCCACCGGCCTCCTCGCCCCCCACGGGCGCACGATTCCTGCTCTCGACCTGCCGGTGGCGTGGTCGAGCCGCGTCTTCGTGCCGTTCGACTGGGGCTACCTCGCCTTCGTCTACGACGAGACGAAGCTCAAGACCCCGCCGGCGAGCCTGAAGGAGCTCGTCGAACGTGCCGACGGGCCGCGGATCATCGTGCAGGACCCGCGCACCAGCGCGCCCGGCCTCGGCTTCCTGCTGTGGATGAAGGACGTCTACGGCGAGCAGGCGCCCGCCGCGTGGGCGAAGCTGCGCCCGCGCATCGTCACCTTCACCAAGGGCTGGTCGGAGGCCTACGGCCTGTTTCTCAAGGGCGAGGCCGACATGGTGCTGAGCTACACCACCTCGCCGGCCTACCACGTCGCCGTGGAGAAGAAGCAGCAGTACAAGGCCGCGGCCTTCGCCGAGGGGAACTACCTGCAGGTGGAACTCGCCGCCGTCATGCGGACGACGAAGCAGGCGGACCTCGCCGGCCGCTTCATCGACTTCGTCACGTCGGAGCGGTTCCAGGAGCTGATGCCCGAGGGCAACTGGATGTACCCGGCCCGCACGCCGGCGGCCGGCCTGCCGGCGTCCTTCGCGGGGCTCGCCAAGCCGTCGAAGGGCCTGCTCCTCGACTTCGCGACCGTGCGCGACAACCGCAGGGCGTGGATCGACGAGTGGCTGTCGGCCACCGCGCGCTGACCGCGCCGTGCGCGGTCCCGGCCTCGTCGCCGCGGCGGCCGTCGTCGGGATCGTCGGCACGGGGCTGGCGGGCCTCTGGTCCGCCGGCGACGGGCTCGACCTGCGGGTCCTCGGCAGCCCGTGGCTGCACCGCATCCTGCTGTTCTCGACGCTGCAGGCGGGTCTCTCCACGCTGATTTCGCTCGTCGCCGGCGCCGCCCTGGCGCTGGCGCTGGCCCGCCGCCGGGCCTTCCCCGGCCGCGGCCAGCTCGTCGGCCTGCTCGGCACGGCGACGGCGCTGCCCGCCGTGGTGGTGGTGTTCGCGGTCGTCACCGTCTACGGACGCTCGGGGTGGCTGGGCACCGCGCTCGGCGCCCTCGGCCTGCCGGCCGGCCAGTGGCTCTACGGCCTGCCCGGCATCCTCATCGCCCACGTGTTCCTCAATGCGCCGTTCTGCGCGCGGGTGTTCCTGCGCGCGCTGGAGGCGCAGCCGCCGGAGACGTGGCGGCTTGCCAGCCACCTCGGCCTGCCGCCGCGCACGCTGTTCCGGCACATCGACGCGCCGCTGCTGGCGCGGGAGACGCCGGCCCTCGCGGTCCTCGTCTTCCTGCTGTGCTTCACCAGCTTCGCCACGGTGCTGGCGCTCGGCGGCGGCCCGGACCGCGCCACGCTGGAGGTGGCGATCTACGAGGCCCTGCGGCTTGACGCCGACTTCGCCCGCGCGGCGCTTCTTTCGGGGCTTCAGCTCGCCATCGGCCTGCTGCTGACGGTTCTCTTCGTCCTTTCGGACCGCGGCACGCGGGAGACGGCCGGCGCCGGCCGCGGCGTCGCGCGCCCGGACGCGGCGTCGGGCGCGCTTCGCCTCGCCGACGCGGCGGTGCTCGTCGCCGGAACGCTGTTCCTCGCGCCGCTCGCCCTTTCGGTCGCGACCGGCGCCGGCGCGATTCGCAGCCTTGCCGACGCCGAGGTGCTGCGGGCGACGGCCGCCAGCATCGCCATCGCCGCGACGGCAGCGGTCCTCGCCGTCACGGCTGCGGTCGCCCTCGCGCTCGCCGGGCGCGACCTGCGCTCGGCCCGGCACGGCACGACCGCGGCCGCCTTCGGGCATGTCGCGGTCATACCGCTGGCCGTACCGCCCTTCACCCTCGTCGCCGGCCTGTTCGTGGTGCTGCGCGGCCATGTCGACGTGGCGACCATGGGGGTGCCGATGGTCGTCGTGGTCAACGCGCTGATGGCACTGCCCTTCGCCATGCGCCTCGTCGAGCCGCCCCTGGCGCTGGCGGAACGGCGCTACGGCCGGCTGGCCGCGGGCCTCGGCATCCGCGGGCTCGCCCGCCTGCGCATCGTCGACCGGCCGTTCCTGCTGAGGCCCCTGCGCGGCGCGCTGGCGACCGCCGCGGCGCTTTCGATGGGGGACCTCGGCGTCGTCGCCTTCTTCGGCGGGCCGGACCTCGTCACGCTGCCGCTGCTGCTGTACCAGCGGCTCGGCGCCTACCGGATGGACGAGGCGGCGGCCGTGGCCCTGCTGCTGGCCGCGCTCGTGTTCGTCCTGGCTTGGGCCGCCGGTGCGGAGGCCGACGATGCTCGCGCTTGAGGCGCTGACCGTTCCCTACCCCGGCTTCACCGGGGTCTACACGCTGCGCGTGCCGCGCGGCGAGCTCTGCGCGCTCGTCGGTCCGTCGGGCGGCGGCAAGACGACCCTGCTCTCCGCCATCGCCGGCTTCGAGCCCGTCGCCTCCGGCACGATGACCTTCGACGGCGCGGACCTGAACGCCCTGCCGCCGGCCCGCCGGCCTGTCTCCATGCTGTTCCAGGACTGGAACCTGTTCCCGCACCTCGACGCGGCGGACAATGTCGGGCTCGGCCTGCGGCCCGACCTCCGGCTGACCGCCGGGGACCGGGAGGAGATCGCGGCGGTGCTCGCCCGGGTCGGTCTCGACGGGTTCGGTGGGCGGCGTCCCGGCGAATTGTCCGGCGGCGAGCGCCAGCGCGTGGCGTTGGCCCGCGCGCTCGTCATGCGGCGCCCGCTGCTGCTTCTCGACGAGGCGTTCGCCGCGCTCGACCCCGGCCTGCGCCGGGGCATGATCGACCTCGTCGATGAGCTGCGGCGCGAGCGCGGGCTCACGGTGCTGATGTCGATCCACACGCCGGAGGATGTGCTGGGCCGCGCCGGTGCGATGGCCTTCGTCGCAGGCGGCCGGGTGCGCCTGCACGGCCCGCCGGCCGACGTGCTCGGGAGCGACGACACGGACGTGCGCCGCTTCGTCGGGCGGCGCGTGCCGGGGGCCTGAGGCGCGGCGCGACGGCCTCAGTGCGCCATGAACACCGGCAGCCGGGCGTGGGCGAGCACGTGGCTGGTCGCCCCGCCGAAGATCATCTGGCGCAGGCGGCTCTGCGTGTAGGCGCCCTTGATGAGCAGGTCCGCGCCGGCCGCCTCGCAGTGGCTGAGAATGACCTCGCCGGTCGTCTTGCCCTTCGGCGCGACCGTCACCTCCTCGGCCTTGACGCCGTCGAGGCGCAGCATCCGCGTCAAGTCCGCCCCGCTCGGGCCGGGAACCGAGCCGCCCTCGACGCTCAGCACGTGCACCGTCTTGGCCTGTCGCAGGAGCCCCATGCCGAGGCCGATGCAGCGCGCCGTCTCGGTGCTCTGGTTCCAGGCGATGACGACGGTCTCGCCGATGGTCGTGCCGGAGAAGTCGGGTGGGGCGATCAGCAGCGGCCGCCCGCTCTCGAAGACGATCGTCTCCAGCAGCGACAGCCGCGGCCCCGCCGCGCTGGACGACGGCCGGCCCACGACCGTGATGTCGAAGATGCGCCCGCGCGCCGCGACGGCGCCGTCGCCGAGCAGCGGCGCCTCGTGCCAGCCGTGCGACGCGCCGTCGTTGAGCCCCGTGTGCACGGGAATGCCGGCCCGGCCGACGGCGGCGATGAACGAATCATGCGCGTCTCGGGCGATGTCGCCCATGCTGCGCTGCTGCGGCGGCCACAACGGCACCATCTCGCCGACGATGTAGTTGTCGAGCACCGGGAGGGTCGCCGCGCCCTCGATATAGGCGCCATGCGCCTTGGCGAAGAGAATTCCCGCATCGAAGATCGGGCGCGAGACCTCCGGATCGTCGATCGGAACGAATACGGACTTCATGATCGACCTCCCCTGTCGCAGTGCAGCAACCATAGCACCGCGACCGTGTTGGGGAAGGCCTCAGCGTGCGGCAAAGCTGACGCTTCGATCCGTCCCCCGGTGCGACCCCGCTTCCGACGGCTGGACCCGCACCGCCTGCACGGCTGCGAGCAGGTAGATGGCGAGCGTCAGGACGTTGAGGGCGACCCGCGTCCGGCGGATCTCCCCAGGCACGACGCAATTGTCATTCGTCATGTGCGTGGCCTTATCCGGTTAATGCCCTCCAGTCTCCGTGAGGCTTGCGGCCTCTTGTAGATCGGGCGAAACCGTAGGGAGAAACGCGGATCACGCCTTGCGCGATCCCTGCCCCGCTGCTTCTGTCCCGCCAAGCTCACGCTGGAGGCTCCGCATGCGCATCGGAACGGTGGTGCTCGGCTTCGCGGCGGGCTTTCTCGCGGTGCTCACCGTGCACCAGGCCGTGATCGCCGCCGGCGGCGCGCTGGGCTTCCTCGCTGCGGGCGGCGGCTGGTCCATGCAGCCCGTGCCCCCCTTCGGCGTGCCGCAGGTCCTGTCGCTCGCCTTCTGGGGCGGTGTCTGGGGCGTCGTCCTCCTCGCCGTCGCCGACCGCGCCGGGCGCGGCGTGGTGGGCTGGCTCGTCCCGACGCTCCTGCTCGGCCTGGCGACGACGCTCGTCGGATGGTTCGTCGTCGGGCCGCTCAAGGGCCGGCCCGTGGGCGACCTCGGGCTCGCCCGCCTCGTCACGGGGCTGGTGATCAACGGCGCATGGGCGCTCGGCGCGCTCGTCATCGCCCGCCTGCTGGGCCGGGTCGGCCTCGCGCGCTGATTCGGAAGCACCCGCCGCGGGGACGCAGGGGTCAGCTCGTCTGCTCGCAGCGGTGCCAGCTGTCGACCGGCAGGTCGCCGCCGGATGAACGGATCAGGTTCTCGTTCAGGAGCTGCAGCTGCATCATCGCCCCGGCGGCAGGGTCGCCGTCGGGCGCGGTGTAGGTGAACGAGTGGCGCGCGTAGCGGCCCTCGATCTTCTTGCCGCCCGGCGTGACGATGGTCGTGCCGGAGATTTGCATCTGCCGGGTGCCGGCGGCGTTGCACCAGTTGCCGTCGATGGAATCGGCGAGTGCCGGGACCGCCGCGGCAAGGCCGGCGGCGGTGAGCGTCATGCGCAGGAATGCCTTGCCCCTCATCGCAGCCCCCTCCTCTTCGGGACGCGTGGCCCTAGCCGACCGCCTCCAGCCGGCGTTCCGCCGGTGCGGACGACGGATCGGCAACCGTCGTTGCGGCCACCGGCGACAGCCAGTGGTCGAGGAACGCGTCGAGAAACCGGCGCACGGCCGGGTCGTGGATGTACCAGCCCTCGAGATGCTCGGGCCGGCTGCGCGCACCGGGCATCGCCATCCGCTCGTGGGCCCGGGTCGTCCAGCGGCACATCATCGCGTAGGTCACCTCCGGGTGGAACTGCAGCGCGTAGGCGCGGTCCCCGTAGCGGAAGGCCTGGTTGGGGAAGATGTCGCCCTCGGCCAGCGCCGTGGCGCCGCGCGGCGTCTCGAAGCCCTCGCGGTGCCACTGGTAGACGCTGGTCGGCCAGCGCACGCCGATCGTGTCGGCCAGCTGCTCGCCGGCCGACGTCGGGCGGATGGGGTAGTACCCGATCTCGGCGTGGCCGTCCGGATGCGGCGCGACCCGCGCGCCGAGGTGGCGGGCCAGCATCTGGGCGCCGAGGCACAGTCCGAGGAAGGGCGTCCCGGCCTTGAGGACGCAGCCGATCCAGTCGGTCTGGCGCCGCACCCAGTCGTGCTCGTCGTTGGCGCTCATCGGCCCGCCGAAGACGACGACGCCGGCATAGTGGTCGGGGGTGTCCGGCAGGACGCAGCCGAGCGGCGGCCGCTTCACCTCGAGGCGGTAGCCGCGCTCGACGAGCAGGCGGCCCACGCGGCCCGGGGTGGAGTGCTCCTGGTGGAGGACGACGAGGATGGGCTTGTCGGTCGACGCGGTCATGGCGGATCGCAGGATGGGCACGGGGGCCCGCGACGCACGAAGCGTGCCACAACCCGGCCGCTGCGTCGAGCCGTCGATCGCCGGCGGGGTCAGCGGATTCCCTGGGCGACGCAGGTGCGGCGTCCCGCCTCGAAACAGGTCTGCACCTTTCCGGCACGGTGCAGCGCCTCGACGATGAAGAGCCCCGCCCCCAGGAGAAGCAGGCACACGATCATGACGAGCAGGTTCACCGTCATGCGACGGTCGTGCTCGTCCTCGTCGTCACTGATCCAGCTCCGCACCGTCGGCCCCGGTCGTCGTCCGCGCCGACGGAATCATAGCGCAGGACGGCCCGCTTGGCACCGTCCCGCGAAGGGGCCGGCCGCGGTCAGCGCTGCGACCACGCGGCCGGGTTCTTCGCCCAGGTCTGGAGCGGCTCCATCGACTTCGGCATCGGCGCGTAGCCCAGCGCGGCGGGAGCGGGCGCCTGGCGGGCGGCCACGGCCGCAGGCTTCGCCGTGCGGGCCTTGGCGACCTTGGCCGGCTTCGGCGCCGACGCGGAGGCCAGCATGGTGCCGGTCGGCGGGTTGCCGTTGATGGCGATGACCGCGCCGTCCGCCTTCACCAGCTCGAAGAGCTTGGCGGCGTGGGCCCGCGACAGGCGGATGCAGCCGTGGGACGCCGGCCGGCCGAGCCGGGATTCCTCGGTGGTCGCGTGGATGGCGTAGCCGCCGTGGAAGAAGATCGAGTGCGGCATCGGCGCGTTGTTGTACTTCCGCGAATAGTGCATGCGCGCCAGCCGGTAGGGCTCGTAGGTCCCGCGCGGCGTGCCGTAGCCCTTTCGCCCGCTCGAGATCGGCCAGATGAAGACTTCGCCCTTGTCCGTCTCGACCCGCATCGTCTGGTAGGCGAGGTCGATCTTGATCTCCACCTTGGCCGAGGCGGCGGTCGGGAGGAGGGCGATGAACAGAAGGCCGAGCGCGGCGGCGAGACGTGCGAACATGGTCGATCCCCGGAGGGCCTTCTGGCCCTGACGCGTCCGACGATCCAACGACGCGCGTTGCCGGGTCGTTTCAGCGCGGCCTCCGTCGGCCGGCGATCTCTCGACTTGGTAAAGGACCCGTGTCCTCAGTTTTCCCCGGCAGGCGGGTAGGCGTGGCGCTGTCCGCGCCAGTCGGTGACCGAACCGTCGGCAGGGTCCAGCGCGTCCGGCGCGATCGGCGCCTTGCCGTGGCCGCCGGGGATGTCGAGCACGTAGTGGGGCTGGCAGAGCCCGGAGACCCGGCCGCGCAGGGCGGCGACGAGGGCGCGCCCCTCCTCCAGCGTCGTGCGCAGGTGCGCCGTGCCGGGCGCGAGGTCGCCCTGGTGCAGGTAGTAGGGCTTCACGCGGGCCTCGACGAAGCCGCGCATCAGCGCCGCCAGCGTGTCGACATCGTCGTTGACGCCCTTGAGGAGCACGGTCTGGCTGACGAGCGCGATGCCGGCGTCGGCGAGGCGGGCGCAGGCGGCCCGCGCCTCGGCGGTGAGCTCGCGCGGATGGTTGGCGTGCACGGCGACGTAGGTCGTGCCGCGAAAGCCGCGCATCGCCGCGACGAGGTCCGCCGTCACCCGCGACGGCGCCGCCACCGGCAGGCGCGTGTGCCAGCGCATCACCCGGACATGCGGGATGGCCGAGACGGCCTCCGTCAGGTCGGCGAGGCGCCGCGGCGACAGGGCGAGCGGGTCGCCGCCCGTCACGATGAGCTCCCACAGCTCCGGATGGGCGCCGACATAGTCGAGCGCCGCGGAGAGCTGGCCGTGCGAGAGCATGCCGGAGCCCTGCGGCCCCACCGTCTCGCGCCGGAAGCAGAACCGGCAGTAGACCGCGCAGACGCTGACGAGCTTCAGCAGCGCCCGGTCCGGGTAGCGGTGGACGATGCCCTCGACCGGGCTGTGCGCGTCGTCGCCGATCGGGTCCGCCCGCTCCTCCGGCCGCGTGTCGAGCTCGCGCGGGTCAGGCACGTATTGCCGGGCGATGGGGTCGTCCGGGTCCGACGGGTCGATCAGCGCCCGCACCTCGGGGGTGACGGCGACGGCGTAGCGTGCCGCCACGGCCTCGAGCGCGCCAGCGGCATCTTCCCCCACCAGGCCGGCCTCGACGAGGTCGCCCACGCTGCGGAGCGTGCGGGTGGTCGGGTCGCGCAGGGGCACGGAGGCGGAGGTCATGCCGCTCTCTCTCACATCTCGGCCACCGGCGTCCACATCACCTGCTCGATCCGCCGGGCGCCGGTCGCCAGCATCACCAGCCGGTCGAAGCCCAGCGCGATGCCGCTGGCGGGCGGCATGTGAGCCAGGGCGGCGAGGAAGTCGTCGTCGATCGGGTAGCGCTCGCCGTACACGCGCTCCTTCTCGTCCATCTCGGCGACGAAGCGCCGCCGCTGCTCGGCAGGGTCTGCCAGCTCGCCGAAGCCGTTGGCGAGCTCGACGCCGCAGGCATAGAGCTCGAACCGCTCCGCCACGCGTGGATCGGCCGCGTCTGCGCGCGCGAGCGCCGCCTCGCTCACCGGATAGCCGTGGAGCACGGTGGCGCGGCCGAAGCCGAGGCGCGGCTCGATCCGCTCCACCAGCACCCGGCTGAACACGTCCGCCCAGGTGTCGTCTCCGGCCACCCGGATCCCTGCTTCCCTTGCGGCCGCCGCCAGTCCGTCCCGGTCGGTGGCATGCCCGTCGACGGTCGCCAGCAGGTCGATGCCGGCGAACCGGTCGAACGCCTCGGCCACCGACAGACGCTCCGGTTCGGCGAGAGCGTCGCAGGTGCCCTCGCGCCAGACGAGGGCCGCCCGGCCCGTCGCCTCGGCCGCCCGGCGCAGCAGCGCCGCGCAGTCGTCCATGAGGACGGTCCAGGGCTGGCGCGCCCGGTACCACTCCAGCATCGTGAACTCGGGGTGGTGCAGCGGCCCGCGCTCCCGGTTCCGGAAGGTGCGGGCGAAGGTGAAGATCCGCTCCTCCCCGGCCGCGAGCAGCTTCTTGCAGGCGAATTCCGGAGAGGTGTGCAGGTAAAGGGGCCGGACGGATCCGTCGGGAGCGGTCGCCTGTGTGGCAAAGGCGTGGAGGTGGGCCTCGTTCCCCGGCGAGACCTGCAGGACCGCCGTTTCCACCTCCTCGAAGCCCTCTCCCTCGAACCAGCGACGGATCGAGGATGCGACGGCCCGCCGGGCGGCGAGGAACGGGCGCCGGTCCGCGTGGACGTCGCGGCTCCACCACGGCGAGGGCGCGGGGCCGCGGGCGCTCACGGACGGGGCGTCCCGGCGGGGCGCCCGGCGCCGCCGCGCTTGACAGCGCGGCCGTGGCCTGCAATCGCCTGCGGCGAACAATCGATCCAGAGAGACAGATCCGTGAAGGTCATCGCCAGCTCGCTCCGCAAGGGCAATATCGTCGAACAGGACGGCAAGCTCTACGTCGTTCTCAGCGCCGAGAACATCCACCCCGGCAAGGGCACCCCCGTCACGCAGCTCGACATGCGCCGCCTGTCCGACGGCGTGAAGGTGTCGGAGCGCTACCGCACGACGGAGCAGGTCGAGCGCGCCTTCGTCGAGGACCGCGACTACAACTTCCTCTACCAGGACGGCGAGGGCTGGCATTTCATGAATGCCGAGACCTTCGACCAGATCACCGTCCCCGAGGACGTGCTGGGCGACCAGTCGGTCTGGCTGCAGGAGAACATGACCTGTGTCGTCAGCATGCACGAGGGCGTGCCGGTGGCCATCGAGCTGCCTGCCCGCGTGACGCTCGAGATCACCGAGACGGAGCCCACCGTGAAGGGCCAGACCGCCTCCTCCTCCTACAAGCCCGCGATCCTGTCGAACGGCGCCCGCACCATGGTGCCGCCGCACATCTCGGCCGGCACCCGCGTCGTCATCATGACCGCCGACGGCTCCTACGTGGAGCGCGCCAAGGACTGATCCCGGCGTCATCGCCGCCGTTCGGAAAGGCCGGGCCCAGCGCCCGGCCTTTCGCGTTTTCGCGGGCCTTTCCAGTCTCTTCCACGCACCGCGACGGACGCGCGACGGGGGGTCTTGAAGCCCGGCCGGACGCTTCCTAACTCGTTTGCCGGACGGCTCAGGCACCGGCTCTCGGAGCGGGGCCGGCCGGTCCGCAACGAAACATCATCGAAGATGGATCTGGAGGAACTCATGAAGTTTCGGCCACTTCACGACCGCGTCGTCGTCCGTCGCATCGATGCCGACGAGAGGACCGCGGGCGGGATCATCATCCCCGACACAGCCCGGGAGAAGCCGCAGCAGGGCGAGGTCATCGCCGTCGGCCCCGGCTCCCGCGACGAGAGCGGCAAGCTCGTCGCGCTCGACGTGAAGCCCGGCGACCGCGTGCTCTTCGGCAAGTGGTCCGGCACCGAGGTGAAGATCGACGGGGAGGACCTGCTGATTATGAAGGAGAGCGACATCCTCGGCATTCTCGAGGAGACCGTCGCCCGCAAGAAGGCCGCGTAACCCCGGACGGGCCGCAACGGCCGTCCATCCTGCCATCACGTCTCAGGGAGTGATGAATCCATGGCTGCCAAGGAAGTGAAGTTTTCCCAGGACGCTCGCGAGAAGATGCTGCGCGGCGTCGACGTCCTCGCCAACGCGGTGAAGGTCACGCTGGGCCCCAAGGGCCGCAACGTCGTCATCGAGAAGTCGTTCGGCGCGCCCCGGATCACCAAGGACGGCGTCACCGTCGCCAAGGAGATCGAGCTCGCCGACAAGTTCGAGAACATGGGCGCCCAGATGGTGCGCGAGGTCGCGTCGAAGCAGAACGACGCCGCCGGCGACGGCACCACGACGGCGACCGTCCTCGCCCAGGCGATCGTGAAGGAGGGCGCCAAGGCGGTGGCCGCCGGCATGAACCCGATGGACCTGAAGCGCGGCGTCGACGTCGCCGTCGAGGCCGTGGTGAAGCACCTCGGAAAGAACGCCCGCAAGGTCACCTCGAACGACGAGATCGCCCAGGTCGGCACCATCTCCGCCAACGGCGACGCCTCCATCGGGCGCATGATCGCCGAGGCGATGAAGAAGGTCGGCAACGAGGGCGTCATCACGGTCGAGGAGGCCAAGAGCCTCGAGACCGAGCTCGACGTCGTCGAGGGCATGCAGTTCGACCGGGGCTACCTCTCGCCCTACTTCATCACCAACAGCGAGAAGATGCTGGTGGAACTGGATGATCCCTACATCCTGATCCACGAGAAGAAGCTCTCCGGCCTGCAGGCCATGCTGCCCGTGCTCGAGGCGGTGGTGCAGACGGGCAAGCCCCTGCTGATCATCGCCGAGGACGTCGAGGGCGAGGCCCTGGCCACGCTCGTCGTCAACAAGCTGCGCGGCGGCCTCAAGGTCGCGGCGGTGAAGGCGCCGGGCTTCGGCGACCGCCGCAAGGCCATGCTCGAGGACATCGCCATCCTGACCGGCGGCCAGATGATCGCCGAGGACCTCGGCATCAAGCTCGAGAACGTCACGCTCAACATGCTCGGCCGGGCAAAGAAGGTCCGGATCGAGAAGGAGAACACGACGATCGTCGACGGCGCCGGCAAGAAGAAGGACATCGAGGGCCGCGTCCAGCAGATCAAGGCGCAGGTCGAGGAGACCACCTCGGACTACGACCGCGAGAAGCTGCAGGAGCGCCTCGCCAAGCTCGCGGGCGGCGTCGCGGTGATCCGCGTCGGCGGCGCGACCGAGGTCGAGGTGAAGGAGAAGAAGGACCGCGTCGACGACGCGCTCAACGCCACCCGCGCCGCGGTCGAGGAAGGCATCCTGCCGGGCGGCGGCGTCGCGCTGCTGCGCGCGCTGAAGGCACTGGAGGGCCTGCCCTTCTCCAACGACGACCAGAAGACCGGCATCGAGATCGTCCGCAAGGCCATCTCCGCCCCGGCCCGCCAGATCGTCGACAACGCCGGCGAGGACGGCTCCGTCGTCATCGGCAAGATCGTCGAGAAGGCCGACTACGCGTTCGGCTACGACGCCCAGTCCGGCCAGTACGGCGACCTCTTCAAGCTCGGCATCATCGACCCGGCCAAGGTCGTGCGCACCGCCATCCAGGACGCCTCGTCCGTGGCCGGCCTGCTGATCACGACCGAGGCCCTGATCGCCGAGAAGCCGAAGAAGGACGCCCCGATGCCGGCCGGCGGCGGCATGGGCGGCGGGATGGACTTCTGACGGCCATCACGAAAACCCGGCCGGCCCGCTTGGAGCTTCGGCCGCACAAGACGACGAAAGGGCGCCTTCGGGCGCCCTTTTGCGTCGATCGCGACCGAGCCGTGAGCGGGCTAGGCCACCCGATTGAGCAGGGGCAGGCCGTCGCGCAGGCGGCAGACGTTGTCCAGCGCCACCGCCAGTGCCCGCCGCCACGTCTCCGGCGTCAGCCACGCCATGTGCGGGGCCAGCACCACGTCTTGCCGGGCCAGCAACCGATGGTCCGCAGGGGGAGGCTCCTCGCCCAGCACGTCGAGGCCCGCGCCCGCGAGGCGGCCCGAAGTCAGCGCGTCGATCAAGGCCGTCTCGTCGACGAGGCCGCCACGGGCGGTGTTCACGAGGATGGCGCCCGGCTTCATCGCCGCGAAGGCCTGCCGGTTCATGAGCCCGCTCGTCGCCTCCACGAGAGGCACGTGCAGCGACACGATGTCGGACGTCCCCAGCAGCGTCGGCCACGGCACGAAGCGGGCCGGCATGTCGGGCCGTTCCGTGCGGCTCCAGCAGACGACCTCGGCCCCCAGCGCCCCCAGCGCGACCGCCAGCCGCCGCGCCACGGCGCCGGCGCCGACGAGGCCCACGGTGCGGCCGGCGATCTCGCCGAAACCCTCCTCCGCGCCGGGTCCCGGCGACCAGCCGCCGGGGGTCCGGGCCGCCCCGTCGAGCGCCGGGATGCGCCGCAGCACGGCCAGCATGAGGCCCAACGTCATCTCGGCGACCGCGGGCGTGTTGACGCCCGGCATGTTGCAGACGGCGACGCCGTACCGGCGGGCGGCATCGAGGTCGATCGTGTTCACGCCGACGCCGATCTTCTGGACCAGCCGCAGGCGGGGCGCGGCGGCGAACAGCGCCGCGTCGACGGGCTTCAGCACGTGCAGCAGCGCGTCAGCCTGCGGAAGGACCCGCTGGAGCGCGGTGTCGTCGTGCTCCGGCACGATGCTCACGCGCAAGCCGGCCCCGCCCCAGGCCGCGAGGTCGCGGGCGAGGGTTTCTCCGGCGGACAGGCGGGCGATGACGAGCGGTTCGGCCACGCCCTTCCCTACCACGGGCAGCCCCGTGGCGGCGATATCAGCGCGCCGCGGTGGTGCCGACGCCACTGACGTGGTTCAGGTTCACCCAGCTCGAGTCGGCCTGGCTTTCGCGCTTGACGAAGACATAGCCCGTCTTGTGCCAGGCCAGCACGTCGTTGCGCTTGTTGTCGAGGATGAGGTCGCCGCGGTCCGTGCGCAGCGTCAGGACGGCGTGGCCCTCGTTGCGCTCGTCGAGCACCACCGTCATCACCATGGCGCGGCGCGGCAGGCCGAGCATCGCCAGCTTGCGGCGCTTGAGGAGCTGGTAGTCCTCGCAGTCGCCGCGGCCGTCCTCGGCAAGGTCCCAGCGGTCGAGCTCGTTCCAGTGGTCGACGTCGGTGACCGGGCGGATCGCGGTGTTGACCGAGGTGTTGACCTCGTTGATCAGCGCCCAGACCGCCGGCGTCAGGCGGATCGTGTCGCTCTCGGCCGGGTCGACCCGGCACTCGTCGACGTAGATCTTGCAGAACTTGAGCCAGCCGGTGATCGGCCGCGCGATGCCGCCCGGCGCCATGGGCGCGGAGCTCGGCGGCAGCCCGGTGGAACGATCGCCGAGGTTCGCCAGGACGATCGCGGGCCGTCCCGGGGGCTCGACCCCGGCGGTCATCGCGGGTTCCCCGACGGCCCTCGGCATCAGGGCGGCGAAGGCGGCGGCAAGAAGAGCGGCGAGGGAAGATGCGTGCATGATCGGCCCCTTGGTGGGGCCATCGAACGGCGCGCTCTCCCGCAATTGCCTGACGGGATTGCCTCAAATTGCACGCATCCCGGGGGCTCTCCGCGGCGACACGAAGGCATGGTCGCCGCGGCGTGTGAGGAGTCCCGCTTATTCGACTTTCATTCGACGCGTCATTGAATCAAGAACGCCGAAAATTCGAACGATCTCAGAGGTACCACGGCACCTTGTAGTAGTCGTAGACGCCGCGGCCGAAGGTGTCGTCGCCCCAGGGCGGCTCGGCGGGCGGGTAGCTGGGCCCTGCCTCCAGTTCCTGCCGGGACGCCGGCAGCACGAAGCCCCCGCGGTCGGGGTCGTAGCTCAGGCTCTGCCACGGCAGCGGGTGGTACCGCTCCTCCGCGTCGAGGAGGCCGCCCAGCGACAGCACGGCGTACGCCACCTTGCCCGTCGCCTTGTCGACCATGAAGGTCTGCACGGAGCCGACGCGCCGGCCGTCGCGGTCGAACACCGCGGCCCCCGTGACCCTGTCCGCCGCGACGAGTCGCTCCGTCTCCTCGATGGGCAGCCGGTTGGCGCGTCCGGCGGCGTGGGCGACGGCGTGGGGATCGGCATCCGCGGTCATGGCGTCACCTCATTTCGGCGTCGGTGCGTCCGCCCCGCCGGGCGTGCCCGGCGGCGGGATGACCGGCGTGGTCCCCGGGTTGGGCACCGGCGCCGGCACCCGGATCTCCGGGTCCATGTTCGGCGGCGGCTTGATGACACCCTTGGAGTCCTTGAGCTTGTCGCTCAGCGTTCCGGTCGTGTCGTCCTCGCGCGTCAGCGGCGGGTCGACCTTCTCCGGCACGGTCTTCCTGGGGTCGGGCTCCTGCGGCAGCACCGGCGGGCGGGCCGGCGTCTGGGCCGTTGCGGCCGTGGCGGCGGCCGCGGCCGCGATGAGGGCGGCGAGGCCGAAGAGCGCGGCACGGGCGGGACGACGAAGGCTGGTCATGGCTCCTCCTGCCCCGATCAACCGGCAACGCATGGCCGGGTTCCCGCCGGAGGGTTGCCTCGCGCCACGCCTGTGGCCATTGTGTCGCCCGCATGCGCCGCCCGGAGAAGCGGCCGGAACGGGAGATGCACATGAGCCGCAGGATCGCGATCGTCACGGGGGCAGGGTCGGGCGTGGGACGCACCGTCTCGCTGGCGCTCGCGAAGGCCGGCTACAACGTCGCCCTCGCCGGCCGCCGCGTCGAGCCGCTGGAGCAGACGGCGTCGATGATCACGGCGGCGCACGGCGCCGGGACGGCGCTGGCCGTTCCCACCAATGTCGGCGACCCGGCCTCGGTGCGCGCCCTCTTCGACCGCACCGTCGAGACGTACGGACGCCTCGACGTGGTCTTCAACAACGCCGGAACCGGCGCCCCGGCGATCCCGATCGAGGAGCTGACCTTCCAGCAGTGGCAGACGGTCGTGGAGGCCAACCTCACCGGCACGTTCCTGTGCATCCAGAACGCGTTCCGCGTGATGAAGGCGCAGACGCCGCGCGGCGGGCGCATCATCAACAACGGCTCCGTGTCGTCCTACGTGCCGCGGCCGATGTCCTCGCCCTACACGGCGACGAAGCATGGCGTGCTGGGGCTCACCAAGACGGCGGCCCTCGACGGCCGCGCCTACGACATCGCCGTCGGCCAGATCGACATCGGCAACGCGGCCACCGACATGACGGAGCGCATGAAGAGCGGCGTCCCGCAGGCCAACGGCACGATGATGCCGGAGCCGACGATCGACGCCCAGCACATCGCCGACGCGGTCGTGTACATGGCCGGCCTGCCGCTCGACGCCAACGTGCTCAGCATGACCGTGATGGCGACGAAGATGCCCTATGTCGGGCGCGGCTGAGGCCCGGCCGACCGTCTAGCCGGTCTCCCGCCCGGCCCGCGCCGGGCGTGCCGCCGTGGCGGCGCGCTTCTCGCCCACGGCGACGGCGAGTGCCATGGCGAGGCTGAGGCACGCGGAGAGCGAGCGGAACGATCCGAAATCGCTCTCCACCACCTCGAACCACACCGCCGCATGCGGGCGCAGCGGCGAGAACACGCTGTCGGTGATGGCGATCACCGGCACCCCGGCCTCCGCCGCGGCCTTCGACAGGTCGATCGTGAAGGGGGTATAGGGCGTGAAGCTCACCGCCACCATCGCGTCGCCGGGCCCCGCGTCGGCGAGCTGCTCTGGACCCAGGCTGCCGACATTGTCGACCAGCAGCGAGCGCACCTTCAGCTTCGGCAGGGCATAGGCGAGATAGGCGGCGATGGGGAAGGCGCGGCGCTGCCCCAGCAGGTAGATCGTGTCGGCCCGCGCCAGGAGATCGACCGCGCGCTCGAGGTCTTCACCCGAGATGGTCTGGCGCATCCGCTCCAGCGAGGTCGCGGCGCTCTCGACGAAGCCGAACAGAAGGCGCAGCGGGTCGCGCCCGGCGTTCGACACGTCGTTGAGGGTCCGCAGCCGTTCCTCGTAGTCGGGCCAGCGCTCGCGCAGCCGGTGCCGGAACACGCCCTGAAGGTCGCTGAAGCCGGCATAGCCGAGCGCCTTCGCGAAGCGGACGAGGGTCGAGGGCTGCACGTCGGCCAGCGAGGCGATGGAGGCCGCGGTGCCGAAGGCCACCTCGTCGGGATGGGCCATCGCGAACTCGGCCACCTGCTGCAGGCGCCGCGGCAGCGCGCGCTCGCGTTCGGCCAGGAGAGCCTTCAGGCCCTCGAAGTCGCGTGGGGTCGACGGTTCGCTCATGCCCTGCCCGCGCTGGCGTCGCCGTCGGCCGGCGCCGACGTCGCAGGGCATCAAATCACGTCAGGAATGAATTTTCCACGGGATCGGCATCCCGGCCGAAGCATTCCACCGTCAAGGCACGGGCATCCCCTGGGCAACCCTGCGCGCGGCAGGCTCGTCTCAGCGACGACGGAAGTTCGGGCGCGCGGGGCCCGGGCCGGTGCTGGCCCGCTCGTCCTTGTGGCGGAACACGAGGCGCGCCTTGTCGAGGTCGTAGGGCGACATCTCCACCGTCACCCGGTCGCCCGCGAGGGTCTTGATGCGGTTCTTCTTCATCTTGCCGGACGTGTACGCGATCACCGTGTGACCGTTGTCGAGCTGCACGCGGTAGCGCGCGTCCGGCAGCAGCTCCGTGACGAGACCCTCGAAAGCGATGGTTTCTTCCTTGGCCATATAGCGTTCCTGCCTGGAGGCGCGGCGTCCCTGCGGGAAACCGCCGCCCCGCGACTGTGGGGATGCGCGTGCCTAACCCGCCTCGCGCCCGATCTCAAGGCGAATGAACGTGACAGGCCCTTCGGCGCGACCGATTTCCGTCCGGCGGGCTCACGAAGCCTGCGCGCGCGACCCCTGCGCCTCGGCGAGGCTGCGCCGGAACTGCTCGATGTCGCGCCGGATGCGCCGGCCTTCCTCGTTCACCTCCACCATGAGGTGCAGGACGGCGCCGGCCGCGGCGTTGGCGTGCTCGGCGGCCTGCGCGACGCTGCGCGAGGTCGACGAGACGGCGACGGTCTCGTGCGTGACGTCGCGCATCATGCTGGCGACCTGCTCCACCGAGCGGCTCTGCGTGTCGATGATCGCGCCGATCTGCTCGCCCGTGGTGCCCAGCGAGGCGATGCGGGCGCGGATGCCGTCCATCGCGTGCATGCACGAGGCGGCGGCATCCTGGATGGCCTGGATCTGGCGCGTGATGTCGGCGGTGGCGTCGCTGGTCTGCAGGGCGAGCGACTTGACCTCGGCGGCGACGACCGCGAAGCCGCGGCCGCTTTCGCCCGCACGCGCCGCCTCGATCGTGGCGTTGAGCGCCAGCAGGTTCGTCCGCCCGGCGATCGACGCGATGAGCCGCGTGATGGAGCCGATGTGGGCGACCGCGCTCGAGAGCTCGTGGATGGCCTGGCCCGTCCGGTCGGCCTCCCCCGTCGCGTCGATGGCGGTGAGGCTCGTCTCGGCGGACTTCGTCGCCATGTCGCGGGCGGCGCTCGACATGGCGTCGGCCGTCCGCGCCAGCGAGAGGACATGCTCGGCCGCCCGGCTGGATGCCTGCGAGGCCGTCTCGCTGCCGCCGCGGGCCTGCTCGACGGCTTTCGTCATCGCCGTGCAGCGCTCGGTGATGTCCTCGATCATCGCCGCGAGCCGCGTCACCGAGTCGTTCACCTTGCCGTTGAAGGTGTTCACCGTCTCCGCCAGCTCGGCCTCGCGTCGCAGGGACGCGGCCTGCTCGTCCCGCTGGACGAGCGCCAGCGAGGCCGCGAGGTTCTCGCGCTCCACGGCCTCCATGCGGGCCTGCGTGCGGATGACGCGCCGCATCTGCCGGATGAGCAAGACCATCAGCCCGAGCATCGAGAGGGCGAGCCCGCCCACCGCCGTGGCCAGCATCCGGTGCAGCTCGTGGATGGCCTCGCGCTCCTCCCAGCGACGCTGGATGTCGGCCTGGTGCACGCGGCCGAGCACGTTGGCGAGCTTCGGCACCATGCCGGCGAGGCTGTCGCGGAGAACGAGGAGGACGTCCCGCGTCCGGTCGCCGGTCGCGAGGGCGTCGAGCTGCGCGACGTCGCGCTCGGCGTCCTTCTGCAGGGAGGCGACGACGCCGTCGAGCTCGGCGTCATAGGGCATCGCCTGGCTGCGCCGCGCCTCGAGATAGACCGGGAAGCGGCTGATGAAGATGTCGGCCCTCAGCCGGACGCGGTCGAGGTCGTCCGCGGCGATCACATCCTTCGACAGCGCGTCGGTGAGCGCCCGCAGGGTCAGGTTGGCTTCGCTGTGGAGCTGGAAGGCCGACCACGGGCGGTTGCTGATGACGACGTCGGCTTCCCGGCTCTGCTCGTTCTCGAGCACGAGGAAGATCGCGACGATCGAGGCGAGCGTGACGGCGGCCACGATCCCCAGAACGACGCCGAGAACGGTGAGGGGGGAACTCGACCGGCGGAGGCGCACGTCTCCGGCATTCCGCCGCGCAGTCCCGCCGGCGGTGAACGGTGTCCCGACTCTGGGATCGCCCATCTGGCGGCGTCGCCCCCATGCTCACGCTTAAGTGAACCGTAGGTTGAATCATTTGACGAAACCTCAACGTGATAAGCCCGGCAGGACCAAAATCCCGCCGGGCTTCCATCGTTGCGGGGGGCGCAAAGCCACCCTTAGTCGCTGGCGTCGCCCGGCTTCGGCAGCTTGCGGCCTTCGCCCGGGCCCTTCCCGCCGGTCGCGGCGCCGGCGTCGCCCTTGCCCGGATTCGGGGCCTGAGGCATGGCCTTGGCGCCCGGGCGGGCCACGGACCCTGTCGTCTCGTCACCGGAGGAAGACCGCGCCGCCGCGGGCCGGTCGCTCGGCCCGGACACCCCCTGGCGGCGCCGCTGGTCGTCCTGCGCGCCCGACCGGGCCGACGGCGTCATCGCGTCGTCGTTGCGACGCGTGTCCTGCGCCGGTGCGCCCGGGTTCGGCTGGCGCTGCGCCGCGCCGGTGGGGTAGGGTTCGCCCCGCCGGCGGGGATCGGGCGCCGTCGCGGCGTTGCCCTCCTTGCCCGTCGCGTTGCGCATCCGCTTCTTCGCGTCGTCATCCGCCTTGTCGGCGGAACCCTGCGTCACGCCCTGCTGGCGGGTGGCGCCGGTGGTGGCGGCGTCGCCGTCCTTGCCGTCCATCGTGCGAGCGGCTCCCGAGGGGCCGGTCTCGCCGGGCCGCGTGCGGTCCGTCGAGCGCGCATCGGGCGTGCCGGGACGGGGCGCGTCCCTGCGCTGCTCGCTGCGCAGGCGCTGCTGGTCCTCGGACTGCCGTGTCGTGCCGGACCCTCGCGTCTCGGTCGTCGACCCGGTGATCCCGCTGGACGTGGCGTCATCGCCGGCCGGGCGGGTGGCGTCCTTCTGCTGGTCGCGCCGCAGCCGCTGCTGCGCGTCCGGCGTCTGCTGCGTCGAGCCGGTGGTGGTGCGGTCGGTGTCGGTCGCGCCGGACGGACGCGTCGCGTCCCGCTGCTGGTCCGGGGGACGCGCCCCTTCCGTGGTGGTCGACGTCGTCGTGCGCTGCTCGGTGCTGATGGCCTGCACCGCCTGCGGCACGGGCGCCGCCTCGACGCGGGGGAGGTTGCGGGACTCGATGGTCACGCGCGACTCGCGGCGGACGACGTCGGGATCGAGGCCGAAGTTCACCGCGTACGAGCCCCGCCGCTCCACCCGGCCCATCGGTCGCGTTTCGCGGTAGATCGTCGTGATCTGCTGCGGCTCCTCGACGATGACCGTGCTGATCCGTTCGGTCGTGATGCGCTCCGTCGGGACGAACACCCACTCCTCGCGCACCACCGTCTCGCGGCCGGAACGCCGGGCGACGCGCGGGGCCTGCCGCGGCGGCAGCGGACGCCACCCCACGTGCTGGCGGCTGTAGCGCCACTCGACCCACGCCGGCGCCCACTCGGTGTCGGCGATCCAGACCCAGCCCTCGTCGGGGTCGTCGTACCAGCGGCCGTAATGGTAGGTCACCTCGGCCCACGGCTCATGGGACTCGAAATACCAGCCGACCTGCTGGTTGAAGATCCAGCGGCCGCGCGTGTAGGGCTTCCAGTCGTCGTCGACGTCGTCGGGCTTCCAGGCGCGGCCGAGGCCCTTGATCTGCACGAACTCGCCGGTCCGGGCGACCTCGTCGTAGAGCATCTGCGTCGTCACGCGCTGCCCCTGGCCGAAGCGGCCGGCCTCATCGCCGTGCATCCGGCGCCGGCTGTCGGACGACCGCATGTCGTCCGGGCGCGAGCGGTCCTGGCGGTGCATGTCGCGGGACTGGGCAAACGCCGGCGGACCGGCCAGACCGGCCAGCAGCGCCAGCGCGGCGACGCCGGCCAGGCCATTGATCTTGTTCATCATGGCTCGAACTCCTCGTGGGGTGCCCCCGAGAGGTTCGATCAACGCCTTCTGCCGGCGAGCGTTCCGCCCCGACCGGCAGCGCGACGTCAGCGCGTCCGCGGGACGGTCGTCAGTTCCCCGGGCGGCACTCGCGGACCTTGCCGTCGAAGCCGCGGTAGGTCTGCGTCTCCGGGTTGTAGGTCCTGTACTGCGTGCAACCGGCGGCGCCGCGCTGGGGCCTCTCCGCGGCCGGTGCGGCCTGCGCCGGCGCCACGGGCACGGGCGTCGTTGCCGTCTGTGCCGTCTGCACGGCGGGGGCCGCAGGCGCCGGCGCCCGCGGCAGCACGGCCGGCGCGGGCTCGACCGACCGGGCCTCGACGATCGGCTCGGCCGCCGTGTAGCGGGTGGTCACCCGGGGCGCGGGCTCGGCGGCCGGCGCCAGCGCCACCGGTTCGGCCGGCACCACCGCCGGAGCAGTCGTGGCGCCCGTGGCGACGGGGGCCGCCGGGCGTGGCGGCGGCGCGGCCTGGCGCACGGCCAGGGCAGGGCCCACCTTCTCCGCGGGACGGGCCTCGACGGCGGTGGGGCGGGTCTCGAGCATCTGCGCCGTGCCGAAGAGCGCGGCGGTCACACCCGCGACGCCGGCGAGGAGCGCGGCGACGCCGGTGACGACGGTGAGCAGGGGACGGTGGGTCGCAGAACGAGCCAAGAGGGCCTCCCAGACGCAACATCAGCCGACAGGGTCGTCATCAACGGCATCCGGGGGATCCCGTTCGACCGTCACCCCGGCCGCTGGGCACGCGAAAGGCACGAATGGCCTGGAGAGTGGTGCCGCAAGAGGGATTCGAACCCCCGACCCCATCATTACGAATGACGTGCTCTACCAGCTGAGCTATTGCGGCGACGGGGGCACCTCATAGACGGATGGCCGCGGATTGGCAAGACGCCCGGGCCGACGCGCGTCCGGACCGTACCTTCCGCGCAACAGGCGTCGAATCAACGCGCCACAAGCGCCATCCCGGCCCTTGAGCCTCCTCAAAAGAGTCTGCAAGCTGAAGACGTCGGTCCGCAGCGGACCGCGCGACCAGGTGGGGGGACCATGGAGATCGACCGGAGGGCCTTCCTGGCCGGCGTGGCGGCGGCTGCCGCGGTGCCGGTCGCGGCGAGGGCGCAGTCCGAAGCGGACTATTTCGCCGGTACGGCCGAGGACAACGGCTTCGCGTACCGCAAGACCAACATGAACATGATCCCGAAGGAGTTCCGGCGGCAGCTTGTCAAGTACAAGCACAACGAGCCGCCGGGCACCATCGTGGTCGATACGGCGAACCACTTCCTCTACGTCACCTTCGAGAACAACACGGCGCTGCGCTACGGCGTCGGCGTGGGGAAGAAGGAAGGCTTCCAGTGGTTCGGCCGCGCCTACATCGCCCGCAAGGCGATCTGGCCGAACTGGGTCCCGCCGCCCGAGATGCTCGAGCGCCGGCCCGAGCTGCCGCGCTTCATGGCCGGCGGCCCGGACAACCCGCTCGGCCCGCGTGCGCTGTACCTCTATCGCGACGGCAAGGACCTCGGCTACCGCCTGCACGGCACGGTCGAGCCCTGGAGCATCGGCGACGACGTCTCGTCGGGCTGCATCCGCCTGCTGCCGGAGGACATCATCGACCTGTACCAGCGCAGCCCGGTGGGCACGAAGGTGCTGGTCCTGAAGCACCTCGGCGCGCCGGCGGACGCCTGATCCCGTCGATGCCAGGCGGGCGGGGCGCGGCGCCCCGTCCTTGATCTTCGTGAGCCAGGGGGACTCACCATGCGGCGTATCACATCCATCATCGTGGCCATGGCGGCCGGCCTCGTCGTGGCCGGCTGCGTCGTGGCCGAGAAGTCGGCCGACGTCACCAACGCGCCCGTGGGCGAGGGCGCCGACGTCACGCCGGGCAGCCCGGAGGACTTCATCGTCAACGTCGGGCGGCGCATCTACTTCACGGAGAACTCCGACGACCTCGACGACACGGCCCGCGCCACGCTCGACAAGCAGGCGGAGTTCGCCAAGAAGTGGACCCGCTACAAGCTCAAGGTGGAAGGCTTCGCCGACGAGAAGGGCACCGCCGAGTACAACATGAAGCTCGGCATGCGCCGCGCCGAGGCGGCGCGCGACTACCTCGCCGCCAAGGGCGTGCCCGCCAACCGGATGCGGGTGAAGAGCCTCGGCAACACGCGCAAGGTGAACGACTGCCCGGATTCCTCCTGCACCTCGCAGAACCGCCGCGTCATCACCGTTCTCGAAGGCGACATGAGCTCCTGATCCCGCCTTTCGAGGCGCCGGAACGCAGAAGGCCCCGCGACGGCGGGGCCTTTTTTCGTGGGATGACCCGGTGCGACCGGCGCGGTCGGACCCCGCGCTACTGCAGGTAGGTCCGGCCCCGCTGCGGGCGTTCGCCGAGTTCCGTGCCCGGATCGTCCGGCGGCGTGGTCAGCGGAAACACGACGGGGCTCGGTTGCCCTGGCCCGCCGCGGCGGGCAGAGCCGCCCCGGCCGTCGTCCGCCGGGCCTGGAGGGGGCATCACTTCCACCACGGGCGCCGTCGTCGCGGCGGGCGCCGGTTCGGCGCCCGGCTCGGCGGCCGACGCGGTCGTCACGGTCTCCCTGGCGGCAAGGGCGGCGGCAGGCGCGGACGCCGCGGCGCCGTTGGCCGCGGCCGGCTGCGGCGCAGGCTCGGGCGGGGCAGCCGCCTCGGGCTCGTCGACGTCGACGAGCACCGTGTCCGTCGGAGGCACGGGCAGGCGGGCCGCCGGCGGGCGGTACACGCGCTCGGGATGGGCCGCGGTGATCTGCTCCACCGGCGTGCCCCAGACGAAGGCGTCGAGGCGCCCCGTCACCGGGGAGATCGGCGCCCAGCGGTCGGCGATGACGCCGTCGGCGATCCAGGCCGGGTCGCGCGGCGCGCGGGAGGCCCGCGCCAGCCACTCGCGCACGGCGCCGCCGTGCTCGTGCTCGGCCTCCTCGAGGTCGGCCATCAGCAGGCACACGCGCACCGGCGGCCGGCCCTCCTCCAGCAGAGGTCCGACGACCTTGCGCGCCTTGTCGAACTGCCGAGCCGCCAGCGCCGCCTGCGCCACGGCGAGCCGCGCCTCGGGATCGCGCGGCGTCAGCGACAGCAGCTTCTCGGCCCGCGTGAGGCGGTCGCGCACGGAATCGCCGATGCGCACGGCGAGATAGGCGTCGGCGAGGTCCGGGTGCGGCGACTGGCTCCACGCCGTCTCGACGACGCGGGAGGCCTTGCGCAGGTCGCCCCTGCGCGCCAGCAGGCGCGACATCAGCGCCACCGCCGGCACCAGCGCGGGGGCGAGCTTCACCGCCTCCTGCACCTTCTGCAGCGCGGTGTCCGGCTCGCGCTCGGCGCGCGTCATCGCGTCGGCCGTGAGCAGCACGGCCCGCTGGCGGCGGTAGACCGGCTTGTCGAGGCCCTTCGCTCCGCGGTCCAGCGTGGCGAGGGCACCCGTCCAGTCCTCGTCGGCGCACTGGTACTCCAGCAGCGCCTCCCCGGCCCACGACACCGTCGGCGCCAGCCGCGAGGCCTCGGCGGCATAGGCGCGCGCCGCAGCGGCGTCGCCCTTGCGCCGCGCCTCGACGAAAAGGCCGCGCAGGCCGAGCACGCGGGTCTCGGGCTCCTCCAGCATGCGCTTGAAGGCGCCCTCGGCGGCGGGGCGGTCGCCCGCCATCTGCGCCGCCTGCGCCTGCAGCAGCAGGACGAGCGGTTCGTTGCCGAGCAGCTTGCCGGCGTCGTCGGCGTTGCGCTTGGCGCTGCGCGGGTCCCCGGCACCCACGGCGATCATGCCGCGGGACACCGCGGCGAACCCGCGGGCGCGCTTGCGGGCCCGGGACGCGAAGCCGATCGCGGACGGCAGGCGCAGGATCGCGCGGATGAGCGCCCACAGGATGATGATGAAGGCGGCCAGCGCCGCGACGAGGCCCACCGCGGCGAGCACGCTCGTCTCGATGCGGTAGCCCTCGAAGGTCATGACGACCTCGCCGGGGCGGTCGACCAGCCACGCGGCGCCGAAGGCGAGCCCGACCAGCAGGGCGATGAAGACGAGGACGCGGATCATCGCGTGGGCACTCCGGACGCGGCGGTTGCGGCGATCACCTGCTCGACGGCCGTGGCGACGAGCGCATCGGCCGCCTGGCCGGCGGCGAGCCGGGCCTTGAGCCGATCGAGGAAGGGCTGGACGGTCGCCCGGGACTCGGGCGGCAGTGCCTCGAGGTCCTTCGCGGCGGCGGCGAGGTCGCCGCGGCGCAGCGCGGCCTCGGCCCGGGCGCCGATGGCGGCGGGCTTCTCGCCCGTGGCCTCGCCGATGGGTCGCACCCGCACCACGCCCGACAGGAACGTCGAGACGCGGTCGACGACGCCCGCGTTCGCCGGCGCGGCAGGCCCGCTGGCAAGCGAGACGGCCAGCGGCGCGAAGGCGGTGGCGAGCGCGGGCGCCTGCGGGGCGCCGGACGCGGCGAACGGTTTCAGCTTCGCGACCGTGGCGGCATCGGCGCCGCCGGCCTCGAGCGCGGCGAGCTCGCGTCCGTAGGGTGCGCCGCGGCCCACCGCGTCGCGGATCAGCATGGCGACCGCCAGCGCGGCGCTCTCCTTGCCGGCGACGACCACCGGCGGGAGCGGCGCCGGAGGCGGCGCGCTGCCGTCCGCCGGAGCGGGCGCCCGCGACGCGAGCTGCGCCGTGGCCCTGTCGAGCCGCTCGATGCGCTGCGTCAGCGCGGTGATGTCGCCGGGCGCCACCTGCGGCCGGCCGGCGAGCGCCGTGAGGTCGGTCCGCAGCGACTGCAGCGCCGCCTCGGCCGCCTGCGCGCGCTTCTCCACGGCCTCCATCGCCTTGCGCGGGGCGCGGTCGCCGACGTTCGTCTCGATCGAGGTGAGCCGGTCGGGCAGGTCGGCGAAGGGGCCGACCAGCATCAGCACGGAGCCGATGAGCCCGGCCCCGATGATGCCGCCGACGATCCCCATGGCGATCGGCACGCCGACGGAAGGCCCGCGCTGCACGCGGCTGGACACCGGCGCGACCAGCGGCGCCTCCGGCTCGGCGGCCGGCGTCGGCTCGGGCGTCGCGGCGACGATGATGTCACGCTCGACCGGAGCGGGTTCCGCCGCAGGCTCGACCGCGGGCGCCGTGGCCTCGCTGGCCGCCGGCCCGGCCGCCGAAACGGACGGGACGGACGACATGGGCGACGCTTCCGCCGCCGGCAGAGCCTCGGTCGCGGCGCTGTCCTGGGTCGATGGCTCGCCGGCGGGGCCGTCCGTCACGGGCTCGGCCTTCAGCTCGATGACGGGCATCTCGCGCCGGCCACCCTTGCGCCGCGATCCGCGGTCCACCCCCGCGGCCTCCGCGGCAGGCTCCGTCGGCGCTCCCTCCGTTTCCGTCGCCGGAGCCTTGTCCGCCGTCCGGTCCTTGTCCGCTGCCATCGTCAGCCTCTCTGCCGGCCGGAGCCGTTGCGTTGCGTTCCTTATAGCCCGCCCTCGCGAGGGCGGCACCTCTCCTGTAGGCGCAGGCCGGCGCCGGACTCTCCGGCGCCGCGCCGCGTCCTTCCATGACGAATCGCAAGCCGCCGCGCTCAGCCGCCGGCAGCCGGGAGCAGCGCGAGCAGGGCGGCCTCGTCCGGGCGTTCCGCCACCAGCACCCTCGGCGCTCCGGCGGCCGCGAGCGGGGCCGCGACGTCGGGCGAGAGGCACAGATGGGGCAGCGAAACCATGGCCGCTTCGTGGCCGGCGCCCCGGGCCGCTGCGAGGAAGGCCTCCGCGCTGCGGCGCGAGTAGTGCAGCACGGCGGTCGGGCCCGGCCCACCGAGCAGCACGTCCATCGAGGGCTGCGCGGGAACCGCGTCGTAGCCTTCGACGGCGACGGGCTCCAGCCCCGATCCTGCCAGCGCCTGCTCAAGCACCGGCTTGCGCTCCACGCCCGCGAGATAGAGCAGCCGCCCGCGCTGGCCGGCGGCGAGAAGCGTCGCGGCCAGCGCCCGCGCATCGCCGCCGCCGTCTCGCACGTCACGGAAGCCCGCCGTGCGGGCGGCCCTGGCCGTGGCGGCGCCGACCGCGTGGAACGGCAGGCCAGCCAGCGGGCCGGGCGCGCCGTCCGGCAGGGCCAGGAGGGCATTGGCGCTCGTCGCGGCGATGGCGACGAACGGACCGGGCGGCAGCGGCGCCCCGGTGGGGGCGATCCGCAGCACGGGCAG
This sequence comes from Alsobacter sp. R-9, assembly GCF_054612375.1. Lineage (NCBI taxonomy): Bacteria > Pseudomonadati > Pseudomonadota > Alphaproteobacteria > Hyphomicrobiales > Alsobacteraceae > Alsobacter > Alsobacter sp. R-9. Next base: position 145,635 of record NZ_JBTSWJ010000009.1, on the reverse strand, counting down.
GACGACGGGATCGTGGCCGAGCGCGGCCAGCCGCGCCGCCGTCCGGTCGGCGGCAGGGCGGGGCCTCGTGACCGCGACGCGCATGGTCAGTGGGCGAGGATGTCGGCCGGCGCGCGTGACAGGATGTCCCGGCCGGCGTCCCGGCCGAGCTCGGCCGCGGAGGCGACAGGCCCCGTGCGGCGGCTCTCGAAGGCTTCGGTCCCGTCGCTGCGCAGCACCAGCCCGCGGAAGGCGATGCCGTCCGCCGTCACGGTGGCATGGCCGGCGATGGGCGTCCGGCAAGAGCCGTCGAGCACGGTGAGGAAGGCCCGCTCGGCAGCCAGCGCGATCCCGACGGCCGCGTCGGTGATGCGGGCGATGGCGTTGAGCGTGGCCTCGTCGCCCGCCCGGCAGGTGATGGCGATGGCGCCCTGCCCGACCGCGGGCGGGAACGACTCGAGGTCGAGGACCGACGTGGCGCGACCGTCGAGGCCGAGCCGCTTCAGCCCCGCCAGCGCCAGCAGCGTGGCATCGAACTCGCCCTCGGCCACCTTGCGCAGGCGCGTCTCGACGTTGCCGCGCAGCAGCGTGGTTGTGACGTCGGGCCGCAGGCGGCGGATCAGGGCCTGCCGGCGCAGGCTGGCCGTGCCCACCACCGCGCCGGGGCGCAGCTCGGCGAGCGACGGCGCCGAGCCGCCGATGAACGCGTCGCGCACGTCCTCGCGCGGCAGGTAGCCGGCGATGGCGATCCCGTCCGGGAAGGCGGTCGGCATGTCCTTGGCGGAGTGCACGGCGAGGTCGACGTCCGAGGCGAGCAGCGCCGTGTCGATCTCCTTCGTGAACAGGCCCTTGCCGCCGGCCAGCGCCAGCGCCCGGTCCTGGATCATGTCTCCAGAGGTCTTGATGATGACCAGCGCGACGGCCTCGAGCGGCCAGCCGTGCGCCTCGGCGAGCCTCGCCTGCACTTCCCGGGCCTGCCAGAGCGCCAGCGGGCTGCCCCGCGTTCCAATTCGCAGGCGAACGTCCACGGCCACGCGTCTCTCTCCCTCGGTCGCCCTCCGGCGGGTGAAAGGTCCCCCGTCCGCCGGCCGGCGCATTGTCAACAGGATGCCCGGCCCCCGCCCGGCTCCGGGCACGTTTCCAACGCGCCCGGCGCGGACTATAGGTCGGGACACGGCCGGGCGAAAGCGCGGGCCGCCATGCGGCACGGGGTGAGACGAGATGCGCGTCCTCGGGATCGAGACGACCTGCGACGAGACGGCGGCGGCGGTGGTGGGCACCGACGAGACCGGCGGCGGCGTCATTCTCTCCAACGAGATCCTCAGCCAGATCGCCGAGCACGCGGCCTATGGCGGCGTGGTGCCCGAGATCGCGGCCCGCGCCCATGTCGAGGTGCTGGACGTGCTGGTGAAGCGCGCGCTGGAAACGTCCGGCACCACGCTCGCGCAGTGCGACGCCATTGCGGCGGCGGCCGGGCCCGGGCTCATCGGCGGCGTCATCGTCGGGCTCACCACGGCCAAGGCGCTGGCGATGGTGGCGAAGAAGCCGCTCATCGCCGTCAACCACCTGGAAGCCCACGCGCTGTCGCCCCGACTGACCGACGGCGTGGCCTTCCCCTACCTGCTGCTGCTGGTGAGCGGCGGGCACACGCAGCTGCTGGCCGTGCGCGGCGTCGGCGACTACGTCCGCCTCGGCACCACCATCGACGACGCCATCGGCGAGGCCTTCGACAAGACCGCGAAGCTCCTCGGCCTGCCTTATCCCGGCGGCCCGCAGGTGGAGAAGGAGGCGCAGCGCGGCGATCCCGAGCGCTTCGCCCTGCCCCGCCCGCTCGCCGGGCGCGGCGTGCCCGACTTCTCCCTCTCCGGCCTCAAGACCGCCGTGCGGCTGGAGGCAGAGCGCATCGCCCCGCTCACCGGCACCGACGTCGCCGACCTCTGCGCCTCCTTCCAGGCGGCGGTGGTCGACGTCATCGTCGACCGCACGCGGGTGGCGCTGCGGCTGTGCCGGGAGGTGGCCGGCCATCCCAACGCGCTGGTGGTGGCGGGCGGCGTCGCCGCCAACCAGGCCGTGCGGCGCGCCCTGCAGCGGCTCGCCGCCGAGGCCGGGCTGCGCCTTGCCGCCCCGCCGCCCGCGCTGTGCACCGACAACGGCGCGATGATCGCCTGGGCCGGGCTTGAGCGCCTGCGCGAGGGGCTCGTCGACGATCTCGGCGTCGCGCCCCGCGCCCGCTGGCCGCTCGACGCGGCCGCCGCAGCGACCGGGACGGCGCGGTGATGTTCGAGCGCATCGGCGTCGTCGGGGCCGGGGCCTGGGGCACCGCGCTGGCCAACGCCGCCGGCCGGGCCGGCCGCGGCGTCGTGCTGTGGACCCACGACGCCGACCACGCCGCGGAGATGGCATCCGCCCGCAGCAACGAGCGGCGGCTGCCGGGGGTGCCGCTGCACGGGGCGGTGGAGCCCACGGCCGACCTGCGCAAGGCCTGCGACGTCCGCGCCATCCTGCTCGCCGTGCCCGCCCAGGCGCTGCGCGAGGTGGCGGACGCCATGCGCCTTGTCACCAAGCAGGGCCTGCCGGTGATCGTCTGCGCCAAGGGCATCGAGCGCGACACCGGCCTGTTCATGACCGAGATCGTCGCCGACGTGCTGCGCGGCACCATGCCGGGCGTGCTCTCCGGGCCGAGCTTCGCCGAGGACGTTTCGCGCGGGCTGCCCACCGCCGTCGTGCTCGCCGCCCCGGTCGACCTCGTCGCCGAGGAACTGGCGCGGGCGCTGAGCTCCGCCAGCTTCCGCGTCTACCACGGAAGCGACGTGCGCGGCGTCGAGATCGGCGGCGCCGCCAAGAACGTGCTGGCCATCGCCGCCGGCATCGTCGCCGGGCGTGGGCTGGGCGAAAGCGCCCGCGCCGCGCTGACGGCCCGCGGCTTCGCCGAGCTCGGCCGCTTCGCCAAGGCCTATGGCGGGCGGCCGGAGACGCTGATGGGCCTGTCGGGCCTCGGCGACCTCATCCTCACCTGCGCCTCGCCGCGCTCGCGCAACTTCGCCTACGGGCTCGACCTCGGGCGCGGCCTGCCGCCCGGCGAGGCCGGCGGCAGCAAACTCGCCGAAGGCGTGCACACGGCCCGCATCCTGGTGGAACTCGCCCGCGCCCGGGGCGTCGACATGCCCATCGCCGAGGCCGTCGACGGCGTGCTCTCGGGCGCCGCCGGCATCGACGCCGCCATCGAGGCGCTGATGACCCGCCCCATTCGCGCCGAGGGCTGAGCGCATCGCCATCCGGTGGAGAACGGCCGCCGGCCGCCCCCGCGCGCCTCGACTTCCCCGCGGCCGCGCCTAAGTTCTCGACACCATCCGCAGGAGCGTCCGCATGGCCCACTGGCTCTTCAAGTCCGAACCCGACGTCTGGTCCTGGCAGCAACAGGTCGATGCGGGGGCCAAGGGCACCTACTGGAACGGCGTGCGCAACCACAGCGCCAAGCTGAACCTGATGGCCATGAAGAAGGGCGAGCAGGGCTTCTTCTACCACTCCAACGAGGGCAAGGAGATCGTCGGCATCGTCGAGGTGATCCGCGAGGCCTACCCCGACCACACCGCCGAGGAGGGCTCGCCCTGGGTCATGGTGGACCTCAAGGCGGTGAAGCCGCTGAAGACCCCGGTCACGCTCGCGCAGGTGAAGGCCGAGCCGAAGCTCGCGAAGATGTCCCTCGTCACCTCGATGCGCCTCTCCGTCCAGCCGGTCACGGACGCGGAATGGGCGCTGGTGCTGAGGATGGGCGGGCTGTGACCGCGCGGCACTAAGAATTTTATCCTTGCATTCCGCATTCCAATTGAACAATGTGTGGCATCCGCATCGGCGGAGGCCGCGCCCATCCTGGCAAGAGGGGCAGGCCGACGCCGGGGACCCCGCCGACCGTCCGGCGGGTTGATGCGGAGGCTGTGGTCCCGCGCGCCCGGGTGACGGACCGGATCGCGCGGCGGCCCGACTGGGGTCCTCCGGGACGCCAAAGCCGGCCCCACCCCAGCGTGCGCGGATCGCAGGCGGCGAACGTCGCCCGGTTCCCCACCCACCTTCCCCCCGCTGACCCCGGGGACGCAGACCCGCCTTCGATCCGCGCACACCCCGCAGGATCACGAGAGAAACGCCAGAATGCGATCAGGATCGAGCCCCCGCCGGACGGCGCCGGGGCCGATGGTGCTTGGCCACGCATCGCCGGCCGACCCCGCGGCGGCACGACCTCCCTACTCCCCGCATACGGGGAGAAGGTGCCCCGAAGGGGCGGATGAGGGGAGCGGGCGGGACCCCTCGGGCTCAAGGTTTCGGGGGCGAGGCCGGCCAGCCTTCAGGGGCGTCGAACGTCCCCTCATCCCCCTCCGCTGCGCTCCGGGAGCTTCTCCCCGCGTGCGGGGAGAAGGGAAGGCCGCCGCCGTCACTCAGGCAGCAGGTCCGGCCGCCGCTCGCGCGTGAGCCTCTCTGCCTGCTCGCGGCGCCAGCGGGCGATGCGGGCATGGTCGCCGGAGAGCAGCACGTCCGGGATGGCCCTGCCCTCCCACTCCCGCGGGCGGGTGTAGTGCGGGTACTCCAGCAGCCCGCCCTCGAAGCTCTCCTCGCTGCCGGAGGCGTCCTTGCCCATGACGCCGGGCAGCAGGCGGACGCAGGCGTCCATCAGCACCAACGCGGCGATCTCGCCGCCCGAGAGCACGTAGTCGCCGATCGAGACCTCCTCGAGGCCGCGGCCGGCGATGACGCGCTCGTCGACGCCCTCGAAGCGACCGCAGACCATCATGACGCCAGGCCCGGCCGAAAGCTCGCGCACGCGGGCCTGGGTGAGCGGCCGGCCCCTCGGGCTCATCAGCAGCCGCGGGCGGGCATCTTCGGCGGGCGTCGCGGCGTCGATGGCGGCGGCCAGCACGTCGGCGCGCAGCACCATGCCGGCGCCGCCGCCGGCCGGCGTGTCGTCCACGGCGCGGTGCCGGCCGAGGCCGTGGTTGCGGATGTCGTAGGAGTCGAGGGTCCAGACGCCCCGCGACAGGGCGTCGCCGGCCAGTGACAGGCCCAGCGGGCCGGGAAACATGTCGGGAAACAGCGTGAGGACCGTCGCGCGCCAGCTCTTGGCAAAAGAGGTCATGGCACGGCGTCCGGCGCGGGCTCCCCGTCGCCCGCGTCGTCCTCGCGGGCCTCGGTCTCGGCCGGGGGGTCGGCGACGAGGCGCCCGCCAGCGATGTCGACCACCGGCACCGCCGCCTTGGTGAAGGGCAGCATGACCGGCCGGCCGCCGTCGGGCGGCGCAATCTCGAGGATGTCGCCGGCGCCGAAGTCGAGCACGGCCGCCACGGTGCCCAGCGTGCCGCCGTCGACCGTGTCCACCCGCAGTCCGACCAGATCCGCCTGGTAGTACTCGTCCTCGTCGTCGATGGCGGGCAGCCGTTCGCGCGGGACGTGCAGCCGAACGTTCGTCAGCCGCGCCGCCGCGTCGCGGTCGTTCACGCCCTCGACGCGGACGACGAGCATGTCGTCCTTGACGAGGCGCGCCTGCGACAGCCGCCACGCAGCCGTGCCGGCGGCGTCGGTCAGCGGCCCGTAGCCGGCGATCGCGAGCGGATCGCCGGTGAAGGACTTCAGGCGCAACTCGCCCCGCACCCCGTGAGGGGCGCCGAAGACGCCGACGAGGATGAGGTCGCGCGCCATGGGCTGCTCCGATGGGCAGGCCGGGCACGGGCCGCGTGTCCACCACCGTCATCCCCGGCGGCCTGAAGGGCCGGGAAGGGGATCCAGAAACGCTTCGGCGGGAACCAGGGGCTGGATCCCCCTCCCGCCACTGCGCGGCGCCGGGGATGACAGCCTTGGTTCCGCGCGGCGCTGTGGGGGACGACCCGCCCTGCCGCCTTACTCGGCGGCCGCGGCCGCCGCGGCGGCGCGCTCCTGCGCCTTCTTCTTCGGCTTGGCCTTCTCGGGGTTGTTGCGCGTCTCGCGCTTCAGCACGCCGGCGGCGTCGAGGAAGCGGGCGACGCGGTCCGTCGGCTGCGCACCCTTGGCGACCCAGGCCTTGGCCTTCTCGACGTCGAACACGACGCGGGCGGCGCTGTCCTTGGGCTGCATCGGGTCGAAGGTGCCGAGCTTCTCGATGAAGCGGCCGTCGCGCGGATAGCGGCTGTCGGCGACGACGATCGAGTAGTGCGGACGCTTCTTGGCGCCGCCGCGGGACAGACGGATCTTGAGGGACATGGTGGTTTCCTTTCAGGCTTGATCAGGGGCGCGAGCCGGCCCGCATCCGCGGGCGGCTCACTTCTTCTTTCCGAAGGGGTTGAATCCGCCCAGGCCCGGCAGCTTGGGGCCGCCGAGGCCGGGCAGGGTGGGCTTGCCGCCGAGGCCCGGCAGCGAGGGCTTGGCGCCGAGGCCGGCCGGCGGGGTCGCAGGCAGGCCGGGCGGCGCGCCGGGGAGGCCGGGGGGCAGGCTGCCGGGCGGCAGCTTGTCCTTCAGTTTCTCCAGCATCTCGGGGGTGACCTCGGGCATGCCGCCGCCGCCGAGGCCGAACATGTTGGCGAGGCCGGCGAGAGGGCCGCGCTTCCCGCCCTGGCCCATCATCTTCATCATGTCGGCCATCTGGCGGTGCTGCTTGAGGAGGCGGTTGACCTCCTCGACCTTGGTGCCCGAGCCGGCCGCGATGCGCTTCTTGCGCGAAGCCTTCAGCACGTCCGGGTTGCGGCGCTCCGCCGGCGTCATCGAGTTGATGATGGCGACCTGCTTGCCGATGACCTTCCCGTCGAGGTTGGCGGAGGCCATCTGGTCCTTCATCTTGGCGATGCCGGGCAGCATCGCCATCAGGCCGCCCATGCCGCCGAGCTTCTCGACCTGGCGCAGCTGCTCGCGCATGTCGTCGAGGTCGAACTTGCCCTTGCGCATCTTGTCGGCGATGCGAAGGGCCTTCTCCTGGTCGATCGTCTGCGCCGCCTTCTCGACGAGCGAGACGATGTCGCCCATGCCGAGGATGCGGTTGGCGATGCGGGCGGGATGGAACTCGTCCAGCGCGTCCATCTTCTCGCCGGTGCCGACGAGCTTGATCGGCTTGCCGGTGACGGCGCGCATCGACAGCGCGGCGCCGCCGCGGCCGTCGCCGTCCACCCTCGTCAGCACGATGCCGGTGATGCCGACCCGCCCGTCGAAGGCGCGGGCCGTGTTGACCGCGTCCTGGCCGGTCAGCGCGTCCGCGACCAGCAGCACCTCGTGCGGGTCGGTGACCGCCTTGACCTCGGCGACCTCGGCCATCAGCGCCTCGTCCACCGTGACGCGGCCGGCGGTGTCGAGCATCACCACGTCGAAGCCGCCGAGGCGGGCCGCCTCGAGCGCCCGGCGGGCGATCTGCACGGCCGACTGGCCGGCGACGATGGGCAGCACCTGCACGCCGACCTGCCCGCCCAGCACAGCGAGCTGCTCCATGGCGGCCGGGCGGCGGGTGTCGAGCGAGGCCATCAGGACCTTGCGGCCCGAGCGCTCCTGCAGGCGCCTGGCAATCTTGGCGGTGGAGGTCGTCTTGCCGGAGCCCTGCAGGCCGACCATGAGGATCGGCACGGGCGGCACGGCGTCGAGGTTGATCGGGTCGGCGTCGGAGCCCAGCGTCTCCACGAGGGTGTCGTGGACGATCTTCACCACCATCTGGCCGGGGGTGACCGACTTGATCACCTCGGCGCCGACGGCGCGGCCCCTCACCTTGTCGGTGAAGCTGCGGACGACCTCGAGCGCGACGTCGGCCTCGATCAGCGCGCGCCGCACCTCGCGCAGCGCGGCGTTGACATCGTCCTCGGTCAGCGCGCCGCGGCGCGTGAGCTTGTCGAGAATGCCGGAGAGCTTTTCGGAAAGCCCGTCGAACATCGAAACCCGCCTTTGCCGGACGGCCGCCCCGCGCGACCGTCTCAGAGAGTGCAACGCCTTCGCGGCGACCCCATGGCCGCCTCACACCGACGAACGCCCCAAAGCCGAACGCGCCCGAGGGCGCATCGCGCTGTCGGGCGTGGACCTCCGGGCTCGGGGCCCGGGCGGCGGCTCAGGGACGCAACGTCACCATGAAGTGCGCAGCCGATAGGGGAAAGGCACAAGGGAGTCAAGGAAGACCGGGCTGAACGGCGGCCCCCGGGGTGATGGCCGGGAGAGGCGGCGACGGGAGTGCCGGCCGCAAGCGAGCACATTCCGCCGCAGTCCGGACCCTTCCCGCCCCGCCACGGCCGCCCCATCTCCTCGGCCATGAACCGACGCACGCTGATGAAGCTCGCCGCCCTGCCCGTCCTGGGCGCCGTTCTCGGAGGGACCGCCGCCATGGCCCGCGGCCGCAACTTCTACTACGAGGGTCCGGTCTCCGACCATTTCGACGGGCAGGTCTTCTTCAATCCCGGCAAGCCGTGGACGAAGACGCCGCTCGACCTCCTGAAGTGGAACCTCGCCCGGGAGGGCAAGGAGGCCTGGCCGGCGCAGTACCCGAGCCCCTTCCGCGACAGGCCGCCGGCGCGGGTGGAGGGCGCGCGGCTGCGCGTCACGCCCATCGGCCACGCCTCGTTCCTCATCCAGACGGGCGGGCTCAACATCCTCGTGGATCCGGTCTGGTCGGACCGCGCCTCGCCGGTCGGCTTTGCCGGCCCCAAGCGCGTCAACGCGCCGGGCGTCGCCTTCGAGGACCTACCGAAAGTCGACCTCGTCCTCGTCACCCACAACCACTACGACCACCTCGACACGGAGACGCTGAAGCGGCTCGTGTCGGTACATGACCCGCGCATCGTCACGCCGCTCGGCAACGACACGGTGATGCGGCAGGCCGGGGTCGGCGGGCGGGTCGAGGCGCACGACTGGGACGCCCGCGTCGCCGTCGCGCCCGGCGTCGAGGTGCACCTCGAGCCCTGCTACCACTGGTCGGCGCGCGGGCTCTTCGATCGCCGCCATGCGCTGTGGGCCGCCTTCGTCATCGAGGCGCCCGGCGGGTCCATCTACCACATCGGCGACACCGGCTTCGGCGACGGCGCGCCCTTCGCCGAAATCCGGCGCAAGCACGGCCGGCCGCGCCTCGCCATCGTGCCGATCGGCGCCTACGAGCCACGCTGGTTCATGAAGGACCAGCACATCAACCCCGACGAGGCGGTGCGCATCGTCAAGGCGTGCGGCGCCCGCTACGCCGTCGGCCACCACTGGGGCACGTTCAAGCTGACGGACGAGGGCATCGAGCGGCCGCTTCAGGCCCTCGCCGCAGCCTTGCGCGAGCACGACCACGATGCCGAGCGCTTCCGCCCGCTGCGCCCCGGCGAGGCGTGGGACGTCCCGGCCGTGGGCGGCGCAGGCGCGTAGTCCTCAGCCCGGAAGGAGCAGGCGCGCGATCTCGTCGGGATGGTCGACGAGGGCGGCGGCGCCGGCGTCGAGCAGTTCCTGGTCGGAGCCGTAGCCCCAGCGCACGCCGATGGTGGCGATGCCCGAGACGTCGGCGCCGATGACGTCGTGCTCGCGATCGCCGATCATGACGGCGCCGGCGGGATCGAGCCGCTCGACCGCCACCACGTGCCGCAGCAGGTCGCGCTTGTCGGCCCGCGTGCCGTCGAACTCGGAGCCGTGGATCGCCCGGAAGGCGCCGTCGAGGCCGAAGTGCTCGAGGATGCGCCGGGCGAACGGCCATGGCTTCGAGGTGGCGACGTAGAGCGGGATGCCCTCGGCGACGAGGGAGTCGACCAGCTCCGGTATGCCCGGGATGACCGCGTTCTCGAACAGCCCGGTCACACCGTAGCGCTCCCGGTAGTGCCGCACGGCCTCGTCGGCCAGCGCCTCCGACCCCGTCAGCGCCACGAAGCTCTGGCGCAGGGGCGGGCCGATCACCCAGTGGAGGTCGTCGGCGTCGGGCGCCGGCAGGCCCATGGTCAGCAGCGCGTGGCGGACGCAGCCCGTGATGCCGGGCTTGGGATCCGTCAGCGTGCCGTCGAGGTCGAACAGGACGGCCCGGGGCGGACGCGGCAGGGACGGGCGCGGGCGCCCGGAGACGGGGGATTCGCTCACGGGACGGGAATCACTTCGGCTGGACGTAGATGTAGATCTCGAGCGCCGGGTCTCCGGCGTTGGCGCCGGGATTGACGTACTCCTCGGTGAAGGCCTCCTTCACCTCGATCCCCTTCGAATCGAGATACGCCGAGATCGCCTCGTAGGTGGAGTCGATGTCGTCGTAGGGCGAGCGGTGGGTGAAGCGGATCGCCCGCCCGCCCGGCGTCTGGCCGAAGTTGACGCCCGGCGCGAGTCCGGGCGGCCGCGTCGCCGGCACCGACTCGACCGGGATCTGCGCCTCGAAGCGGAAACCCATGTCGTCGGTCTCGACGAAGGTCGCGAGCGGCAGGCCCGTCGCCCGGATGCCCGCCTTCGCCGTCTCGGACTTCAGGGTCTCGAAGGTCTTCGTCAGCGTCTCGTAGCCGTCGTCCCAGCTCGACTGGCCCTGCATCGTGGTGGACGGACGCGGCGTGAGCTGGACCTCGTCCGGCACCGACGGGTCGGCCGGCGGCGGTGCCAGCGTGGCGAGCCCGCCCGACGGAGGCACGACAGGCGAGGCGGAAGGGCCGACCGGCGAGGCGGGAGCGGGCGAGGCGGGCGCGGGAGCAGCCGGGGCGGGAGCAGCAGGGGCGGATGGGGCGGACGGCGCCGTGGGTGCCGACGGCAGCGGCGGCAGCGGCTGGCTCTGCACCGGGGCGGCTGGCGGCACCGTCTGGGCCAGAACGGGCGCCGCCGTCGCGGCCGCGACGAGGCCGGCGCAGAGGAGATGGCGGATGTTCGTCATGGCGACGGCCTTTCGGTTGCGTGACGGCGCTGCGGGGCGGCACCTGCGATTCGCAGCAAACGTCTGGCCGAGTCTAAGGTTTCCGGCATGGCGCGGTCGAGCGCTTCCCACGCGCGACTCGTCTCCGGCGCGCGCAGGGGTTATAGGAGCGCCGCATCGGGGCCGCGGGATGGCTCCGCGGAGTGCATGCCATGAGCCCGCTGGCCGGCCGGCCGTTCCTGAAGATGAACGGCCTCGGCAACGAGATCGTCGTCCTCGACCTCCGGGGCACCGCGCTGGCGGTGACCGCGGCGGAGGCACGCGCCATCGCCCGCGCCCCGGGCTCGCATTTCGACCAGCTGATGGTGCTGCACGACCCGCGGACGGCGGGCACCGACGCCTTCATGCTCATCTACAACACCGATGGCTCTGAATCCGGCGCCTGCGGCAACGGCACGCGCTGCGTCGCATGGGCCCTCACGGAGGGCACGGAGCGCCGCGCCCTGCTGCTGGAGACCCGCGCCGGCCTGCTGCAGGCGACGCGCGAGGGCGACTGGACGTTCACGGTCGACATGGGCGCGCCCCGGCTGCGCTGGGACGAGATCCCGCTGGCCGAGCCGTTCGAGGACACGACCGGAATCGAGCTGCAGGTCGGGCCCATCGATGCGCCCGTGCTGCACACGCCCTCCGTCGTCAACATGGGCAACCCGCATGCGATCTTCTGGGTGAAGGACGCGCTGGCCCACGACCTCGGGCGCATCGGCCCGGTCCTCGAGCACCATCCGATCTTCCCCGAGCGCGCCAACATCTCGCTGGCGCAGGTGACGGGACCGGATTCGATGATCCTGCGCGTGTGGGAGCGCGGTGCCGGCCTGACCCGCGCCTGCGGCTCCGCGGCCTGCGCCGCGGCGGTCGCGGCGGCGCGAAAGGGCCTCACCGGCCGGCGCGTGCGCGTTTCCCTCCCAGGCGGCGACCTGCACATCGACTGGCGCGAAAGCGACGGCCACGTGCTGATGACCGGCCCGGTCGAGCTCGAGCACGAGGGGCGCCTCGAGCCCGCGGTCTTCGCCGGAGCGGCGTGAATGGGCGTCGACGTCCTCACCTTCGGCTGCCGGCTGAACACCGTCGAATCCGAGGCCATGCGCCGCGAGGCGGCGGCGGCGGGCCATGACGGCCTCGTCATCGTCAACACCTGCGCGGTGACGGCCGAGGCGACGCGGCAGGCGCGGCAGGCGATCCGCCGGCTGAAGCGCGAGCAGCCGGGCGTGCGCATCGTCGTCACCGGCTGCGCGGCGCAGGTGGAGCCCGAGCGCTTCGCCGAGATGGCGGAGGTCGACCACGTCGTCGGCAACGCCGGCAAGACCGAACGCGCCACCTGGGCGGCGCTGGCCGACCCGTCCGGCCTGGGCGAGAAGGTCCGCGTCTCCGACATCATGGCGGTGCGCGAGACGGCGCCGCACCTGCTCGACGGGTTCGAGGGCCGTACCCGCGCCTTCGTGCAGGTGCAGAACGGCTGCGACCACCGCTGCACCTTCTGCATCATCCCCTACGGCCGCGGGAACTCGCGCTCGGTGCCCATGGGCGCCGTCGTGGACCAGGTCTCCCGGCTCGTCGACAACGGCTACGCCGAGGTGGTGCTCACCGGCGTGGACATCACCAGCTGGGGCGCCGACCTGCCGGGGGCGCCGCGGCTCGGAACGCTGGTCAAGGCGGTGCTGCGGCACGTGCCGTCGCTGCCGCGGCTGCGGATCTCGTCGATCGACTCGATCGAGGCCGACCCGGACCTCCTCGACGCGCTGGCGAGCGAGCCGCGGCTGATGCCGCACCTGCACCTCTCGCTGCAGGCCGGCGACGACCTGATCCTGAAGCGGATGAAGCGGCGGCACCTGCGCGGCCAGGCCATCGCCTTCTGCGACGAGGTGCGCCGGCTGCGGCCCGACGTCGTGTTCGGCGCCGACATCATCGCCGGCTTCCCGACGGAGACGGAGGAGATGTTCGCCCGCTCGATCGACCTCGTCGCCGAGTGCGGCCTCACCCACCTGCACGTGTTCCCGTATTCGCCCCGCCCGGGCACGCCGGCCGCCAAGATGCCGCAGGTGGCGCGCGAGACGATCCGCGAGCGCGCCCGGCGCCTGCGCGCCGCCGGCGAGGCAGCGCTCGCCGCCCATCTTTCCGCACAGGTCGGCCGCCGCCACCGCGTCCTCGTCGAGACCGCCGACGTGGCGCGGACGGAAGGCTTCACGCCGGTGCGCCTCGCCGCCCCGGTCGAGCCGGGGCGCATCGTCGCCGTCACCATCGGCGGCCACGACGGCCGCGAGCTGAAGGCGGCGGCCTGACGGCGCCTAGTCGGCGGAAGCCGGCGGCGCGGGCTCCTGCCCGTCCCAGCCGCAGGCGGTGAGGCGTTCCCGCATGTGGGCGGGCACCGGCGCGACGGCGTGGACCGGCGGCCTGGTCTTCGACAGCGGCACCGTCACCTCCCGGGCGTGGAGGTGGAGCATCGGCCCGCCGTGGCGCGGCGCGGTGCCGTAGACCGTGTCGCCGAGGATCGGCCAGCCCATCGACGCACAGTGCACGCGCAGCTGGTGCGTGCGGCCGGTGAGCGGCTCCAGCGCGAGCCAGGTCAATGGCCTCCCCACGGGCCACCCTTCCGCGGAGCGCCCCATCACCTGCCAGCGGGTGCGGGCGTCCTGCCCGTCGTCGTCGACCTTCATCCACCAGCCGCGCGTGGCGTCGCGGCGGCCGAGCGGCCGGTCGATGAGGCCGCCCTCGCCCTCCACGGCACCCTCGACCACAGCCCAGTAGGTCTTCTGCACCTTGCCCTGCTTGAAGAGCTGCCCCAGGGCCTCCAGCGCCTTGCGGTGGCGGCCGAGCACGAGGCAGCCCGAGGTGTCCTTGTCGAGGCGGTGCGCCAGCGCCGGCGGGCGCGGCAGCCCGAAGGTCAGCTGGCCGAAGAACTGCTCGAGGTTGACGTCGCCCGCCGCCGCCTTCGGCCCCTTGTGCACGGGGATGCCGGCCGGCTTGTCGAGGATCAGCATCAGCCCGTCGCGGTGCAGCAGGCGGGCGGCGAGATCGGGGACGGGCGTGTCGGGGTGCGTCATAGCGGGGCAGGTCTTGGCGGGGCAGGTCTTGGCGGCGAATGTCCTGGCGGCGAAGGTCCTGGCGGGTCCGGTGGCCGGGCTTCTCCTGTAGCACCCCTCGCGACGCAAAGCGCCTTCCTGTCGCCGCCCGAAACCGCTATCGGAAGCCCATGAGCGACGACGACAAGAAGCCCGGCCTCCTCTCCCGCCTCTTCGGCCGCGACACGCCCAAGGCCGACCCCGCGCGGTCCGAAGCGGCGCCGCCCCCGGCGGAGCGGCTGTCGTGGTGGCAGCGGCTGCGGCAGGGCCTGTCGCGCTCCTCCGGCGCCATCGGCACCGGGATCACCGACCTCTTCACCAAGCGCAAGCTGGACGAGGACACGCTCGAGGATCTCGAGGACATCCTCGTGCAGGCGGACCTCGGCGTCGACGTCGCCTCGCGCATTGTTCAGGCGGTCGGCAAGGGCCGCTACGGCAAGGACGTGACGCCGGACGAGGTGAAGGCCGTGCTCGCCGCCGAGGTGGAGAAGGCCCTCGCCCCCGTCGCCCTGCCGCTGAAGATCGACGCCGCGACGAAGCCCTTCGTCATCCTGATGGTGGGCGTCAACGGCTCGGGCAAGACGACCACCATCGGCAAGCTCGCCTCCAAGCTTCGCGCCGAGGGCCGCTCCGTGATGCTGGCCGCGGGCGACACCTTCCGCGCTGCCGCCATCGAGCAGCTGAAGGTCTGGGGCGAGCGCACGGGCTGCCCCGTCGTCACCCGCCCGCAGGGCGCCGACGCCGCCGGCCTCGCCTTCGACGCGCTGACGCAGGCGAAGGAAACCGGCACCGACGTCCTGCTGGTCGACACCGCCGGCCGCCTGCAGAACCGCACGGAGCTGATGGCGGAGCTGGAGAAGGTCGTCCGCGTCATCCGCAAGGTGGACGCGACGGCCCCGCACGCCGTGCTGCTGGTCCTCGACGCCACGGTCGGGCAGAACGCGATCTCGCAGGTCGAGATCTTCGGCCGGACGGCCGGCGTCACCGGCCTCGTGATGACCAAGCTCGACGGAACCGCCCGCGGCGGCATCCTCGTGGCGCTGGCGGCGAAGTTCGGCCTGCCGGTGCACTTCATCGGCGTGGGCGAGGGCATCGACGACCTCGAGCCCTTCGCGGCGGCCGACTTCGCCCGCGCCATCGCCGGCCTCGACGCCTGAGGGCGGCGGCATCCGCGTTCCATCGCGCGGCGGCATCGTCTAGAACGGATGACGCAACCGACCGCAGTCGAAACAGGGCCGATGACCGAGATCCAGAAAACGGACGACAAGGCGGGCCCCGGCGACGGCGTGCTCGAGGGCCCGGCGATCCGCAGCCTCAATCCCCTGCTGAAGCTGGCGCTGGAGATCGGACCCCTGGTGGTGTTCTTCATCGCCAACCAGCGGGCGGGCATCTTTCCCGCCACCGCGCTCTTCATGGTCGCGGTGCTGGCCTCGCTGGCCGTGTCATGGGTCCTCACCCGCCATCTGCCGGTCATGCCGATGGTGTCGGCAGTGGTGGTGCTGATCTTCGGCGGGCTGACGCTGTGGCTTCAGGACGACCACTTCATCAAGCTGAAGCCGACCATCGTGAACAGCCTGTTCGGCGCCGTGCTGCTGGGCGGGCTCGCCTTCGGGCGGCCGCTGCTGCCGCTGGTGCTCGACAGCGTCTTCAAGCTGACGCACGAGGGCTGGCGCATCCTGACGCTGCGCTGGGCGATCTTCTTCTTCGTGCTGGCCGCGCTCAACGAGATCGTCTGGCGCACCCAGTCCACCGACGTGTGGGTGAACTTCAAGGTGTTCGCCATCATGCCGCTGACGCTGGTCTTCGCGCTGGCCCAGACGCCGCTGATCCTGCGGCACGAGGAGAAGGACGAGACGGCGGCCTGACGGCTCGCGTGTCCGTCAGGGCGCCTTGCGCGCCGCCGCGGCCTGCAGCGCCGCCTTGAACGGCCCCTCGAGGGAGGCCGGCGACAGCGGGCCGACGTGCTTGTAGGCGATGGTGCCGTCCGGGGCGACGATGAAGCTCTCCGGCACGCCGTAGACACCCCAGTCGATGGCGGCACGCCCGTTCGTGTCGACGCCCACCGCCGCGAACGGGTTGCCCAGCGCGCCGAGGAAGCGGCGGGCGTTCTCCGGCTGGTCCTTGTAGTTGATGCCGACGACGCGGATGCCCGGCGTCTTGGCGAGCTCGATGAGCAGCGGGTGCTCGTCCCGGCAGGGCGCGCACCATGACGCCCAGACGTTGACGACCGTGACGCCGCCCTTCAGGTCGGCCGCCGAGAGCCCGGGCACGGGCTTTCCGTCGGCGCTCAGGCCCTCCAGCGGCGGCAGCGTGAACGTCGGCACCGGCCGGCCGATCAGCGTGGAAGGCAGCTTGGACGGGTCGCCGGCGCCGAGCCGGACCAGGAACAGCGCCGCCAGGGCGCCGAAGACGGCGAGCGGCAGCAGCAGCATCCAGCGCCGGCGGGCCGGGGCTGCGGCCTCCGGCGAAGCCCCTTGGCGGGCGCTGTCGGGAGAGGCCGTCACGCCGCGCCCTCCCTGCCGCGCTCGGAGCGGCGCCGCGCGCCACGCTCCTCCAGCGCCGCCAGCGCGGCCTTCTGCGCCCGGTAGTCGAGCACGGCGCGCAGGATCAGGCCGCCGATGACGAGCACCGCGGCGACGTAGGAGGCGACGATGAAGCCGCCATGGGGTCCGAGGCCGAGCATCAGCGCGCCGCCTCCGCCACGGCGGGCGCGGGCACGTCGCCCTGCGACGCGGCCAGCAGCCCCAGCGTGCGAACGCGCCGCCGCAGGATCTCGTTGCGCATCCCGGCAAGGTGCAGCGCCACGAACAGCAGCGTCGCCGCCACGGCCATGACCAGCAGCGGCCACAGCATCGAGGGGTCGATCGTCGGCCCGTCGAGGCGGATCACGCTCGCCGGCTGGTGCAGCGTGTTCCACCAGTCGACCGAGAACTTGACGATCGGGATGTTGACGAAGCCCACCAGCGTCAGGATCGCGACGGAACGGCCGGCGCGGGTCGGATCCTCGATGGCGTTCCACAGCGCCATGACGCCGCAATACATGAGGAAGAGCACCAGCACCGAGGTGAGGCGGGCGTCCCACACCCACCACGTGCCCCACATCGGCTTGCCCCAGAGCGAGCCGGTGAGGAGGCACAGGGCCGTGAAGGCCGCCCCGAGCGGGGCCGCCGCCTTGGCCGAGACATCCGCCAGGGGGTGGCGCCAGACGAGGGTCCCGATCGAGGACAGCGCCATCAGCGTGTAGCAGCCCATGGCCAGCCACGCCGACGGCACGTGGATGTACATGATCTTCACCGTCTCGCCCTGCTGGTAGTCCGGCGGGGCGACGAAGAAGACCTTCCACAGCCCCACCGCGGCCAGGAGCCCGGCGAGCACGGAGAGGATGGGAATCAGCCGGCCGGCGATGCCGAGGAAGACGGTGGGGTTCGCGTAGCGCCACATGGCGTCATTCTTTAGAGCAAATCGGGCAGGCTTGGGTACGGGTCCGCCTCACAAAATTGCGCGGCCTGCGGCTCGACGCCGCGGCGACCCGGGGGGCCGGCCGTTTCCCGCCGGCTCCCGGCCCGCCTCAGTGCCGGAAATGCCGGTGGCCGGTGAAGACCATGGCGAGCCCGGCCTCGTCGGCCGCCTTGATGACCTCGTCGTCGCGCATCGAGCCGCCCGGCTGGATCACCGCCGTGGCGCCGGCCTCGGCGGCGGCGAGGAGGCCGTCGGCGAAGGGGAAGAAGGCGTCGGAGGCGACCACCGAGCCCTTGGCGAGGCTCTCCGCGAGGCCGGCCGCCCTCGCCGCCTCGCCCGCCTTCCACGCCGCGATGCGGGAACTGTCGACCCGGCTCATCTGGCCCGCGCCGATGCCGACCGTCGCGCCGTCCTTCGCGTAGACGATGGCGTTCGACTTGACGTGCTTGGCCACCCGGAAGGCGAAGGCAAGGTCTGCGAGCTCCCGCTCGCTCGGCTGCCGCCGGGTGACGACGCGCAGGTCCATGTCGTCGACGACGGCGTTGTCGCGGGCCTGGGCGAGGAACCCGCCGGCCACCGTGCGAACCACGACGCCCTCTGCCCGCGGGTCGGGCAGGCCGCCGGTGACGAGCAGGCGCAGGTTCTTCTTGGCCGCCACGATCGCCACGGCCTCCTCGTCCGCCTCCGGCGCGATGATCACCTCGGTGAAGATCTCGACGATGGCCCGCGCCGCCTCGGCGTCGAGCCGCCGGTTGAGGGCGACGATCCCGCCGAAGGCCGACACCGGGTCGCAGCGCAGCGCCTTCGCGTAGGCCTCGGCCAGCGTCTCGCCGGTCGCCACGCCGCAGGGGTTGGCGTGCTTGATGATGGCGACGGCCGCCCCGGCGGCCGGGTCGAACTCGGCCACGCACTCGAAGGCGGCGTCGGTGTCGTTGATGTTGTTGTAGGAGAGCTGCTTGCCCTGCAGCTGCCGCGCCGTCGCGACGCCGGGCCGGCTCTCGGCCGTGCGGTAGAAGCCCGCCCACTGGTGCGGGTTCTCGCCGTAGCGCATCGGCTCGGCCAGCGTGCCGCCGACGGCCCGCCAGGTCGGCGTGGTGTCGCCGAGCTGGCCGAGGAACCAGTTCGAGATGGCCGCGTCGTAGGCGGCCGTGCGCGAATAGGCCTTGGCCGCGAGCCGGCGGCGGGTGACCAGCGACGTGGAGCCGCCCGTCTCGGCGATCTCGGCCAGCACCTTGGCGTAGTCGGCCGCGTCGACCAGGACAGCGACGTCGGCGTGGTTCTTGGCGGCGGCGCGGATCATGGCCGGCCCGCCGATGTCGATGTTCTCGATGCAGTCGTCGAAGCGCTTGCCGGCGGCCACCGTCGCCTCGAAGGGGTAGAGGTTCACCACCAGCAGGTCGATGGGGCCGATGCCGTGCGCCAGCATGGCCGCTTCGTGCTCGGGGTTCTCACGGATGGCGAGGAGGCCGCCGTGCACCTTGGGGTGCAGGGTCTTGACCCGCCCGTCCATCATCTCGGGAAACCCGGTGAGGTCGGACACGTCCAGCACCGGCAGCCCCGCGTCGGCGATCGTCTTGCGCGTGCCGCCGGTGGAGACGAGCTCGACCCCGGCCTGGTGGAGGGCGCGGGCGAAGTCGACGAGGCCCGTCTTGTCCGACACGGAGAGGAGCGCGCGGTTGACGCGCCGGAGGTCGCTGGCCATGGGATCACCCGCCTGTCGCCGAGGGCCGGGACGGCGGTCCCGGCGGTGACGCGCGCTTAGCACGATCGCGCGGGGCGGGAAACCGAGGCGAAGGGCGGATCAGTCCTGCGGCACGGGCGCGTCGGGATCCTCGTCCGGACGGCCCGCGTCCTCGCGCTCGAAGCTCCAGGACACGGCCTCCTGGGCACGGAAGCCGCCGGCGACGACGATCTGCTCGGTGGCCCGCGCCCCGTCGGGCGTGGCGAAGAAGATGCTCTCCTCCAGCACCGTCGGCAGGCCGCCCGCCCGGAAGATCCACGTCCGCCCGTCGGGCAGGTCGAGATAGACCGACACGCCGTCAGCCGCCCGCGACGCCCGGACGGACGGATGCAGGTGGAAGCGCACGGCATAGGTGTCGTCGACGCCCCTGCCCTGGTGGGTCACGATCAGCCGGTCCTCGCCGAGGAGCCGCCGGCCGTCGGCCTCCAGCACGAGGCGGCGCTGGTGCACGACCCCGAAGGCCGGCTCGTAGCCGTCATGGGTGGCGACGACGCCGGGGCCGGGACCCGCCGGCCCGCGCTGGACCTCGCGCTCCATGGTCACCCGGCCGGGGCCGGCGATGATCGGCGTGCCGAGGCCGCCTCGGTTCTGCAGGTCGACGAAGCGGCAGGAGGACGTGTCCGCGATGGTCACCGTCGAATGCGCCGCCGTGGCGCGCGCCAGCGCCCGCCACGGCTCCGCGCCCGGCGGCGGCGCGCCGCAGTTCACGACGATGCGCGACGTGCCGTCGGAGAACTCGAAGGACAGGCACCCCGCATGCGCCCGGTCCGAGTGGACGGGGGGTGGCGGCGGGCCCGCGTCGAGGACGACGACCGCCCGGCGAGCCTGCAGCCGCTGGTAGCCGGAATGCGGGGCGTTCTCGATCGGCTGCACGCGGGCGTCGGTATAGGCAAGCAGCGTCGCCAACCGGTCGGGCGGCGACACGCTCATGCCGTTGAACAGCGCGAGCGACCCGTCGCCGTGCCGGAACAGCCGCAGCGCCGGCATCATCCGGTCGATGGCATTGAGCATGCCGCGCGGCGGCTCGATGCCTTGGCTGGCATAGGCCTGCCGCAGCGGCAGGAGGTCCGTCAGCAGGTCGACGAGCGTCTGCGGGTTGCGCCCCACATGCCCGCCATCAGGGAGGATCTGGCGGTCGAGCTGTTCGCCGAGGAGGCGGGACGCGCGGCGGAACTGCGAGACGGAGGCCTGCGTGCACAAGGCGACGTAGGCGAGCGCGATGGCCGCGAAGAGCTTCGCCTCGGCATCCGGCATGTCGCCCGTCGTCCGGGCGAGCCACACGGTCTGCCGGCCGAGCGACTTCAGGAACCGCCGGTAGAAGGTCCGGTCGGCACCCTCGAGGATCAGGGGGGACTGGGTGAGCCACGAGATCAGCCGGCGCGACACCACCTCGGGCCGCCATGCCGGCCCGGTCGCGCTGCGGCCGGCCTCGCTGATCCAGTCGTCGACGAGGGCCCGGGCATTGGCGCGGGCCAGGGCCGAGTCGGCGGCGCGCAGGTGGCGAAGCCAGCCGAAGCCCATCAGGGCCTCGCTCCACGCCTCCGAGGGCGGCGGCACCCGGAACGGCGAGATGCCGCTGACGGGGACAACCTTGCCCGCGAAGGCGAAATAGCCGGCATAGATGTCGTTGGCGACGGTGGGGTCCGTCGTGCGCAGGTCCTGCGGGGCGATGACGAGCCGGTCGGGCGAGCCGCCGCGGGGGCCCGGCAGGAGGACGCGAACGGGCGCGGTCGCGAGCCGCAGGGCGCGACGCGCGGCATGGCGCGTCACGAGACCCGCGATGCGCCAGCGATCCCCGATCGCCCGACCCGTCAATCAGCCCTCACAGTCCACCGGCCCCTGCCCCGCGCGACCGCGCGACGGCAGGGCCGACACTGGCCCCTTATGGTTAACGGACGTTTACCGCACCCGGACGAGACGGCTGGCGAAGAAGCCGTCGAGGCCCGATTGCCGCGGATCGTCGTCCGGCAGGTGGAAGGGCAGGGTGCGAAGGTCGCCCTCCGCCGTCACCGCCTCGGCGAGGCCGGGCAGCTCGTCAGGCGAAATCGGGTCGCGCTTCACCCTGTCGTCGCGGGCCAGCAGCGCCGCCACCTGCGCCTCGCCCTCCTCCGGCTCCAGGGAGCAGGTGCAGTAGACGATCCGCCCGCCCGGCCGCACGAGGTCGACGGCGTGGGCCAGCAGCCTGGCCTGAAGCCCGGCGAGCCGGGCGACGTCCTCGTCGGACTTCGTCCACGCCACGTCCGGGTGGCGCCGCAGCGTGCCGGTCGCCGAGCACGGCGCGTCGAGCAGGACGGCGTCGGAATCCCCCGACGGCAGGTCCTGCGCGTCGGCGACGCGGGTCTCCACCGCGAGACCGAGGCGGTTGAGGTTGCCCACCAGCCGCCGCATGCGCGGCTCGGAGCGGTCGACGGCCGTCACCTGGGCACCGGCGGCGGCGAGCTGGGCCGTCTTGCCGCCCGGCGCGGCGCAGAGATCGAGGATCCGCTCGCCCGGCGACGGCCGCAGCAGGCGGGCCGGCAGCGCCGCCGCGGCGTCCTGCACCCACCACGCGCCCTCGGCGAAGCCCGGCAGGTCCTGCACCGGCGTGCGCGGGCGCAGCCGCAGCGATCCGCCCGGGAGCAGGCGGGCGTCGAGCCGCTCCGCCCATGCGGCGGCATCGGTCTTCACCGACAGGTCGACCGCCGCCTCGTGCATGTGCGCCGCAGCGATGCGGGCCGCGACGGCCTCGCCATAGGCGGCGATCCAGCGGCGCCGCAGCCAGGCGGGCGTGTCGAGCATCAGCGGGTCCTGCGCCGCGAGGATCGCGTCCCGCTCCCGCCCGATGCGCCGCAGGAGCCCGTTGGCCAGCTTGGTGTAGCGCTGGCCGTGGCGGTCCTGCTGCAGCAGCCGCACGGCGGTGTCGACGGCGGCGTGGTCCGGCACGTCCATGAACAGCAACTGCGCCGCGGCGGTCGCGAGGACCTGCGGCAGCGTCCCGCCCTGCTCGGGCAGCCCCGTCGCCAGCCGGTCGAGGAGGGCGCGCCGGATGGTGCCGAACCGGCGCACGGCCACCGTCGCGATGGCTCGCGCCAGCGCCCGGTCGCGGTCCTCCAGCGCCTGCCCCTGCGGCGAGGCGATGAGCCGGTCGAGCGTGTCGTCGAGCGCCAGCCCGTCCTCCGTGACCGCGGCGAAGGCCTCCGCCGCCAGCCGCCGGGCCGGCATCCCGGCCGTGTCGCGGGCGCCCGGCGGGCGGGGCCGCGCGTCGGGACGCCGGCGGTCCGGCTTGGACGGGGCTGGCTTGTTCGGGCCGGGCTTGGGCATGCGGGCGGGCTTTCCTCGTCGGCGGGGCGTGACGCGGGCCTTGAACCCGGACGCGTGGCGTCCTTTATGACGGGTCCGGGCCCGGCCTGCCAGCGGAGCCATGCGAGGAAAGACGCCATGAGCGACGACCAAGCCCCGGCGAACGCCGGACCAGCACTCCCGCCAGACGCCGGAGAAACACCGCCCAAGGTGCTGACCGAGGCCGCCCGCCGGGCGTTGGCGGAGGCACAGGCGCGGCGCGAGGCCATCGACGCGCAGGCCGCCGCCATCGCCGCCGCGCCGGAGAAGGACGGCCGTGGCGGCCTCGAACCGGTCCGCTACGGCGACTGGGAGGTGAAGGGCCTCGCCTCGGATTTCTGAGACCGGTGCGCATCCGTCTCGCGTGGACGGGCACAGGTTGCGCGTGGATGCCCGAATTCCACGTTCTCGCGGCGTGCTCTAGCCGTCCCCGCCCCCTCTCGGCTATTCAGGATCGTCGGGAGACGGCACCAGCGGGGGCGGTATGTCTCGGGAGACCACGACGGACGGGCGCGAGGCGGCGCGGGCCGCGGCACGGCTGGAGGCGCTGCGGGCGGTGCTCGAGGACGCCCGGCGGACGCTGGGGCTCGGCTTCGGCTTTCGCCTGTGGGACGGCTCCACGGTCCCCGCCGACTGGCCGTCGGACGCGCTGACGCTGGCCATCGCCGACGAGGGCGTCATCGCCGGCCTGCTGCGCCGCCCGAAGCTGGAGACCGTCCTCGAGGCCCACGTTTCCGGGCGGCTCGACCTCCTGAACGGCACGCTCTTCGATCTCGCGAAGGCCCGCCCCGACGGCAAGACCGGCCGCCTGCTGCGAAAGCTCGGCAAGTGGCGGCTGATCAAGGCGGCGGCGCTCTTCCTGCGTGCGCCGAAGTCCCAGGCCGGGTCGCTGGCCGCGATCACGGAGAAGGCGGACGCGCGCTCGGGCGACGCCGCGGTGAACAAGCGCAACATCGCCTACCACTACGACGTGTCGAACGCCTTCTACCGGCTCTTCCTCGATGCCGACATGGTCTATACCTGCGCCTACTTCCGGCCGGAGTGGCACGACGACCTCGACCGCGCCCAGCGCGACAAGCTCGACATGATCTGCCGGAAGCTGCGCCTCGCACCCGGCGACCGCTTCCTCGACATCGGCTCCGGCTGGGGCGCGCTCGTGTGCCACGCGGCCGAGCACTACGGCGTGACGGCGACCGGCGTGACGCTGTCCGAGGAGCAGGCGGCGCTGGCCCGCGAGAAGGCCGCGGCACGCGGGCTCTCCGACCGTGTCACGATCCTGCTCAAGGACTACCGGCAGCTGGAGGGCGAGTTCGACAAGATCGCCTCGATCGGCATGTTCGAGCATGTCGGCATCGACAACCATGCCGCGTACTTCGCCGCGATCCACCGGCTGCTGCGCCCGCGCGGGCTCTACCTGCACCACGCCATCGCCCGGCCCGCGAAGGGCACCGACAAGGCCTTCCGCAAGCAGCGGCCCGAGTACCGGGCCCTCACCCGCTGGATCTTCCCGGGCGGGGAGCTCGACCACCTCGGCATGTCGGTGTCGAACCTGGAGCGCGCGAAGTTCGAGGTGCACGACGTCGAGGGCTGGCGCGAGCACTACCAGCGCACGACACGCCTCTGGCACGACCGGCTGCTCGCCAACCGCGCCGCCGCGGAGGCCGAGGTCGGCGCGGAGAAGACGCGCATCTGGCTGCTCTACCTCGCCGGCTGCTCGCTCGCCTTCGAGCGCAGCGCCGTCGGCATCTTCCAGACGCTCGCCTCCAGGCGCACGCGCGGCCCCGCCGGCCTGCCGCCGACGCGGGCGGGACTGTACGAGGGATGGAGCGATCCGGCTGCGGGCGGATCGTGATCCGGAGCGGCGCCCCTAGGGCAGCACGACCACCTGCGTGCCGACCCTCACGCGCTCGTAGAGGTCGATGATGTCCTCGTTGAGCATGCGGATGCAGCCGAACGAGGCGGCGGTGCCGATGGAGCCCCGCATGGAGGGGCTGGTCCCGTGGATGGCGTACTCGCCCCGGTCGAGCGTCAGCGCCCGCGCCCCCATGGGGTTGTTGGGCCCCGGCGGGATCACGTCGGGCAGCGACGGCTTGGCCCGCTTCACCTCGGCGGGGGGCGACCAGGCCGGCTCGACATACTTGCCGTCGACGCGCGCGGTGCCCTGCCACTGCTTGCCGCGCATGCCGACCGCGACGGGGTAGCGCAGCGCGCTGCCGTCGCCGAGCACGAGGTAGAGCTTTCGCTCGGCGGTCTTCACCACGATCACGCCGGGCGCGACGTCGTGCGGGAAGGGCACGCGGTCGACCGCGGCGGACGCCGGCGCGGCGAGGCACGCCGCCAGCAGGGACGCAAGAACGAGACGCAGCACCGCAACCTCCGCGTGGGCCCCTTCGGAAGCAACGCCGGAGGGTAGGGCGCGGTCTCGGTCGAATGCGACGGGATTCGGAAAGGACAGTTAACGGCGGGGGGCGGATGGGCAGTCGCGGCCCCGCTCCCTCCCCGTCATCCCCGGCGGTCCGCGCAGCGGACCGGGAAGGGGATCCATCCATCCGGGCCGTCTGGGTCCCCTTCCCCTGCGCGGCTGCGCCGCTCCGGCCGGGGATGACCGGTGGAGGGGTCGCACCTCCCTTCGCCCCCAACCGGGGAGAAGGTCCCGGAACGCACGCGCCGGGCTTGCCCGGCTCGTGCCTCGAAGAGTGCGGGAGCGGGCAACAGCCCGTGCCCGCAGCGGAGGGGGATGAGGGGGTGGCTGGGCAGCGAGCCCTTGCCGGAGCCCGCCCCTCATCCGGCCCTGCGGGCCACCTTCTCCCCGCAGGCTGGGAGAAGGGAGAGCGGGCTGCGGCGCTGGCCTCCTGCTCGGCGCGCCTCAGCCGGCGCGGCGGTTCTGCCGGTTGTCGATGAGGTCGGTGACCACGCCGGGGTCGGCGAGGGTCGACGTGTCGCCCAGGTTGCCGAACTCGTCCTCGGCGATCTTGCGCAGGATGCGGCGCATGATCTTGCCGGAGCGGGTCTTGGGCAGGCCCGGAGCGAACTGGATGAGGTCGGGCGAGGCGATCGGGCCGATCTCCTTGCGCACCCAGGCGACCAGCTCCTTGCGCAGCGCCTCGGTGGGCTCCTCGCCCGCCATCAGCGTCACGTAGGCGTAGATGCCCTGGCCCTTGATGTCGTGCGGGTAGCCCACGACGGCGGCTTCCGACACCTTCGGGTGCGCCACGAGGGCGCTCTCGACCTCGGCCGTGCCCATGCGGTGGCCGGAGACGTTGATGACGTCGTCGACGCGGCCCGTGATCCAGTAGTACCCGTCGGCGTCGCGGCGGCAGCCGTCGCCGGTGAAGTACTTGTTGGCGTAGGTCGCGAAGTACGTGTCCATGAAGCGCTGGTGGTCGCCGTAGACCGTGCGCATCTGGCCCGGCCAGCTGTCGGCGATCACGAGGTTGCCCTCGCAGGCGCCTTCCAGGATCTTGCCCTCGGCGTCGACCACCTCCGGCTTCACGCCGAAGAACGGGCGGGTCGCCGAGCCCGGCTTCAGCGCGGTGGCGCCGGGCAGCGGGGTGATCAGCACGCCGCCGGTCTCCGTCTGCCACCAGGTGTCGACGATCGGGCAGCGGTTCTCGCCGACGACGCGGTAGTACCACTCCCACGCCTCGGGGTTGATCGGCTCGCCGACCGAGCCCAGCAGGCGCAGCGAGGCGCGCGAGGTCTTCTTCACCGGCTCCTCGCCGGCGCCCATCAGCGAACGGATCGCGGTGGGCGCGGTGTAGAAGATGTTGACCTTGTGCTTGTCCACGACGTCCCAGAAGCGGGAGATCGACGGATAGGTCGGGATGCCCTCGAACATCAGCGTCGTCGCGCCGTTGGCGAGCGGGCCGTAGACGATGTAGCTGTGGCCCGTCACCCAGCCCACGTCCGCGGTGCACCAGTAGATGTCACCCTCGTGGTAGTCGAACACGTACTGGTGGGTCATCGAGGCGTAGACGAGGTAGCCGCCCGTGGTGTGGACGACGCCCTTCGGCTTGCCGGTCGAGCCCGAGGTGTAGAGCAGGAACAGCGGGTCCTCGGCGTTCATCGGCTCGGCCGGACAGTCGGCCGAGACGCCCTTGGCGGCCTCGTCGTAGTAGACGTCGCGGCCGGCCTTCATGGTCACCGCGCCGCCGGTGCGCTTCACGACCAGCACGGTCTTGACGAGGTCGAGCTTGTCCGCGGCGGCGTCGACATTGGCCTTCAGCGGCACCTTGCGGCCGCCGCGCAGGCCCTCGTCCGCCGTGATGACCACGGCCGAGGAGGCGTCCTCGATGCGCGAAGCGAGGCTGTCGGGCGAGAAGCCGCCGAAGACGATGGAGTGGATGGCGCCGATCCGCGCGCAGGCCAGCATGGCGTAGGCGGCCTCGGGGATCATCGGCAGGTAGATCGTGACGCGGTCGCCCTTCTTCACGCCGTGCGCCTTGAGCACGTTGGCGAAGGTGCCGACCTCGCGGGCGAGCTCCCTGTAGGTGATCGACTTGGAGTCGTTGGGGTCGTCGCCTTCCCAGATGATCGCCACCTGGTCGCCGCGCTTCGCCAGATGCCGGTCGACGCAGTTCAGCGCGACGTTGGTGACGCCGTCCTCGAACCACTTGATCGAGACCGCGCCCGGCGCGTAGCTCGTGTTCTTCACCTTCGTGTACGGCTTGATCCAGTCGATCCGCTTGCCGTGCTCGCCCCAGAAGGCCTCGGGGTCCCGCACGGACGCGGCGTACATGTCCTTGTACTTCGCGTCGTCGACATAGGCGCGCTTCGCCCACTCGGCGGAGACCGGGTACAACTTGTCGGACATGACTCACCTCCCAAATGACGCGACCGCCCTCGTGGACGGTCGTTGAATGCGGGCGCACGGCGTACGGCCATCGCAAGGCCGGGCCCCTTGCGGCCGCTCGCAGCCGGCCCGCGTCTCGTTCACCATTATGCGAATCGCCCTTGAATGCGGCAAGGCGACGCGTGCTCGCACTTTGGTCGCTGAAACTTTGGGCGCATGGCCCGAAGGCCGCCGTTTGCCCGGCGCTCAGCGGCCCGCGCGCAGCCCGTCCAGCACGCTGCCGGAGGCCCGGCCGGTGCGCTCCATGCCGTTCTTCGCCTGCCAGTCGGCGATGGCGGCGCGCGTTTTGGTACCGATGGCACCGTCGGGGGTGCCCACATCGTACCCGCGCCGGTTGAGCAGCGCCTGCACCTCGCGCCGTTCGGCCCGCGACAGGCCGCGGTCGTCGGTCGGCCACCGCGTGGCGAAGGGACCGCCGCCGCGCAGCCGGTCCGAGAGGTGGGCGATCGCGAGCGCGTAGCTTTCGGCCGCGTTGTAGGCGTAGAGCGCGTCGAAGTTCCGCGTCACGAGGAAGGCCGGGCCGTTGCGGCCCGCCGGCAGGATCAGCCCGGCCGAGCCCTCGGCCGGCAGCGCGCCGCCGCCGACCCGCCGCACGCCCAGCGACGACCACGCCGAGAAGGGCCGCTTCTTCGTGCGCCCGGCCATGCCGGCGTCGACACCGGCCGGCAGCGTCACCTCGAAGCCCCAGGGCTGGCCCTGCGTCCAGCCCGCCTTGTCGAGGTAGTTCGCGGTCGAACCCAGCGCGTCAGGGATGGAATCGACGACGTCGCGGCGCCCGTCCCCGTCGAGGTCGACGGCGAGCCGCAGGAAGGTCGAGGGCATGAACTGGGTGTGGCCGAAGGCGCCCGCCCAGCTCCCCGTGAGATGCGAGGGGTCGACGTCGCCCCGGTCGAGGATCTTCAGCGTCGCCGCGAACTCGGTGCGGAAATAGGCCTGCCGGCGGCCGTAGCAGGACAGCGTCGCCAGCGACTGAACCAGGGGCCGCTTGCCGATGGCCTTGCCGAAGTCGGATTCCACGCCCCACACGGCGACGATGGTGAAGCGGTCGACGCCGTAGCGCGATTCCGCCGCCGCCAGCGCCTGCGACCACTGCCGCAGCATCGCCCGCCCGTCGGCGACGCGCTCCTCGTCCACCAGCGCGGCGAGGTAGTCCCAGATCGGCGTCTTGAACTCGGGCTGGTTGTCGAGGAACTCCAGCACCTTCATGTCCGGCTCGAGCCCCCGCGTCGCTTCGTCGAAGGTGGCGGCGGACAGGCCCGGCCCCACCATCGTGGAACGCAGGCCGGCGAGGCAGGACCGGAAGTCCGCCTGTGCGAGCGCGGGAGGAGCGGCCGCGAAGGTCGCGGCGGTCAGGGCGAGGGCGGGGGCAAGGGCGATTCGGCGCATGGCCGGATGGTACCGGACCACGGCGCCGCGGTGAATCCGCCGCGACGGCGCGACAGGCGCCGCCGGCCGCCCCATGCTGTCATCCCCGGCGCGCCGAAGGCGCGGGAAGGGGATCCAGCCATCCTTCGGCCAGTTGCGAAAAGGCATGCCCGACCCGCAGAGCCGCTGGATCCCCTTCCCGACCGGCTGTGCCGGTCGCCGGGGATGACGAGGGTCGTGTCGGAACGCGCCGGGACCCCCAGGCTCACAGCCAGGGGCGGGACTCGGCCGTCTTCTTCTCGAAGCCGTCGATGGAGGACGCCTTCTCCATCGTCAGGCCGATGTCGTCGAGGCCGTTCATCAGGCAGTGCTTGCGGAAGGCATCGATGTCGAACTTCACGACGCCGCCGTCCGGACCGCGGATCTCCTGCGCCTCGAGGTCGACCGTCAGCGTCGCGTTGGCGCCGCGCCGCGCGTCGTCCATCAGCTTGTCGAGGTCTTCCTGCGAGACGGTGACCGGCAGGATGCCGTTCTTGAAGCAGTTGTTGTAGAAGATGTCGGCGAAGCTCGTGGAGATCACGCAGCGGATGCCGAAGTCGAGCAGCGCCCACGGCGCATGCTCGCGCGACGAGCCGCAGCCGAAGTTGTCGCCCGCCACGATGATCTGCGCCTTCCGGTAGGCCGGCTTGTTGAGCACGAAGTCGGGGTTCTCCGACCCGTCCTCCCGGTAGCGCATCTCCGAGAACAGGCCCGTGCCCAGCCCGGTGCGCTTGATCGTCTTCAGGTACTGCTTCGGGATGATCATGTCCGTGTCGACGTTCATGATCTCCAGCGGAGCGGCGACGCCGGTGAGCGTGGTGAAGGGCTGCATGGTCGGTCCCGGAACTGACGCTGTGCGGCGGCTGCCGCCTCGCGGGTTCCTTAGCAGAAGCGCGCTCGCCAGAACAAGCCGGGCGGGCGTAACGCGATCTTTGCGCGATCCTGCGACCCTGGCGGCATGTCGGCCGACCTCGATCGCCTTCCCCCGTCCCTGCGGCGCCGCGTCGCGGCGGAGCTCCAGCCCGGCGAGACCGTTCGGTGGGCGGGGTCGCCGGGCATCGTGCGGGCCGTCCTTCCCACCCTCTTCCTGTTCGGGTTCGGCTTGGCGTGGTCCAGCCTCACCTTCACGTGGGAGGCCATCGCGGTGGCCTCGCTCTTCGCGTCGGCCGGGGACCGGCAGGCCGTGCCGCCGGGCCTCTCGGTCGTCCTCGCCATCTTCGGCCTGCCGTTCGTCGCGATCGGGGTCGCCCTCCTTGCCAGCCCGGCCTACGCCGGCCTGAGGGCCATGCTGACGGCCCATGCCGTCACCGACCGGCGGCTCCTGACGGTCGTCGGGGGTCCGTGGCCGTCGACCGAGAGCCGAGCCCCGGCGTCCCTCACCTATCTCCACCGTAGCGAAGGGGCATCCGGCCGCGGCACGCTGCGGCTCGGGTTCGGCACGGAGACGGACAGCGACGGCAGCACCACGCGCATCGAGGCCCGCTGGCCCGGCGTCCCCGCAGTCCGGGATGCCGAGGCGGCGGTACGCGATCTCGCGCGCAGCGTCGGACGTCAAATCTGAGAGAGCGGATTCCGCGTCACCCGGCCTGCCGCTCGATCTCCTCCATGTCCTCGTCAGACAGGCCGAAATGGTGGCCGATCTCGTGGACGAGGACGTGGGTGACGAGGTGGCCCAGCGTCTCCTCGTGCTCGGCCCAGTAGTCGAGGAGCGGGCGGCGGTAGAGCCAGACCATGTTGGGGAACTGCCCCGTGTGCATCAGCTCGCCGCCCTGGGCGAGGCCGACGCCGCGGAACAGGCCGAGCAGGTCGAAGGGCGTCTCGCACTGCATCTCCTCGAGGGTCTCCTCGTCGGGAAAGTCCTCGACCTTGATGACGACGCCCTCGCACAGCGCGCGGAATTCGTCCGGCAACCGCGCATAGGCGGCGTCGGCGAGGGCCTCGATGTCGGCGAGGCTGGGCGAGGCCAGCCGGCTCCAGTCGGGAGAACTCAAGGGGCGGCTCCGGCCTCAGCGGTAGAAATACTGGACGATCGTCCAGATCAGGTAGAGCGCGAACACGAGGCCGAGCGAGCGGCCGATGCGGCGGCCCCACAGCTCGATGCGGTCGCCCTCGGGCGCGTCGTTCGCGCCGAAATGCCGCGCCGCGCGGGCGAGCGCCGAGTGGCCCACCGTCTCGGTTTCGGCGGAAAGCCGCTCCAGGGTGCGCCGCGCCTCCTCGGCACGCTCCTCCTCGCGGCGTCGGTGCTCGCCGGTCACGGCCCGGAAACCCTGTCGACGCGATGAACGTTCGCTGAACGGGTGGTTACGGACATGTTCAGCGCCTCTGGCGTTGACTGGAGGGGTCGCAGGGGGTCATCGCGTACAAGGACAGCATATCATGCCTGCACATCATGCCATCTGGTCCACTTTCGGCGCCTTGAAGGTCGCCGCCATCAGGGGCGCGGTCCTGGGGGCCCTCGCCCTCGCCGCCGTCACGGCGTCGGAGGCCTCCGCCGCCCCGGCCATGCCCGGCGCCGCCGCGCCGCTCGCCGCGGCCCCGGCCGTGGACCACCAGGACGGAAACCTCCTCGAGCAGGTCCAGTGGGGCCCGCCCTACGGGCGCGCCTACGGCCACCGCCGCCACTGGCGGGAGCCGGGCTGGCGGCATCGCCCGGGCTGGGGACGGCCCTACTACCGCTGCCGCACGGTCTGGGAGCGCCGCTACGACCCGTGGCGCGGCTGGCGCAGCTACCCGGTCCGCCGCTGCTGGTGAGCGGTCAGGGCCGGCCCTGACCGGTCGGCCAGCCTGACGGGAGGCGGGAGGCGGCTCAGCGCCACTCCCGCACGTCGACGAAGCGGCCCGCCACGGCGGCCGCTGCCGCCATCACCGGCGACACGAGGTGCGTGCGGCCCTTGAAGCCCTGGCGCCCCTCGAAGTTGCGGTTCGAGGTGGAGGCGCAGCGCTCGCCCGGCGCCAGCTTGTCGGCGTTCATCGCGAGGCACATCGAGCAGCCCGGCTCGCGCCAGTCGAAGCCCGCCGCCTTGAAGATGCGGTCGAGGCCCTCGGCCTCGGCCTGCGCCTTCACGAGGCCGGACCCCGGCACGATCATGGCGTTGACGTTGGCGTTGACCGTCCTGCCCTCGACCATGCGGGCCACGGCGCGCAGGTCCTCGATGCGGCCGTTGGTGCACGAGCCGATAAAGACGCGGTCGACCGCGATGTCGGTGATCCGCTCGCCGCCCTTGAGGCCCATGTATTCGAGGGCGCGGGCGATGGCCGCCTTCTTCTGCTCGTTCGGCGCGTCCTCGGGCCGCGGCACGAAGCCGGTGACCGAGGTGACGTCCTCGGGGCTGGTGCCCCAGGTGACGATCGGCGGCAGGTTGGCCGCGTCCAGCCGGACCTCGCGGTCGAAGTGGGCGCCCTCGTCGGAATAGAGGGTCTCCCAGTACTTCATCGCCATGTCCCAGGCCGCCCCCTTGGGCGCCTTCGGCCGGTCCTTGAGGTAGGCGTAGGTCTTGGCGTCCGGCGCGACGAGGCCGGCGCGGGCGCCGCCCTCGATCGACATGTTGCAGACCGTCATGCGGCCTTCCATGGAGAGCGAGCGGATCGCCTCGCCCGCGTACTCCATGACGTGGCCGGTGCCGCCGGCGGTGCCGATCTCGCCGATGATGGCGAGGATGATGTCCTTGGCGGTCACGCCCTCGGGCAGCTGCCCGTCGACCGTGATCCGCATGTTCTTCGCCTTCTTCTGGATCAGCGTCTGCGTGGCGAGCACGTGCTCCACCTCGCTGGTGCCGATGCCGTGGGCGAGCGCGCCGAAGGCGCCGTGCGTCGAGGTGTGGCTGTCGCCGCACACGATCGTCGTGCCCGGCAGCGTGAAGCCCTGCTCCGGCCCGATGATGTGGACGATGCCCTGCCGGCGGTCGAGCTCGTTGTAGTACTCGATGCCGAAGTCGCGGGCGTTCTCTGCCAGGGTCTCGACCTGCGTGCGGGACTCGGGATCCTCGATGCCGTGCGAGCGGTCGGACGTCGGCACGTTGTGGTCGACGACCGCCAGCGTCTTCTCCGGCGCGCGCACCTTGCGGCCGGCGACGCGCAGGCCCTCGAAGGCCTGCGGGCTCGTCACCTCGTGCACGAGGTGGCGGTCGATGTAGAGCAGGCAGGTCCCGTCCGGCTGCCGGTCCACGACGTGGTCGTCGAAGATCTTGTCGTACAAAGTGCGCGGGGCCATGGGCGGTACTCGCTGGTCGGAAAGACGCTGAGGCGACTTCCTTTACCCAAGCCACGCCACGGAGGGAAGACGACAATTGCCGCGCCGCGCGGCCGTTCCCAGGCCCGGACGAAACGGGAAAACGCGGGCCGAAACGAAAAAGGCCGGGAACGGGCCCGGCCTGGTCGGTCGATGGAAGTTTGTCCAGTGGCCCCCGCGACTGGACGATCGGTGGCGGGTCCTAGGACCGTGGGGAGCAGGACGGCCCGCCATCGACAAATTGAATGTAACCCAAGACGCAACAGTTCGCTTGCGAAAAGAGGTCACACTTGCGTGTACGGGCCGACCGGCCCGCCGGACGCTTACTTGTTGACGTTGACCGTCTTGCCGGACGCGTCCTTGCGCTCGGCGATGCGGGCCGACTTGCCGCGGCGGTCGCGCAGGTAATAGAGCTTCGCGCGCCGCACCTTGCCGGTGCGCACGACCTTGATGCTCTCGATCATCGGCGAATAGACCGGGAACACGCGCTCCACGCCCTCGCCGTAGCTGATCTTGCGGACGGTGAAGCTCTCCTGGAGGCCGCCGCCGGACCGGGCGATGCAGACGCCCTCGTAGGCCTGCACGCGGGTGCGCTCGCCTTCGACCACCTTCACGTTGACCTGGACGGTGTCGCCGGGACGGAAGTCCGGGATGGCGCGGGCAGACGCGAGCTTCTCGGCCTGCTCCTTCTCGAGCTGCTGGATGATATCCATCGTTGTCTCCTGCCGGTGGGCCTCGCGAACCGGCCCCGTGGTTGATCCGTGGGGTGTCCGCAGGCAGCGTTCGGCGCCGCTGTTTTCAGTTGAGGTGCGAGCCCATACACGAACGCGGCCGCGATGTCGATTCCCGCCCGGCGGAAAAAGCCCGCGCCCTTGCCGGGGCGCGCCGTCGGCGGCATGCGCCCGCTTGCCTCCCGCGCCGCCGCCGCCTAAACCGTCGCCCGGAAAACCGCGATCCCGGGGGAAACCGATGGCGTCCTACAACCTTCTTCTTCTGCCGGGCGACGGCATCGGCCCCGAGGTGATGGCCGAGGTGACGAAGCTCGTGCGCTGGCTCTCGCAGCAGGGCGTCGCCCGCTTCGAGACGGAGACGGACCTCGTCGGCGGCGCCTCCTACGACGCCACCAGGCAGTCGATCACCGACGCGGCCATGGCCCGCGCCATGGCGGCCGACGCGGTGCTGTTCGGCGCCGTGGGCGGCCCGAAGTGGGACAACGTGCCCTACGACGCGCGCCCCGAGGCGGGCCTGCTGCGCCTGCGCAAGGACCTCGGACTGTTCGCCAACCTTCGCCCGGCGATCTGCTACCCGGCGCTGGCGGACGCCTCGTCGCTGAAGCGCGACATCATCGAGGGGCTGGACATCGTCATCGTCCGCGAGCTCACCGGCGGCGTCTACTTCGGCGAGCCCAAGGAGATCGTGACGCTGGAGAACGGCGAGAAGCGCGCCGTCGACACGCAGGTCTACACGACCCACGAGATCGAGCGCATCGCCCGCGTCGCCTTCGAGCTCGCGCGCAAGCGCCGCAACAAGGTGACGTCGTCCGAGAAGCGCAACGTCATGAAGTCCGGCGTGCTGTGGAACCAGACGGTCTCCGCCCTGCACAAGGCCGAGTACCAGGACGTGAACCTCGAGCACCAGCTCGCCGACGCGCTGGGCATGCAGCTCGTGCGCTGGCCCAAGCAGTTCGACGTGATCGTCACCGACAACCTGTTCGGCGACATGCTCTCGGACGTGGCGGCCATGCTGACCGGCTCGCTCGGCATGCTGCCGTCGGCCTCGCTCGGCGCCGAGGACCCCAAGACCGGCCAGCGCAAGGCGCTGTACGAGCCCGTCCACGGCTCGGCCCCGGACATCGCCGGCAAGGGGCTCGCCAACCCGATCGCCATGATCGGGTCCTTCGCGATGACCCTGCGCTACTCGTTCGGGTTGCTGGAGGCCGCCGACCTCGTCGAGAAGGCCGTCGCCAACGTGCTCGACCAGGGCCTGCGGACGAAGGACATCGCCGCCGCCGGCCAGAACGCCGTCGGTACCGGCGAGATGGGCGACGCCATCCTGCGGGAAGTGCAGGCGCTGGCCGGCTGACGCCGGCCGGGCAGACGTGAAGGCATCGGCCGGCTGACGCCGGCCGCCCCCCGCTCAGCGGTTGCTGGAGCCCGGAATCTCCGAGAAGCGCACGTCGCAGCAGTTCGGCAGGTCCCAGCGCCGTGGCAGCGTCTCGCCGCCGAAGCCGCTGCGGTTGGCGTCGAACGGCGGCTGCACCGCGTTCGCGCCGACGCGCACGTAGTTGAGGGCGCCCGAGGTGCCCGGCTTCACGACGTTGCCCGCGTCGAAGTAGGAGCGCGGCCGCACCGTGATCTCGTTCGGACGCCGCTTGGCGGCCTCGGCCGGGACGGCGACGGCCGCGGCGAAGGTGGCGAGGGCGGCGATGGCGAAGGCGGAGGGGCGCATGGATATCCTCTGCTGCGTTGGGGCCGGCCCACCCCCGGAGAGGCGGTCCGACAGGGATTGACCGGCATCCGGCCGGTTCAGGTCAAGCATTTTCGACGCTCACGCCGCCCGCCGGCTTGCGGCGGCAGGCCGCGCCGGCGCGCAGGAGGGCCGTCCGGCCTCGCCGAAGGCGCGGCGCAGGTCCTTCTCGGACACGGACGCCGCGAGCTCCAGCCGGTCGATCGCGCACGACAGGGCCGCCCGTTCCGCAGGGCGGTCGCCGCTGCCGCACAGCCAGCCGGACAGGCGCAGGTCCACGTCGTCCCGGTGCAGGCGCCAGGCGAGGCAGGTCAGCGATCCGTCGCCAGACGCGACGACGACCTCGGCGACCTCGGCCTGGCCGAGGCGGGTGGCGAGCGGGGCGCCGACGCGCGAGCGGGTGACGGCAAGGCCGGCGTCTGCCGCCCGCCGCACGGTCTCCACGAAGAGCGTGGGGGCGGGGCGGACCTCGCTGCCGAAGCGATAGGCCACGATGCGCAGCGCGCCCGGCGGGCCGCCGGCCCGTCCTGCGGTGAAGATGTCCTCGCGCCCGCCGCCGACATGCCGGCGGGCCTCGAGCTGCGGCTTGTCGAAGGCGAGGCCGCCGAGGTCGAGCGTGAAGGCGGGCTGCGGCCGCACGACCGCGGACCACGCGGGCGGCGCCGGCGGGATGGCGGCCGTCTGGTCCATGGTGTCCGGCGTCGTGTCGGGCGCCCAGCCGAGGCCGGCGGCGAGGCACAGGAGCCCGGTGGCGAGCGACAGGGTGGTCCACCACGCCGGCGTCAGCGGCGTCGCCACCCGACGGGCGAGCCGGCGCAGGCGCGCCGCGGCCCCGCGCCAGCCGGAACCGGCGGCGGCGACACGCGATGCGGCGGTGGGCAGGTCGACCATCCTCGTTCCGGTGTCCGGCGGCCCCCGCAGGGGCGGAATGGGTCGACATTGAGCGAACGCGGAAACCCATCGGTTACCGCGACCGGGTCATCTCCGGTTAGGGTCAATGACGCGTGAACGGGCAGGGTTAACCGTCCGTTGGCGACGGCACCGGGCATCCGGCGGCCCCGGGGAGGACGGCGGCTGGCGCCGCCCCCGCCTTTCTCACGATTGACTCCGGCACCGGCTGCTGCTTTTCCTGCGCCGTCGGCAGTCCCGTCCGGGTCGTGCCGCAACATGGAACACGCCATGCGCACCGCATCGTCACAGGTCGGCCGGCTCGCCCGGACGCTGAAAACGACGCAGACCACGCCCGCCACGAAAGGTGGCGCGGCGCTTTAGGCTGTTCCTCGCTCCGGATCCTCCCCCGGCGGGGGAGACGGGGACCGCGGCACGCGGAACGATCCCGGGGGAGACGAACCAGAGCCGATCGGCATTGCCGGGATCGGCCACCAGACAGGAACCAGGACCATGGGCTTCAACGTCGCCGTCGTCGGCGCCACCGGAAATGTGGGCCGCGAAATGCTGTCGATCCTCGCCGAGCGGGCCTTCCCCGCCGACCAGGTCGTGGCGCTCGCCTCCTCGCGCAGCGTCGGCACCGAGGTGTCGTACGGCGACAAGACGCTCTCGGTGAAGGCGCTCGAGCACTTCGACTTCTCGGGCACCGACATCTGCCTGATGTCGGCCGGCTCGGCCGTGTCGAAGGACTGGTCCCCCCGCATCGGCGCGCAGGGCTGCCTCGTCATCGACAACTCGTCCTGCTGGCGCTACGACGACCGCGTTCCGCTGGTCGTGCCCGAGGTCAACGCCCACGTGCTCCCCGAGTACATGGCGCGCAAGGACCGGCTCAACATCATCGCCAACCCGAACTGCTCGACGGCGCAGCTGGTGGTGGCGCTGAAGCCCCTCCACGACCGGGCGACGATCACCCGCGTCGTCGTGTCGACCTACCAGTCCGTCTCGGGCGCCGGCAAGGACGGGATGGACGAACTCGACCGCCAGACCAAGGCGATCTACTCGCTGCGCGACGTCGAGACGAAGAAGTTCCCCAAGCGCATCGCCTTCAACCTGATCCCCCACATCGACGTGTTCATGGAGGACGGGTACACGAAGGAAGAGTGGAAGATGACGGTCGAGACCAAGAAGATCCTCGACCCGAAGATCAAGCTGACCGCGACCTGCGTGCGCGTGCCGGTGTTCATCTCCCACTCGGAGGCGGTCAACGTCGAGTTCGCCAACCCGATCACCGCCGACGAGGCCCGCGACATCCTCCGCGCCGCCCCGGGCTGCCTTGTGATCGACAAGCGCGAGCCCGGCGGCTACATCACGCCGCACGAGGCCGCCGGCGAGGATGCCACCTACATCTCGCGCATCCGCGAGGACGCCACGGTGGAGAACGGCCTCGCCTTCTGGTGCGTGTCCGACAACCTGCGCAAGGGCGCGGCCCTGAACGCGGTGCAGATCGCCGAGTCCCTGATCAACCGCAAGCTGCTGCAGCCGAAGGCGCTCGCGGCCTGACGGCGGCGGGCGGGATCATCGACGGGATGCTCTGGCGCCTGCGTTCCCTTCTCCCCGTGCGCGGGGAGAAGGTGGCGCGAAGCGCCGGATGAGGGGAACCACCGGCCGCTGCGCTACGACCGGGCGGCGATGGCCTCGGCGATGGCGACGGTGCGGCGGCCCATCTCGGCGTGAAGGCGCTCGACCATCTTGCCTTCCAGTTGCAGCGCGCCCTTGTCGCGGTTCTCCGGCAGGGCGAAGGCGGCGATGATGGCGCGGGCCCACGTCACCTCGCCCACCGTGGGGCCGAAGACCTCGTTCGCGACCGCGATCTGGCTGGGGTGGATCAGCGTCTTGCCGTCGAAGCCGAGGTCGCGGCCCTGCTCGCACTCCTCGCGGAATCCCGCCTCGTCGGTGAGCCCGTTGAACACGCCGTCGACGATGTCGATGCCGTAGGCGCGGGCCGCGGCGAGGCAGGCCTGCAGCCACGGGACGAAGGGCAGCCGGCCCGGCACCAGCCGCGCGCGGGTCTCCTTGGCAAGGTCGTTGGTCCCCATGACCATGCAGGCGAGCCGATTGGCCGGGTCTGACGCCGTCGCCGCGATGGGCAGGGCCGTCAGCATGGCCAGCGGCGTCTCCATCATGATCCACAGCCGCGTCCTGTCGGGCGCGCCGGCCTTCGCCAGCGCCGAGGCGGCCCTGACGACGTGGGCCGGCGACGACACCTTGGGGATCAGGATCGCGTCCGCGCCGGTCGTGGCGACGGCCCGCAGGTCGTCCTCGCCCCACCCGGTGTCGAGCCCGTTGATGCGGACCACCACTTCGCGCGGCCCGAACCCGCCCGCCCGCACCGCGTCCGCCACCTGCTGGCGCGCCTGGCTCTTGGCGTCGGGGGCGACGGCATCCTCGAGGTCGAGGATCAGGGCGTCCGCGGGCAGGGTCCTCGCCTTCTCCAGCGCGCGGGCGTTCGAGCCCGGCATGTAGAGGACGCTGCGGCGCGGTCTGACGCTGTGCGACATGGGCTGTGGTCCATCCTTGTTGTGCGGTGCAGCATAACGGCTCGGCAGCACCGCGCCAATCGTGATAAAGGCGGACCCGACGGAGACGCTGCCGATGCCCATCCCCCGCCGCCTCGCCGGAATCGACGGCTGCCCCGCCGGCTGGGTCGCCGTGGTGGCGGCCGAGGACCTGTCGGCGTGGTCGATCCGCGTGGTGGGGCGCCTCGCCGATCTCCTGTCGGGGGACGAGGCGCCCGACCTCGTCGCGGTGGACATGCCGATCGGCCTTCCGGGGCGCACCGGCGCGGGGGGACGCGGCCCGGAGACGCTGCTGCGGCCGCTCCTCGGCGCCCGCCAGTCCTCGGTCTTCTCGGTGCCGTCGCGCGCAGCCGTCTATGCCGCCGACTATCCGGCGGCCTGCATGGCGGCCCTGGCGACGTCCGATCCGCCGCGCAAGGTGTCGAAGCAGTGCTTTCACCTGTTCCCGCGCATCCGCGAGCTCGACGCCCTGCTGCGCGCCGATTCCGCGCTCGCCGCCCGCGTGGTGGAGAGCCATCCCGAGGGCGCGTTCATGCGGATGAACGGCGAGCGCCCGCTCGGGGAGCCCAAGAAGGTGAAGTCCCGTCCCCACGGCCCGGGGCTGGCGCTGCGCCGGGGGCTCCTGCGCTCCGCAGGCCTGCCGCCCGAGCTCGTCGACGCGCCGCCGCCCCGGGGCGCCGGTGCCGACGACCTGCTCGACGCCTGCGCCTGCCTCGTGACGGCCCGGCGGCTCGCGGAGGGAACGGCCCGGTCCTGGCCAGCGAACCCGCAGGTCGACGCCTTCGGCCTTCCCATGGCGATCTGGGCCTGACGAGGACCGCGTTTCCGTCCGCCGCGGCGTGGTCTAGAACAGGCGCCCGGAGGTCCCGCTCATGTCCCTGCCCGTTACCGCCGACGCCATCCGCGACGCCTACGCCCGCATTCGCAGCCATGTGCGGCGCACGCCGCTGCTGCCCGTGGAGCCCGACCTCGCGCCCGGCGCGACGGTGACCTTCAAGCTGGAGTGCCTGCAGCATTCCGGCTCGTTCAAGGCGCGCGGCGCGTTCAACAACCTGCTCTCGCGCACCGCCCCCGCGGCCGGCGTCACCGCCGCCTCGGGCGGCAACCACGGCGCCGCCGTGGCGCTGGCCGCCCAGCGGCTCGGCCTGCCGGCGCGCATCTTCGTGCCGGAGATCTCCTCGCCGGTGAAGATCGCCGCGATCCGCGACCGCGGCGCGGAGGTGGTGGTGGGCGGCGCGCGCTACGCCGACGCGCAGGCCGCCTGCGACCGCTACGCGGCCGAGAGCGGCGCGCTGCTCGTCCATCCCTACGACACCGCGCAAACGATCGCCGGGGCCGGGACGACGGCGCTCGAATGGGAGCAGGACCAGGAGAAGCTGGGCCTCGCGCCGCTCGACACCGTCCTCGTCGCCGTGGGCGGCGGCGGCCTCGTCGCCGGCATGGCGGCGTGGTGGAACGGCCGGGTGAAGGTGGTTGCGGTCGAACCCGAGGGCTCGCGCTGCCTCGCGGCGGCGCTGGAGGCCGGCCAGCCGGTCGACGTCCCGGTGGAGTCGATCGCCGCCGACAGCCTCGGCGCGCGCCGCGCCGGCGACCTCGTCTTCGCCATTGCGAAGGAGGCCGTCTCGGCCTCGGTCCTCGTGCCGGACGCGGCGATCCGCGACGCGCAGCTGCGGCTGTGGTCGAACTGGCGCATCGCGACCGAGCCCGGCGGCGCCGCGGCGCTGGCGGCCCTCACGTCGGGACGCTACAGCCCCGCGCCGGGCGAGCGAGTCGGCGTCCTCGTCTGCGGGGCGAACGTCGATCCGGCGACGCTCGCGGGCTGAACCGTCCGCTTACCGCCGCGCGGCGCGGCGGGCGGGTGTCGCGTCGGTCTCGTCCGGGGCGCGCGGCGCCCGGGCGACGATCCGGACGATGTCCTTCATGATCTCGTCCATGGCGTAGTCCTTGGGCGTGTAGACCGCCGTGACGCCGATGTTGCGCAGCACGTTCTCGTCGTCGGGCGGGATGATGCCGCCGACGACCACGGGAATGTGCCCGAGGCCCTCGGCCCGCAGGCGTGCCATCACGTCGCGCACCAGCGGCACGTGCGAGCCGGACAGGATCGACAGGCCGATGACGTGGGCCCCCGTGTCACGGGCCTTGGCGACGATCTCAGCCGGGGTCTGCCGGATGCCGTCGTAGGTGACCCCGAAACCGACGTCGCGGGCGCGCAGGGCCACCTGCTCGGCGCCGTTGGAATGACCGTCGAGGCCCGGCTTGCCGACGGTGATGCGCGGCGTCTCGCCGAGCTTTGCGGCGAGGTCGGCGACCATCAGCTTCACCTCGCGCTCGGTCTCGAGCGTCCGCGTCTCGGGCGTGACGCCGGTCGGCGCGCGGTACTGGCCGAACACCTCGCGCAGCGTCTCGCCCCATTCGCCGGTCGTCACGCCGGCGCGGGCGCAGGCGATGGAGGGCTCCATGACGTTGCGCCCCTCCTGTGCCGCGGCGCGCAGGTCCGCGAGCGCCGCCTCGGCGGCCTTCGCGTCGCGCGCGTCCCGCCACGCCCGCAGCCGGCCGATGGCCTCGATCTCGATCTGCTCGGGCACGGTGAGCACCGCCCCCTCGCCCGCCGTCAGCGGCGAGGGCTCCGTCTCGCGCCACTTGTTGACGCCGACGACGATCTGCCCGCCAGCCTCGATGCCGGCGATGCGCCGGGCGTTGGATTCCACCAGCGCCCGCTTCATGAAGCCGCTCTCGACGGCCGCGATGGCCCCGCCCATGGCCTCGATCACGGCGAGCTCGGCGCGCGCCGCCTCCTTGAGCTCGCCCACCTTGCGGTCGACTTCGCGCGACCCGTCGAACAGGTCGCCGTACTCGAGCAGGTCCGTCTCGAAGGCCATGATCTGCTGCATGCGCAGCGACCACTGCTGGTCCCATGGGCGCGGCAGGCCCAGCGCCTCGTTCCAGGCGGGCAGCTGCACGGCGCGGGCGCGCGCCTTCTTCGACAGCACCACGGCGAGCATCTCGATGAGGATGCGGTAGACGTTGTTCTCGGGCTGCTGCTCGGTGAGGCCGAGCGAGTTCACCTGCACCCCGTAGCGGAAGCGGCGGTGCCGCTCGTCGGCGATGCCGTAGCGCTCCAGCGTGATCTCGTCCCACAGCTCGCAGAACGCCCGCATCTTGCACAGCTCGGTGACGAACCGCATGCCGGCGTTGACGAAGAACGAGATGCGCCCGACGACCTCGCCGAAGTCGGCGTCGGAGAAGACGCCGGACGCCTTCACCGTGTCGAGCACGGCGATGGCGGTGGCGAGCGCGTAGGCGAGCTCCTGCGTCGGCGTCGCCCCCGCCTCCTGCAGGTGGTAGCTGCAGACGTTGGTGGGGTTCCACTTCGGCATCTCGCGGGTCGTGAACAGGATCACGTCCTTGACGAGCCGCATCGAGGGCGCCGGCGGGAACACGTAGGTCCCGCGGGACAGGTATTCCTTGATGATGTCGTTCTGCGTCGTGCCCTGCAGCCGGTCGCGAGGGGCGCCCTGCTCGTCGGCGACGGCGACGTAGAGCGCCAGCAGCCATGCGGCCGTGGCGTTGATCGTCATCGACGTGTTCATCTCGGCGAGCGGGATGGCGTCGAACAGCGTGCGCATTTCGCCGAGATGGGCGATCGAGACGCCGACCTTGCCGACCTCACCGCGCGACAGGACGTGGTCGGGGTCGTAGCCGGTCTGGGTCGGCAGGTCGAAGGCGACCGAGAGACCCGTCTGGCCCTTCGCGAGATTGCCCTTGTAGAGCTTGTTGGACTCCGCCGCGGTGGAATGGCCCGCATAGGTGCGGAAGATCCAGGGCTTGTCGCGTTCAGCCGTGTCGCGCTCGGGGCGCCCGGCGTCGCGGCTGGCGGTGTCGCGGCTCATGCGGATGTCCTCCGGCAGGGTCTCGGCCCCGACGGGGCCCTTTCTCCAGGATGCTGCACTGCATCATACCGGAGCAAGGACCATCCGCGCCAATCGTACTTAGGTCGCCCGGCGCCGGATCAAGGGACGGCTCGCGCAGGCCTTCAAGGGGTGAGGCGCCGCACGAAGGCCGTCGCCAGCACGGCGCCGAAGGCGGAGCCGATCGCCGTCCACGTCATCAGCAGGGTGTCGGACGTCCGCACCGGGGTCACGGTACCCCAGCAGAAGAGGCCGACGCACATGCCGACGAAGGCGAGGAAGCAGCTGGGCCCAAGGCCTGGCCCCGCATCGCCCAGAATGGCGTCGCAGATCCAGCCGAACACGACGCTGGACGCCATGAGGACGAGGAGGACGGACCCGATGGTCTCGACCGGCAGGGTGGAGAGCTGAAGCGACGCGAGCATGGGGGCGGCCCTTGCATCGACCCGATGGGCAGATCATGGCCGGGAAATCCTTAATGCGCGTAAACCACCGGACGCGGTTTCGATTCAAACTGAGGGAAACCGTGCAGCCTCGACCTTGGCAGGACGGGACGTTCTCACTTCGGCCTATGGCGCACTGCAACATGGCTCCTATAATCCGGGGAAACCCGGACGGAGGACGACCCGTGGCCGCACAAACCGGACTGAAGCAGCCCGCGACCAAGGACCTGTACGATATCGGCGAGATCCCTCCGCTGGGCCATGTCCCGGCGAAGATGTGGGCCTGGGCCATCCGCAAGGACCGTCACGGACCGCCCGAGAGCGCCATGCAGCTCGAGGCCGTTCCCACCTGGAGCATCGGCGACGACGAGGTGCTCGTCCTCGTGATGGCGGCCGGCGTGAACTACAACGGCGTCTGGGCCGCCCTCGGCGAGCCGATCTCCCCGCTGGACGGCCACAAGCTGCCCTTCCACGTGGCCGGATCGGACGCGGCAGGCGTCGTCTGGGCCGTCGGCAGCAAGGTGAAGCGCTGGAAGGTGGGCGACGAGGTCGTCATCCACTGCAACCAGGACGACGGCGACGACGAGGAGTGCAACGGCGGCGACCCGATGTTCTCGCCGTCCCAGCGCATCTGGGGCTACGAGACGCCGGACGGCTCCTTCGCGCAGTTCTGCCGGGTGCAGTCGCGCCAGCTGATGCGCAAGCCGGCGCACCTCACCTGGGAGGAGAGCGCCTGCTACACGCTCACCCTCGCCA
The DNA here is from genome assembly GCF_054612375.1 of Alsobacter sp. R-9. NCBI lineage: Bacteria > Pseudomonadati > Pseudomonadota > Alphaproteobacteria > Hyphomicrobiales > Alsobacteraceae > Alsobacter > Alsobacter sp. R-9. Next base: position 101,736 of record NZ_JBTSWJ010000009.1, on the reverse strand, counting down.
CCGCCTACCGCATGCTGTTCGGCCACGCGCCGCACACCGTGCGCCCCGGCGACAACGTGCTGGTGTGGGGCGCCTCGGGCGGCCTCGGCGTGTTCGGCGTGCAGCTCTGCGCAGCCTCCGGCGCCAACGCCATCGGCATCATCTCCGACGAGTCGAAGCGCGACTACGTGCTGGGCCTCGGCGCCAAGGGCGTGATCAACCGCAAGGACTTCAACTGCTGGGGCCAGTTGCCCAAGGTGAACTCGCCCGAGTTCCACGCCTACATGGCGGAAGCCCGCAAGTTCGGGAAGGCGATCTGGGACATCACCGGCAAGAAGGACGTCGACATCGTCTTCGAGCACCCGGGCGAGTCGACCTTCCCCACCTCCTGCTTCGTCGCCAAGCGCGGCGGCATGGTGGTGTTCTGCGCCGGCACGACGGGCTTCAACCTCACCTTCGACGCCCGCTTCGTCTGGATGCGGCAGAAGCGCATCCAGGGATCGCACTTCGCGCACCTGAAACAGGCCGCCGCGGCGAACCAGTTCGTCGTCGACCGGCGGATCGACCCCTGCATGAGCGAGGTGTTCCCCTGGGAGCAGATCCCGGTGGCGCACACCAAGATGTGGAAGAACCAGCACGCCCCGGGCAACATGGCCGTGCTGGTGAACTCGCCGCGCACCGGGTTGCGCAGCACCGACGACGTGATCGAGGCGGCGCGCTGAGGCGCGCCGGTCCGGTCAGGTCCGGCCTTCCGACACCTCCGCGGTGCCCGCCGCCTCGGGCGGGCACGGCACCTTCTTCTGCGATCGGCCGAGCAGCACGGCGTTGATGTGCCCGCCGTAGATGAACGTCGCGGCGATGGCGTAGAGGAACACCAGCGCGATCATCACCGAGGCAAGGCCCGCATAGGTGGTGACGTAGGTCTGCCCCGCCTGGTTCAGGTAAGCCGCGAAGGCGATGGCGTAGGCCAGCGACAGCACCACCGTCACCACCACGCCCGGCATGATCTCGCCGAGGCGGCGTCGCCCGCAGGGCAGCCAGAGGTGCACCACGAGCAGCGCGACCACGATGATCAGCGTCGCCGATCCGAGCCGCACCAGCGTCACCGTGTAGGAATAGGGCTCCAGCGCCGGCACGTAGGCCACGATGGTCGACCAGATGAGCGGGCCGAGCACCACGAGGAACGCCAGCGCGAGGATGGTCACGGCGCTGACGAGCACGTAGGCGATCGATTCGAGCCGCGTCAGCCACCACGGCCGCAGCTCCTTGAGGCCATAGGCACGGTTGAGCGCGATGCGCAGCGCCTCCACCCCGTTCGACGAGAAGTACACCGCCAGCACCACGCCCACCGTCAGCACGTCCGTGCGCGTGTTCAGGAGGACGTTGTGGATCTCGCGGGCGATCGGGCCGGAGACGCGCTCCGGCCAGGCGTCGAGGATCAGGTTCGCCGCCTCGTCGGCGAGGTTCTGCGAGCCGAAGAAGGCGGCCAGCGACGTGACGAAGATCAGGAACGGGAACAGCGACATGAGCCCGGACAGGGCGATGTGCGAGGCGATGGCCCAGCCGTCGTCGTCGACGAACCGCCAGTAGGCGTCCCAGGCGATTCGCGGCAGGCTGAGCATCGGCGAGGCTGTCTCCGTGGCGGTGGCCACCCTCCCAAGATTGGCCCTCCGGCGGCCCGGCACAAGCGCTTCGCCCGGATGTGAACGCGGGCCGGAATGGGAACGCGGCCGCGATTGCGGCCGCCGGACGGCGGCTCGACCCCCGCAACGCCGCGCGCTATCAAGCGTTCCTTCCGCCGCAGACCCCGGACGCCGCCTTGCCCAGCACCCAGACCCTCCTCCGCGTCGCGCCGGTCGTCTTCGTCCTGATCTGGTCCACGGGGTGGATCTCGGCCCGCTTCGGGGCGCCCTATGCCGACCCGCTGACCTTCCTGTCGATCCGCTACACGCTCGCCGCGCTCGTCATCGCGGCCATCGCGACCGTCGTCGGCGCGCCGTGGCCCCGTGGCCGCAACGCCGGGCACGCGCTCGTGTCGGGGGTGCTGCTGCACGCGATCTACCTCGGCGGCGTCTGGTGGGCGATCCGAAAGGGCCTGCCGACGGGCGTCTCCGGCCTCATCGCCGCGGTGCAGCCGATCCTGACCGCGCTGCTCGCCCCGGCCCTGCTCGGCGAGCGCATCACCCGCCCGCAGTGGATCGGCATCGCGCTGGGTTTCGTCGGGATCGTGCTGGTGCTGGAGCCGCAGCTCGAGACGGTGTCGCGCGAGACGCTGGCCGCCGTCGTCGGCCCCATGCTGGTCAACGTGATCGCCATGGTCTCGGTGACCTTCGGCACCTTCTACCAGAAGCGCTTCATCGCCACCGGCGACCTGCGGACCGTGACGGCGCTGCAGTATGTCGGTGCACTCGCGGTGACCCTGCCGGTCGCGATGCTGATCGAGCCGATGCAGATCACGTGGAACCTGACCGTCATCGCCACGATGGCGTGGTCGGTGCTGGCGCTCTCCATCGGCGCCATCGGCCTGCTGCTGCTGCTCATCCGGCACGGTGCCGTGTCGCGGGCCGCGACGCTGATCTACCTCGTGCCGCCCGCCGTAGCGCTGGAGGCCTTCCTGCTGTTCGGGGAGCGGATGCTCCCGGTCCAGGTGGTGGGGCTGGTGGTGACGGCCGTCGGCGTCGCGCTGGCCACGCGCCGACGCTGAACCCGGCACCCGGCTCTCCGCCGAAGGCCCCATTGAACCAAAGACGCATCGCAGCCATGCTGCGGTGCGATAGATGATGTTGCATCGCAAGATGAGCCGGAGAGCCCCATGCTGCGCCCCGCCGCCGCCGACATGCCCGCCCGCCGCGACTGGACCGGCCTTGCCGAGGATGCCGGCGCCGCGCTGAACGCGCTTCTCGGCGATGCCGTTGCCGCCGTCCGCAAGACCGTGCTGCAGGACGGCCGGATCTCGGCGGCGCTCGTCGAGCAGGAGCAGCATGCGTGCCACGGCCTCGCCTGGCTCGCCACCTATGCCGAGGCCGTCCGGGAGCTCGGCGCCTACGGCCGCCGGCTGGCGGCGGAGGGGCGGCTCGGCGAGACCGAGGAACTGCTGATCGCCATCGGTGCCGGCGAGTACTGCGCGCAGGTGTTCGGCGGCATCCCCATGAGCCAGGGCGAGATCCTGCGCCTCCCGGCGCTCGGCCTGTCGCCGGCCGCCGTCGCGGCCCGCCGCGTCCCGGCCATCGACATCCTCGTCGACGAGGGCAACACGCCGGCCCACCGGGCCCGGCTCGTGGACCTGATGCGGGCCTCGCAGGGTGCAGCCACCACCGGCGATGCCGGCCTGGACGAGACGCTGGAGGCCATCCGCGCCGAGATGCGCAAGTTCTCCGAGACGGAGGTGCTGCCCCACGCGCACGAGTGGCACCTCAAGAACGACTACATCCCCATGGACGTGGTCGAGAAGCTCGCCGAGCTCGGCGTCTTCGGCCTGACGCTGCCCGAGGCGTTCGGCGGGCTCGGCCTCGGCAAGGTGTCGATGTGCGTCGTCTCCGAGGAGCTGTCGCGCGCCTATATCGGCGTCGGCTCCCTCGGCACCCGCTCCGAGATCGCCGCGGAGCTGATCCTGTGCGGCGGCACCGACGACCAGAAGGCGCACTGGCTGCCGCGCATCGCCTCGGGCGAGGTGCTGCCGACGGCCGTCTTCACCGAGCCGAACACCGGCTCCGACCTCGCCTCCCTGCGCACCCGCGCGGTGCGCGAGGGCGACGTCTACAGGGTCACCGGCAACAAGACGTGGATCACCCACCCCGTCCGCGCCGACGTGATGACCATGCTCGTGCGCACCAACCCGGACGAGCCGGGGTACAAGGGCCTGTCGATCCTGCTCGGCGAGAAGCCGCGCGGCACCGACGAGAACCCCTTCCCGGCCAGGGGCATGACCGGCGGCGAGATCGAGGTGCTCGGCTACCGCGGCATGAAGGAGTACGAGCTCGCCTTCGACGCCTTCGAGGTTCCGGCGGCGAACCTGCTCGGCGGCGTCGAGGGCCAGGGCTTCAAGCAGCTCATGCAGACCTTCGAATCGGCGCGCATCCAGACCGCGGCCCGCGCGGTGGGCGTGGCCCAGTCGGCGCTCGACCTCGGCATGCGCTACGCGCAGGAGCGCATCCAGTTCGGCAAGCCGCTGATCGCCTTCCCGCGCGTCTCCGACAAGCTCGCCATGATGGCGGTCGAGGTGAACATCGCCCGGCAGCTCACCTACTTCGCCGGACGGGCGAAGGACGAGGGCAAGCGCTGCGACCTCGAGGCCGGCATGGCCAAGCTGCTCGGCGCCCGCATCGCCTGGGCTGCAGCCGACAACGCCCTGCAGATCCACGGCGGCAATGGCTTCGCGCTGGAGTACGAGATCTCCCGCGTCCTCTGCGACGCCCGCATCCTCAACATCTTCGAGGGCGCGGCCGAGATCCAGGCGCAGGTGATCGCCCGCCGGCTGCTCGACGGCGGCAACGCCTGACCGTGCACGCTCCTTGATCTGAATCGAGGACGGAACCGAACGGCCGCGGCAATCTTCCCCCGACAGGAAACGGGGAGACGACCCGATGACGACCGCACGCATCAGCCACGGCACGTGGATTCTCGTCAGCGACGGACGCAAGGCGCTGCTGCTGCACCAGGACGGCGACCACGACCTGCCGAACTTCTCGGTGCGCCACGTGCTCGAGGCGCCCGAGAACCCGCGCACCGCCGAACAGGGCACCGACCGTCCCGTGCTGACCCGCCCCGCCAACGGCGCCGGCGGCAGCACGACCGGTCAGACGGACTGGCACGAACAGGCCGAGCGCGCCTTCGCCCGCCAGACGGTGACGACCGTGGCGCGGCTGCTGCAGGAGGCCGACGACGCCACTCGCCTCGTGGTGGTGGCGCCGCCGAAGACGCTGCACGTGCTGCGCGAGGACATGTCGCCGCAGATGCGCGCGATCGTCGTCGGCGAGATGGCCAAGGACTACGTCCGCCATCCCATCGGCGAGATCGAGACGCTGCTGACGAAGGGCTGAGCCCTCAGGCGCCGTGCGCCCGCGCCAGCGCGCGGTCCAGATCGGCAAACAGGTCGTCGGGGTCCTCGATCCCGACCGACAGCCGCAGCAGGTCGGGCGGGCAGGGGCTGCCCGGCCCTTCGATGGACGCGCGGTGCTCGATCAGGCTCTCGACGCCGCCGAGCGATGTCGCGCGCTTCCACAGCTCGACCCCCGCGGCCGTCGCCACGGCGCTCGCCTCGCCGCCCTTGACCCGCACGGACAGCATCGACCCGAAACCGCCCGTCATCTGCCGCGCCGCGACGTCATGGCCGGGGTGCGACGGCAGGCCCGGATAGAGCACTTCCGCCACCAGCCTGTGACGGGCGAAGCGCTGCGCGAGGTCGGCGGCGGCCGCCGACGCGGCCCGGACCCGCAGGTCGAGCGTGCGCATGCCGCGCATGAGCAGGAAGGCCTCGAACGGGCCGAGGATCGAGCCGAGCGACTTGCGGTTGGACGCGATCCGATCCCAGAAGGCGTCCTTCCGGCGCGCCGCCAGCGCCCCCGCCACCACGTCGGAATGTCCGTTGAGCGCCTTCGTCGCGGCGTGCATCACGATGTCGGCGCCGAGCGTCAGCGGCCGGGTGAAGACCGGCGTCGCCACCGTCGAGTCGACGCCCAGCCGGGCGCCCGCCTCGTGCGCGATGGCCGCGATCGCGGCGATGTCGCTGATGCCCCACAGCGGGTTCGACGGCGTCTCCAGCCAGACGAGCTTCGTCCGTCCCGGCCGCATCGCCCTGCGGACGGCATCGACGTCCGCCGTGTCGACGAGCTCGACCTCCAGGCCCCAGTGGCGCGCGTCGTTCATGAGCCAGTTGCGCAGCGCCCAGTACATCACGGTCGGCGCGACCACATGGTCGCCGGGCGCGAGCGCCAGGAACACCGACGTTGCCGCCGCCATGCCCGAGCCGAACAGCATCGCCGCCTCGGCCTCCTCCCACATCGCGATCACCGCCTCGGCCTCGCGGATCGTGGCGTTGTCGGGCCGGCCGTAGACGTAGCCGGAGGAATACTGGTTGTCCGGATCGCGGATGAAGGTCGTGGCGACGTGGATCGGCGGCACGACGGCCCGCGTCGCCTCGTCGATGGTCCCCAGCGCCTGCGCCCCCAGGGTGCGCTTGCTCCAGGAGGGACGGTTCTTGCTGCGGTCGGTCATCATGCGGCTCCGGATCGGGAGCCGCACTGAACCAGAGGACGCGCAGCGGATAAAGCCGGGATTTCGCCACCGTGATCCGCCGGCACCGCAGCCCTGCGCGACACGGGGCCGCCGGTGCCCTATCTTCCGGGCGGACCAGGAGGATCGCGCGGCATGACGGCTTTCGACGGGACGACGGGCACGGGCGGCCGCGGGCGCGCGATCGGACACGGCGTGCTGGCCGGCATCCTGTCGGTCGCGGCCAGCGCCATCGGCGGGATGGTGACCCGCCCGCACATCCCGACGTGGTACGCGGGGCTCGCGAAGCCGTGGTTCAATCCGCCGAACTGGCTCTTCGCCCCCGTGTGGACGATCCTCTTCGCGATGATGGCGCTCGCCTTCTGGCGCGTGCTGCAGACGCCGCCGAGCCCGGCGCGCCGCGCCGCGATCGTCGCCTATCTCGTCCAGCTGGCGCTGAATGTCGGGTGGTCGGCGTCGTTCTTCGGGCTGCAGAGCCCGGGCCTCGGCCTCGGGGTCATCATCCCCTTCGCCGTCATGATCGCCGTGACGATCGCGCTCTTCGCGCGGCTCGACCGGCCGGCGGCATGGCTGCTGGCGCCCTATCTCGCGTGGGTGTCCTTCGCCACGGTGCTCAACGGCTGGATCTGGTGGGCGAACGCCTGAGCCGGGCTCAGACGGGAGGCGCGTCGCCGTCGAGGACGCGGCGCACGGCCGCCCGCAGGTCGGAGAGGGAGAACGGCTTCGTCAGCACGTCGCGGATCAGCGCGTCGAGGTTGCGGGCCCGCTCGCGCTGGTCGGCATAGCCCGTCATCAGCATGATCGGCATGTCCGGCCGGGCCTGCGCGGCGGCCAGCGCCAGCGCGATCCCGTCCATGATCGGCATCCGGATGTCGGTGAGCAGCAGGTCGTAGGCGGCGCCCGGCACCATCAGCATGTCGAGCGCCTCGGCCCCGTCCTCGGCGGCGTGCACCGTGTGCCCGTCGAGCTGGAGGCCCCGCGCCACGAAGCCGCGCAGCGGCTCCTCGTCGTCGGCGATCAGGATCATGGCCATGGCGCTGCCTCCCCCGCCCGCTCACTTCGCCGTGGAGGGGGCGTCCTCGTCCTTCTCGACGACGCCGATGAACGGAAGTTCCCGATAGGAGTGGGCCACGTCCATGCCGTAGCCGACGACGAACTTGTCCGGGCACTCGAAGCCGACGAAGTCCGGCTCGACGCTGACCGCCCGCTTGCCGGGCTTTTCCAGCAGCACGCAGGTCAACACCCGCGCCCCGCGCGCGGCCAGGAGGTCCTTGGCGAAGGCGATGGTGCGGCCGGATTCGAGGATGTCGTCGACCAGCAGCACGTCGCGGTCGCGCACCTCGCTGTCGACGTCGCGCAGGATCGCGACCGCGCCCGAGGACACGGTGGAGGCGCGGTAGCTGGACAGGTGCATGAACTCCACCTGCGGCGCGAGGCCGGCCCGGTGCATGGCGCGGATCAGGTCGGCGGCGAACATGAAGCTGCCCTTCAGCACCGCGACGACGAGCAGGTCCCGCGGCTGGCGCGCCGCGATCTCGGCGGCAATCTCCGCGTTCCGGCGGGCGATGGTGTCTTCGTCGAAGAGCACCTTCACGCGGCGCTGCTCGGTCATGGTTCGGCTCCTGCCTGTCCCGGCCTAGTGGGTGGCGACCCGGGCATCGCGTTCGACGAACCGTACGAGAACGTCGTGTCCTTCCGGCGGCGGCGCGACAAGGCGGGCGCGGAAGGGCACGCTGTCGCCGGAGTCGAGCGTGGCCCGCGGGGCGTCCGCGGTCCACGAGTAGAGATCCTGTCCATCCGCGCCGCGCACGCTGAGCTGCAGGCGCGGCACCTCGGTCGTGCCGGGGGCGATGGCCCTGACCTCGCCCTCGACGACGAGAATGCGCTGGTCGGCGTCGTTCACCACCGAGGACCGCACGCTGCGGAACTCCAGCCCGCGCAGGTTCACCGGCAGGCCAATGGCGGCGTAGATCTTCGCCGTCTGCGGCATCAGCCGCACCACGGCCTTGCGTTGCACGACGGCCACCGCGACCACGAGCAAGATGGCCGCCGCCGCCGCGTGGGCCGGCGAGAAACGACGCGGCAGGTGGAACCGCGAGAGCAGGGGCGCGAGCCTCTCGCGCAGCGGCACGCGCGGCTTCGAGGATTTTGCGCGGCCCTTGCGAGAGGCCGGGGCGGCAGGTTCGGCGACCGGCGGCGGCTCGGCGGCCGAGGAGAAGGCCTGCGCGTCGATCGACATCCCGGCGGGGTCGCTTGCGTCCGCCGGCGCCGCCTCTTCGGCTGGCGGGGTGGCGTACCACTCGTGCCGGCAGGCGGCGCAGCGCAGCTTGCGCCCCGCCCCGAGCTGCTCGGGCGTCAGCGAATAAGTGCTTGCGCAGGACGGGCAGACGATGAGCATGGCGAATCAGGTGGCGGCTTCCGACCCGGCCCTCCGGTCGCGATGAGGCATTCGTGGGCCGCTATCGTTAACGGACGGTGAAGATCGCGGTCGTCCGCGGCGCGAAGTTAACGGAGTGACGGTGGTCCGGTTCGAAAACGTCGGCCTTCGCTACGGAATGGGACCGGAGGTGCTGCGCGACATCACCTTCAGCATCGAGCCCCAGTCGTTCCAGTTCCTCACGGGCCCGTCCGGGGCCGGCAAGACCACGCTCCTGCGCCTGATCCTGCTCGCGCTCAAGCCGACGCGGGGGCTGATCAACCTCTTCGGCCACGATGTCGCCGGGATCGACAAGGACACCCTGACCGCCCTGCGCCGCCGCATGGGCGTCGTGTTCCAGGACTTCAGGCTGCTCGAGCACCTCACCACCTACGAGAACGTCGCCCTCCCCCTGCGCGTGCAGGGCCGCGAGGAGGCGTCGTACCGCGCCGAGGTGGTGGAGCTGCTGCGCTGGGTGGGCCTCGGCGAACGCATGCACGTGCTGCCGCCGGTGCTGTCGGGCGGCGAGAAGCAGCGCGCCGCCATCGCCCGCGCCCTCATCGCCCAGCCGCAGCTCCTGCTCGCCGACGAACCCACGGGCAACGTGGATCCCTCGCTCGCCCGGCGCCTGCTGCGCCTCTTCGTGGAGCTGAACAAGGCGGGCACCGCCATCGTCATCGCCACCCACGACATCGCCCTGATGGACCAGTTCGACGCCGCCCGCCGGCTGGTGCTCGGGGAAGGCCGCCTGCATGTCTATGATTGAGACGCTGCGGGAGCGGGCCGAGGCCGTCGTCGCGCGGGTGCTCGACCGCGGCGGAGACCGGCACGACGCCGAGGACTTCGGCGGGCAGCAGGCGCTCGTGCCGGCGGCCTCCATCGCCGGCCGCTCGCTCGTCACCGTCATCGCCATCATGACGTTTCTCGCCGGGCTCACCGCCGGCGCGGCGCAGCTGGTGGCCGAGGCGTCCGCCGGCTGGCGCTCGCAGGTGGCGCGCGAGGTGACCATCCAGATCCGCCCCACGCCGTCGCGCGACGTCGAGCAGGACGTGGCCCGCGCGGTCGATCTCGCCCGCGGCACCCCCGGCGTCACGGCCGTGCGTGCCTACACGAAGGCGGAATCGGAACGGCTGCTGGAGCCGTGGCTCGGCACCGGGCTCAACTTCGACGAGCTTCCGGTTCCCCGCATCGTCGTCCTCCAGATCGACGCCGAGAAGCGGCCCGATTTCGCCGCCCTGCGGAAAGGGCTCGCCGACGTGGTCCGCGGCGCGACACTGGACGATCACCGGTTGTGGATCGACCGGTTGGCCACGATGGCCAACACGCTGGTCCTGCTGGGTCTGGGCATCATGGGGCTGGTGCTGGCCGCGACGGGGCTCGCCGTCGTCTTCGCCACGCGCGGCGCCATGGCGGGCAACCGGGAGATCGTCGAGGTGCTGCACTTCGTCGGCGCCAGCGACGACTACATCGCCCGCGAGTTCCAGAAGCATTTCCTGAGGCTCGGCCTGCGCGGCGGCGCCATCGGCGGCCTGTGCGCGGCGGCCTTCTTCATCGGCGCCGGCATCCTGGCCGGGACCGTGGTGGCGACGCCCGGCGGCACCCAGATCCAGGCGCTGTTCGGCACCCTCGACCTCGGGCGCGGCGGCTATCTCGCCATCGCGGCCATCGCGGGAGTCGTGGCGGCGGTCACCGCCGTCGTCTCCCGCCTCACGGTCCGCAAGACCCTGCTGGAGCTGGGGTAGACGGCTTGCCCCCGGCTTGCCGCATTGCGGAATATGATGGGGGCATAGGAAATCACAGCCTTGGCGTGCATGATGCGCCGAGCGGGGGTATTCAGGCCATCATGGAGCGGCTCGTCCGGCTCGTCCGCAACCTCGTCCTCACCGGCGTCGTGGCCGGTGTGCTGGTGCTTGCCGGCGGCTTCTGGCTGTTCCTCGGCACGCTGGACCGGCACGAGACGGCGGTGCCCGACAAGGTGGACGGCATCGTCGCGCTCACCGGCGGCGCGGAGCGCATCAACGACGCGGTCGACCTGCTGCTGCGCGGCCGCGGCTCGCGACTGCTGATCACCGGCGTGGGCGAGAAGACGACCCGCGAGGAGCTGTCGCGCGTCCATCCCGACGCCCGCGCCGCCTTCGCCTGCTGCGTCGACCTCGACTACCGAGCGCTCAACACCATCGGAAATGCCGAGCAGACGGCGCACTGGGTCCGCGCCAACGGCTTTCGCTCCCTGGTGGTGGTGACGTCGAACTACCACATGCCGCGCACGCTGGCCGAGATCGCCCACGTCCTTCCGGACGTGAAGCTGGTCGCGCACTCGGTGGTCCCGGACACGCTCGACGTCGATGCGTGGTGGAAGGAGCCGCAGCTGGCCCGCCTGCTCGTCTACGAGTACGCCAAGTTCGTCGTCGCGATGACCCGCATGCGCCTCGGCGACCGCCCCGCCATTCCCGAACCGGCGACCACGGCCAGCCAGGGCCAGGCCCCGGGCTTGCGCCGGATGTGAGACTGCGCCAAGAGACTGCGCCAACGGATGGCGCACCATCCTGCGGAGCCTCCATGCCCTCCCCGCGTTCCCTGGCCCTCAACGCCTGCCTCTACGCCAGCCTCGTCGTCATCATGATCGCGGCGCTGCCGACGCTGGTCCTGCCGCGACAGGCCCTGATGGCCTACATCCGTGGCTGGGGCCGCTACTTCGTGTGGCTGTGCCGCGTCGTCGGCGGGATCGGGCTCGAGGTGCGCGGCCGCGAGAACATCCCGCCCGGCCCCCTGCTCGTCGCCAGCAAGCACCAGTCGATCTGGGAAACCTTCGCCCTGATCGGCCTGTTCGACGACCCGTGCTTCATCCTCAAGCGTGAACTCACCTGGATTCCGCTGTTCGGCTGGTACGCCCTGAAGTCGCACATGCTGCCGGTGGACCGGCGCGGCGGCAGCGCGGTGATGAACAAGCTCAACCAGCGCGCCCGCGAGGAGGTGCGTCGCGACAAGGGCCGCCAGATCCTCTTCTTCCCCGAGGGCACCCGCCGGCCGGCCGGCGCGCCGCCCGCCTACAGGCACGGTGTGTCGTACGTCTACGACAACCTCGGCGTGCCGTGCCTTCCGGTGGCCCTGAACTCGGGGCTCTACTGGCCACGCCGCAGCATGAAGCTGCGGCAGGGGACCGTCGTCGTCGACATCCTGCCCCCGATCCCGCCCGGGCTGCCGCGGGACGTGTTCTTCGCGCGCGTGCAGGCGGACATCGAGGGCGCGACCGACGTCCTCGTGCGCGAGGGCCGCGCCGCGCTGGGCCTGCCCGTCGCATCATCGGCTTGACATTCTCCCGAGGTCGATGTTCGCTCTCTGTTCTCATGGAACAGGGATCACCGGGCATGGCCACGGCCGCGCGCATCCTCGCCTTCCCCAACGCACGGATCCTTCCGGTCCGGCCCGCGCCGCGGCTCGAGCCGCTCGCCGTGGCGGATGCGCTGGGTCCTGATTCGCGGCTGCGGGCGTGGCGTGGGCGATCCGGGCGCCGCTACGTCGTGTTCACGGTGCCGGCAGCGCGGCTTCCCGACCTCGCCGAGGCCGTGTTCGTCGCCGTGCGCCGCCGTCCCGGGATCTCGCCAGCCGTACTGGCCGCCGTCGCCGGGACCGGGGCGGACGCGGCGGCCGACGCACGCTTCGCGGGGGCGGACGAGATCGACGTGCACCTGATCGCCCGCACGCCGGCCGAGAGGCACGAGGTCGCGGCCGACCTCGCGGCGGGATCGGCCTGAAGGGCCGCCGACCCAGCCCGCGCAGGCCGCGGCCGCTAGACCGACGACTGCTCCGCCTCTTCGGCCAGCTCGCCGACGAGCCACGTCAGCGTGGCATCGTGGATGCCGAGCCCGGCAAGATGGGCCTGCGTGGCGCGGACGTAGTCCGGGTTGCGGCCCGACACGCCGACGCCGTTGCGCACGTGGTGCAGCAGCTGCGCCCGCGGCAGGGCCCGCGCATACTGCTCATGCGCCCGGTCGACCGCGTAGCTCAGCGCGGCCACGGTGCGGCCGTCGAGGAGCCGGACGCGGCGCCACATCTCCACATACACGGACGTCACCTGCTCGCGCGCGGTGAGATAGGCGTGGGCGGCCTTCGCCTCCTCCGCCGCGACCCGAAAGGCGATCCCGCGGCAGGACCCGCCCCGATCGAGCCCCAGCACGAGGCCCGGACGCTCCGGCGTGCCCCGGTGCACGTAGGAGTAGACGCACAGCGACCGGTGGAAGCCGTGCAGGATCGCCTGCTGGCGCTCGACGAAGGGGAAGCCCGGGTTCCACATCAGGGACCCGTAGCCGAAGACCCACATGTCGCCCCGATCCGGTGTCATCGGTTGCATCGCTCCTGCTTGGCGCCCCGTCGGCTAGCAGGTAGGAGGAAGCCACGCAACGAGAGGACCCGCCCGATGGCGCCACCGCCCCGCCGCACCGAGCCGGCCTCGCCCGGCCTCCGGCGCTACCGGATCTTCCTGCCCACCGCGATCCTGTTCCTCGCGCTGATCGGGCTCGGCGGCGTCTGGGCCTTCCTCGCGTGGCGGACCGGGCAGGAGATCGACGCGTGGCTGCAGCGCGAGGCGGCGCTCGGCCGGACCTGGGCCTGCCCGGACCGCTCGATCGGCGGGTTCCCGTTCCGCATCGAGATCATCTGCACGAACCCCAGCTTCACCGGCGTCGCCGAGGCGCGGCAGGTCCGCGGCCGGCTGGCGCGCATCCACACGGCGACGCAGATCTACAACCCGAGCCACATGATCGTGGAGGCCGAGGGCCCGCTGGTGGTGGAGGCCGACGGCGGCGACCGGCTCGAGGCCGACTGGCTGCTCGGCCGCGCCAGCATCATGGGCAAGCCCGGCATCGGCCTCGACCGCCTGTCCACGGAGTTCACCGAGCCGCGGGTCACGGTGACGAGCGGCCAGCTCGGAACCACCGCGCTTGCGGCCTCGCTGGCCGACTTCCACATCCGCCGCACGCCGAACCGGCCGCCCGAGGACGGGGCCTACGACGTCGCCTCCCGGATCACCAAGGCCTCGGTGCCGCCGCTCGACGCGTGGCTGGGCGGGCAGGCATCCACGGAGGCCGACATCGTCGCCACCATCACCAAGGCCGAGCCCCTCTCTGGCCGCGGCCTGCCGCTGGAGCTCGAGCGCTGGCGCACGGCCGGCGGGCGCATGCAGGTGTCCACGGTCTCGCTCTCGCACGGCGTGCGCCGCGTGGACGCGGCCGGATCGGTGGGGCTCGACGACCTGCACCGTCCGCAGGGCCGGCTCGACGTCACCATCTCGGGCTTCGACGACCTGCTCGCCCGCTTCGGCATCACCGGTCGCAGCGCGGCCATCGGCGGGCTGATCGCCGGCGTGCTGGGCGGCAAGGCCGCCGCGGCGACGAATGGCGACGGGGCGCAGGCGGGCACCCCCGCCGCCAAGGGCGTCGTGCTGCCGCTTCGCCTCGACCAGGGCCGGGTCTTCCTCGGCCCGATCCCGGTCGCGCAGCTGCTGCCGCTGTACTGAGCGTCAGCTCTCGACCGGCTTGCGGCGGCCGAAATCGGGCTCCGCCGTCTCCTGCCCCAGCTCGATGATGCCGCGCCGGATCGCGCGGGTGCGCGTGAAGAGCGTGAACAGCGTCTCGCCGTCGCCCCAGCGGATCGCCCGCTGCAGCGCCGTGAGGTCCTCGGTGAAGCGGCCGAGCATTTCCAGCACGGCCTCCTTGTTGTTGAGGAAGACGTCGCGCCACATCGTCGGGTCGGAGGCGGCGATGCGCGTGAAGTCGCGGAAGCCGCCGGCCGAGAACTTGATCACCTCGGACTGCGTGACCTGCTCGAGGTCGGCCGCCGTGCCCACGATGTTGTAGGCGATCAGGTGCGGCACGTGGCTGGTGATGGCCAGCACGAGGTCGTGGTGCGACGGCGTCATCACCTCGACGTTGGAGCCGAGGCCCTCCCAGAAGGCGCGCACCCGCGCCACCGCCTCGGGGTCGACCCCCTCGGGCGGCGTCAGGATCGACCAGCGATTGTGAAACAGGGTGGCGAAGCCGGCGTCGGGGCCGGATTGCTCGGTGCCCGCCACGGGATGGGCCGGCACGAAATGCACGCCGTCGGGCAGATGCGGCTGCACCTGAGCGACGACCGCGCCCTTCACCGAGCCCACGTCCGACACGATGGCGCCGGCCTTCAGCACCGGGCCGATGGCCTCGGCCACGGCGCCGCACGCGCCGACCGGCACGCACAGCACGACGAGGTCCGCGTCGCGGGCGCCCTCGGCCACGGTCTCGGCCACGACGTCGGCGAGGCCGAGTTCGCGCACCCGGTCGCGCACCGCCGGGGAGGCATCCGCGGCGACGATGGTGTGCGCCAGGTTCATGCGGCGCACGGCGCGCGCCATGGACGACCCGATCAGGCCGAGGCCGACGATCAGGACGCGGTCGAAGAGGGGCTGCGCCAGCGGCGGGCCGAGACGGTCGGTCACGCCTTGCTCCCTTCCATGAAGGCCTTGAGGCCGTCCACCACCAGCCGGTTCGCCTCCTCCGGGCCGATGGTGAGGCGCAGCGCGTTCGGCAGGCCGTAGGCGCCGACCGCGCGCAGGATGACGCCGCGCGCCGTCAGGAACGCGTCGGCCTCGCGTGCCGTGCGGCCCGGTGTCGTCGGGAAGTGGATGAGCAGGAAGTTGCCTACCGACGGCGTCACCTGCAGCCCCAGCGCCTCGATCTCCTTCGTCAGCCAGGGCAGCCAGCGGTCGTTGTGCTCGACCGCGGCGGCGAGGTGCTTCTCGTCCGCCAGCGCCGCGATACCGGCCTCGATGGCCGGGCCGTTGACGTTGAACGGCCCGCGGATGCGGTTCAGCGCGTCGACCACGTGCGCCGGCCCGTAGCACCAGCCGAGCCGCACGAGAGCCAGCCCGTAGATCTTCGAGAAGGTCCGGGTCATGACGACGTTGTCGGACGTCGAGACGAGCTCGATGCCGGCCGCGTAGTCGTTGCGCCGCACGTACTCGGCGTAGGCCGCGTCCAGCACCAGCAACACGTGCGGCGGCAGGCCGGCGTGCAGCCGCTTCACCTCCTCGAACGGCAGGTAGGTGCCGGTCGGGTTGTTGGGATTGGCGAGGTAGACGACCTTGGTGCGCGGCGTCACCGCTGCGAGGATGCCGTCGACATCCGCCGTGAAATTCTTCTCCGGAACCACGACGGGCGTGCCGCCGGCCGCCAGGATGGCGAGCTTGTAGACGAGGAATCCGTACTGCGAGTAGAGGCCCTCGTCCCCCGGCCCGATGTAGGCGGAGGTGAGCAGCGACAGGATCTCGTCCGACCCCGCGCCGCAGACGATGCGCGCCGGGTCCAGCCCGTAGCGCGCGCCGATGGCCTCGCGCAGCAGCGTCGAGGACCCGTCGGGGTAGAGCTCGAGCTTCTCGGCCGCCTTCACGTAGGCCGCCTTCGCAAGCGGCGAGGCGCCCAGCGGCGTCTCGTTGGACGACAGCTTGTAGACCTTCGCCACGTGGGCGGGGGCACTGCTCTTGCCGGGGACGTAGGGGTCGATCGCGAGCACGCCGGGACGCGGGACGGGGCGGGCTTGGGTGGTGGCCATGGCGGTGATCGACCCTCAGGCTGACGGTTCGAGACGGAAACGGTTGGCGTGGCTGCCGATCTCCTGGACGTCGAAGACGCCCACGTCGAGGCCGGACATTGCCGCGTAGAGGTCGTCGAGCGACACGCTGCCGGGCGCGGAGACAAGCAGGCTGAGCCCGCCCTGGTCCCCGGCGGAGCTCTCGACCGTGGCGCCGAGGCGCACCAGCGCCGACTGCAGGCCCTCGCGCCAGCGCTCGACGCCGAGCGCGAACAGCACGACCTCGCGCACCGCCGCGTCCTCGATCGGTTTCGAGACGACGTAGACGGGCAGCCCCGCCGGATGGTCGGGCCGCTCCACGAAGGGCAGCCGCGCGATGATCTTGGGCCGGCCGGCCCCGGCGAGCGCAGTCCACCACGCCCCGGCGCCGCGGCCGGGTTCGGCGCGGAAGACGCCGAGGTCGCCGGCCGACTGCGCCACCGCGTCGATCACAGCACCCGCGTTCGGGTGCGGCACGTAGGGCACGGTGAAGCCGAAGTGGAAGCGCGCCGTGTCGCGCACCGGCGCGTCGCCGCCCGACACGTCCGCGTGCACGGAATAGGGCGCCTGGACGTAGGTGAAGGTGGAGATGATGACCCGCCAGATGCTCTCGACGGTGTCGAAGGGCAGGATGCCGCGGTGGCGCCCGGCCATCGTCTTCATCATCGAGGCTTCGCGCCCCGGCCGGAAGGCCGAGCCGGAGGCCTGAGTCTTCTTCACCTGGATGAGCGTGTCGATGATCTCGCCCCGCTCCATGAGGAGGCGGTGCATCGCCTCGTCGATGCGGTCGATCTCGCGCCGCAGGTCGGCGAGGGTCGGAGGGGGAGACGCGTCGGCCATGACGGAGCCCGTGGATGGAAGGCCCGCAGTCATAGTGCCGGTGCGCCGGGAACGCAAAGCCCACGGCCCGGCGGGATTGCAGGGATGCCCGCCGGGGAGCGCGCGGCATCGATTTGTCTTGCGGGCCGCGACCAGTGGCGCTACCGAACGTGTTCTCTACTCCGAACGATATGGACTGTGAGCGGAACGCGATGATCCGCAGCCCCGTTGCAGCGTCAGTCACCGCCAACCAGGCGGACCAGCCCTCGAGCCTCTCCGTCCAGTTCGGGCCGGAGACGCCCCTGATGCTGGACTGCGGCGTGGCCCTGTCGCCGGTGACGGTGGCCTACCAGACCTACGGCACGCTGAACGCCGCGCGCAGCAACGCCGTGCTGATCTGCCACGCCCTGACGGGCGACCAGCACGTCGCCAACGTTCATCCCGTCACCGGGAAGAACGGCTGGTGGGAGACCATGATCGGCCCCGGCAAGCCGATCGACACCGACCGCTTCTTCGTCATCTGCTCCAACGTGGTGGGCGGATGCATGGGCTCCACCGGCCCCGCCTCGCGCAACCCGTCCGGCGAAGGGTCCTATGCCCTCGACTTCCCGGTCGTGACCATTCGCGACATGGTCCGCGCGCAGGCGATGCTCATCGACCATCTCGGCATCGACAGCCTGTTCTGCGTCGCCGGCGGCTCGATGGGCGGCATGCAGGTGCTGCAGTGGGCCGCGAGCTACCCGGATCGGGTCTTCTCGGCCCTGCCCATCGCCACGGCGGCCAAGCACTCGGCCCAGAACATCGCCTTCCACGAGGTCGGCCGGCAGGCGGTCATGGCCGACCCCGACTGGCGCGCCGGCCGCTACCTCGCCGACGGCCTGCGCCCGGAGAAGGGCCTCGCCGTCGCCCGCATGGCGGCGCACATCACCTACCTTTCCGAGAGCGCCCTGCACCGCAAGTTCGGCCGCAAGCTGCAGGACCGCGAGGCGCCGACCTTCTCGTTCGACGCCGACTTCGAGATCGAGAGCTACCTGCGCTACCAGGGGCGGAGCTTCGTCGAGCGCTTCGACGCCAATTCCTACCTCTACCTGACGCGCGCGATGGACTATTTCGATCTCGCCGCCGACTACGGCGGCGTGCTGGCCAACGCCTTCCGCGGCACGAAGACGCGCTTCTGCACGGTCTCGTTCACCTCGGACTGGCTGTTCCCGACCACCGACACCCGCGCCATCGTGCATGCGCTGAACGCGGCCGGCGCCTCCGTGTCCTTCGTCGAGATCGAGACCGACAAGGGCCACGACGCCTTCCTGCTCGACGTGCCGGAGCTCCTCGCCACGACGCGCGGCTTCATCAACGCCGCGGCGCGCGCCCGCGGCCTCGCCGTGCCGGCGGAGGCCTGAGCATGGGGGACGCGCTCTTCCCGACCGGCGCCTCGGCGACGCGCATCGACCTCGTGCTCGTAGCCGGCATGGTGGAGCCCGGCTCGCGGGTGCTCGACGTCGGCTGCGGCGACGGCACGCTTCTGCGCATGCTGCAGGACGGCCGCGGCGTGGACGCGCGCGGCATCGAGCTGTCGCAGGCCGGCGTCAACGCCTGCGTGGCGCGCGGTCTCTCCGTCATCCAGGGCGACGCCGACACCGACCTCGAGGCCTACCCCGACGACAGCTTCGACTACGTGATCCTGTCCCAGACGCTGCAGGCGACGCACCGGCCCAAGGTGGTGCTGGAGCACATGCTGCGCATCGGCCGGCACGCCATCGTGTCGTTCCCCAACTTCGGCCACTGGTCGGTGCGCTGGAAGCTCGCCGTCGGCGGCCGGATGCCAGTGACCGAGAATCTTCCCGTCTCCTGGTACGAGACGCCGAACATCCACTTCTGCACGATCCGCGACTTCGTCGACCTCGTCGGCGTGGTCGGCGCCCGCATCGACCGCGGTGTCGCCCTCAATGCGGGCGGCGGCCAGATGAAGTTCAACCTGCCGTGGTGGGTGTGGAACCTCTTCGGCGAGCAGGCTGTGTTCGTGCTGTCGCGGCCGGGCCGGGGCTGAGCCGCCCTACCCCTCGTCCGCCAGCGGATGCAGGTCGCGCACCATGCTCTTGAGCCGCTCGTCGATGACGTGGGTGTAGATCTGCGTCGTCGCGATGTCGGCATGGCCGAGCAGCTGCTGGACGATGCGCAGGTCGGCCCCGTTGTGCAGCAGGTGACTGGCGAAGGCGTGCCGCAGCACGTGCGGGCTCACGCGGTCGGAGCGGATGCCCGCGGCGGCGGCGCAGGTCTTGAGGTCGCGCGCGAACACCTGCCGGGCGAGGAAACCCGTGTCCGTGTCGGCCGGGAACAGCCACGGCCCCGTGACCGCCTGCCCCGCCTCCCGGCGCAGCGCCAGCCACGCGGCGAAGGCCTCCCGCGCCCGCGCGTTCAGCGGCACCAGCCGCTCCTTGCCGCCCTTGCCCCGCACCACGATGAGCCCGTCGGCGACGCGCGCCGCCGACAGCGGCAGCGACACGAGCTCGGAGACGCGCAGCCCCGTGGCGTAGAGCGCCTCCAGCAGCGCCGTGAGGCGGGCGGCGCGAAGGCGCTCGCCCATCGGGCGGCCGGGGTCGTCGATCCCTTCCGCCGCCGTCGCGAGCAGCCGGTCGACTTCGGCAATGGAGAGCACCTTCGGCAGCGGGCGCCGCCGCTTCGGTCCGCTCAGGGCCCCGGCCGGATCGTCGCCGCGCATCTGCTCGCCGTACAGGAAGCGGTGCAGCTGCCGGATCGCCGACAGGCGCCGTGCGGCCGACGAGGCCTTGAGCCCCAGCGCCTCGATCTCGGCGAGGTAGCGGCGGATGCCGTCGGTCGTCACCGTGAGCGGCGTGTCGCCGTGCCTCGCGAGCGATTCGGCATAGTCCCTCAGGTCGCGGCCATAGGCATCGAGGGTGTTCTTGGCGGCCCCGCGTTCCGCCGACAGCATGTCGAGGAAGGCGTCGACCACGCCGCGGGGGGCCCGCGGATCACGCCCGCGCGTCATTTCCCGAGCTTCGAGGCCGGGATGGTGATGGTGATCTCGCGCTGCTCGGGCTCGTAGAATGTCGCCAGCGCGAAGAGGCCGGCATAGGCGCACCCGGCGAGAATGCCGACGACGAGGACAAATCGGATGATGACAGGCACGGCCGCATTCCGTTAACCGCGCCCTTTGCAGCACGCTCCCCGCGCCTTGGCAAGCCGGAGCGTGAGGGTGGCGCCGGAGGGGTGCCGCCGATGGCCGACCCGTGATAGGGGAAGGCCCGGACAAGGGCAGGGCCGACGTGCGCATGGACCTCGGAACATCGGGAACGGACAGGACGGACGACGGCACCGCCGCCGTCGACGTGCCCGCGCGCCTGCGCGAGGCGCTGGCCGGCCGCTCCCTCGTCCTCGTCGGCATGATGGGCGCGGGCAAGAGCTCGGTCGGGCGGCGGCTCGCGGGCCGGCTCGGGCTGCCCTTCTTCGACGCCGACACCGAGATCGAGCGCGCCGCCGGCATGACGATCCCGGAGATCTTCGCCGCGCGGGGAGAGGCCGAGTTCCGCGACGGGGAGCGGCGCGTCATCGGCCGGCTGCTCGCGGGCGGCCCGTCCGTCATCGCCACCGGCGGCGGCGCCTTCATGAGCCAGGACACCCGCGACCGGATCGCCGGGTCCGGCCTGTCCATCTGGCTCAAGGCCGACTTCGACGTGCTGATGCGCCGGGTGCGCAAGCGCTCGAACCGGCCCCTGCTGCGCACCGCCGATCCCGAGGCGACGCTGCGCAAGCTCATCGACGACCGGTACCCCGTCTACGCGCTGGCCGACATCACCGTGCATTCCCGGGACGTGCCGCACGAGACGGTCGTGCAGGAGATCATCGACGAGCTGTCGAGCCGCCTCCTGCCCGGCCTCGCCGCCCCATGGAGCGCGGCACCACAGCCCCATGCCCGCGAGCCCGCCACCATGACAGCCCCGCCGCCCGAAACGGTCCACGTCCCCCTGCCCGGCCGCGCCTACGACATCGTCATCGGCAGCGGCCTCATCGGCTCGGCGGGGGAGCGGATCGCGGCGCTGGCGCCCGGCGCGGCGTGCGGCATCGTCTCCGACACCGCCGTCGCCGACATCCACCTGCTGGCGCTGCGGGAGAGCCTGGAGGAGGCCGGGATCCGGACCGAGACCGTGCTCGTCCCGCCAGGGGAGGGCTCCAAGAGCTACGCGATGCTGCAGGAGGTTTGCGACGGCCTGCTGGCGGCCCGGCTGGAGCGCGGCGATCTCGTCGTGGCGCTGGGCGGCGGCGTGGTGGGCGACCTCGCGGGCTTCGCCGCCGCGGTGGTGCGCCGCGGCATGCGCTTCGTGCAGGTGCCCACGACGCTGCTCGCGCAGGTGGATTCGTCCGTGGGCGGCAAGACCGGCATCAACTCCCGGCACGGGAAGAACCTCGTCGGCGCCTTCCACCAGCCGAGCCTCGTCCTCGCCGACGTCGACGTGCTCGACACGCTGTCGCCGCGCGAGTTCCGCGCCGGCTATGCGGAGGTGGTGAAGTACGGGCTCATCGACGACCCGGCCTTCTTCGCCTGGCTCGAGGAGCACCACCGTGGCGTGTTCGCCGGCGGCGCCGACCGGGTTCACGCCATTCGCACGAGCTGCGCGGCCAAGGCGGCGGTGGTCGTGCGCGATGAGCGCGAGGACGGCGACCGGGCCCTGCTCAACCTCGGCCACACCTTCGCGCACGCCTTCGAGCGCATCACCGCCTATGACGGCCGCCGGCTGGTGCACGGCGAGGCCGTCGCCATCGGGCTCGCCTGCGCCTTCCGCTTCTCCACCCGGCTCGGCCTGTCGCCGGGGCAGGACGCGGGGCGCGTCGAGGGTCACCTGCGCACGGTGGGGTTGCCGACCCGCATCCGAGAGATCCCCGGTTGGGATGCCGGCACCGACGCCATCCTCGATGCCATGGCGCAGGACAAGAAGGTGAAGCGCGGGGCACTGACCTTCATCCTCGCGCGCGGCATCGGCCAGAGCTTCATCGCGCGGGGCGTCGAGTCGGACGCGGTCCGCTCCTTCCTTGACGCGGAACTTGCCGCGCCCTGAATTGGTCCGCCATGGACGCCATCACCCACAGTTTCTGGTTCGCGCTCGTCGTCGTCGTCGGCTGCCTCGCCCTCTCTGCCTTCTTTTCGGGGGCGGAAACCGGAATGACCGCAGCCTCGCGCGCCCGCATGCTGGCGCTGGAGAGCTCCGGCGATGGCCGCGCCCGCATCGTCAACAGGCTGCTCCTGGCCCGTGAACGCCTGATCGGCGCCATGCTGATCGGCAACAACGTCGTCAACATCGGCGCCTCGGCCTTCACGACCAGTGTGCTCGTCGGCCTCTTCGGGCCCGAGGGCGTGCTCTACGCCACCATCGTGATGTCGATCCTCGTGATCGTCTTCTCCGAGGTCCTGCCCAAGACCGTCGCGATCAACAAGCCGGACCAGGCAGCGCTGGCGCTGGCGCGCCCGGTCGCGCTGGTCGTGGCCCTGCTGGGACCGCTCACCATCGCGATCGAGGCGTTCGTGCGGCTCGTCCTGCGGACGTTCGGCGTCGACATCAACGCCAACCAGGCCGTCCTGTCCGCCAGCGAGGAGCTGCGCGGCACCGTGGACCTCCTCCACAAGGAGGGCAGCGTCGAGAAGGAGGCCCGCAAGATGTTCGGCGGCCTTCTCGACCTCGAGGACCTCGAGGTGTCGGACGTCATGATCCACCGCACCAAGATGCGCACGATCTCGGCCGACCTGGCGTCCGAGGAGATCGTGCGCGAGGTGCTCTCCTCCCCCTACACGCGCATGCCGCTGTGGTCCGGCACGCCGGAGAACATCGTCGGCGTGCTGCACGCCAAGGACCTGCTGCGCGCCCTCGACGCCGTGAAGGGCGAGGCGGCGCAGCTCGACGTCAAGGCCATCGCGCTCGACCCGTGGTTCGTGCCCGACACCACGTCGCTCGCCGACCAGCTCAAGGCCTTCCTCAGCCGGAAGACGCACTTCGCGCTCGTCGTCGACGAGTACGGCGAGGTGATGGGGCTGGTGACGCTCGAGGACATCCTCGAGGAGATCGTCGGGGACATCAAGGACGAGCACGACCTGTCGATCCAGGGCGTGCGGCCGCTGCCGGACGGCTCGGTCAACGTCGACGGCTCGGTGCCGGTGCGCGACCTCAACCGCGCCATGGACTGGGCGCTGCCGGACGAGGTGGCGACGACCATCGCCGGCCTCGTCATCCACGAGGCGCAGACGATCCCCGACGCGGGCCAGATCTTCACCTTCCACGGCTACCGGTTCCAGGTGCTCCGGAAGTCGCGCAACCGCATCACGTCGCTGAAGATCGTCCCGCTCAACAACCGGGCGCCGACGACCGCCTGACGCCCCGACCGGTGACGATGCCCGCTGACGCGGAGGTCAGCCCGTGACAATGCCCGCTGACGCGGGCTTGGCGGCCTGGTCCATGAACTGGGCCTTGGCCAGCGCCGCGAAGCGGCCGCCCTTCGAGACCAGTTCGTCGAAGTTGCCGGATTCGACGATCCGGCCCTCGTGGAAGACGAGGATCCGGTCGGCGTTGCGGATCGTGGCGAGCCGGTGCGCGATGACGAGCGTCGTGCGGCCGGCCATGACCTCGGTCAGAGCCTGCTGGAGCTTGGCCTCGGTGGCGGCGTCGAGCGCCGAGGTCGCCTCGTCGAGGATCAGGATCGGCGGGTCCTTGAGCAGCGCACGGGCGATCGAGATGCGCTGGCGCTCGCCGCCGGAGAGCGAACGGCCGCGCTCGCCCACCACCGTGTCGAGCCCGTCCGGCATGCGGGCGATGAACTCGCTCGCCTGCGCCCGGTCGAGCGCGCTGCGCATCTCCGCCTCCGTGGCGTCCGGCCGGCCGACGCGCAGGTTCTCCTCGATCTCCCGGGCGAACAGCATCGGCTCCTGGAAGACGACGCCGATGTTGCGCCGGAGCGAGGCGAGCGACACCTGCCGGATGTCCTGCCCGTCCACGAGGATCCGCCCCGACTGGGGGTCGAAGGCGCGGTGCAGCAGCCCGAGCGTCGTCGACTTGCCCGAGCCGGTGGCGCCGACCAGCGCCACCGTCTCGCCCGGATGGACCGTGAAGGTCACGTCCGCGACCGCCGACCGCTTGCCGTCGTAGGAGAAGCTCACGTCCTCGAAGGCGATGGCGCCGGTGACGCGGCCGAGGTCGGGCGCCCCCGGTACGTCGCGCACGGCCGGGACGGTGTCGATGACGTCGAAGAACTCGCGCAGCTTCGGCGCTTGCAGAAGCACCGCGTTCATGAAGCCGACGGCCTGCTCCATGCGGCCGATCAGCATCGTGGCGAGGCTCATGAAGGCGACGATCTCGCCGACCGTGGCCTTGCCGTTGAGGTTGAGCCACGTGCCGAGCAGGAAGATGCCCAGAATGGTGAGCGTGGCGGAGGCCCGGGTCGCCACCGCGGCCACCGCCCACCACGACAGCACCGGGATCTGGGCCGCCAGCAGCTGGTCGGCGACGTTGCGCAGCGCCCGCGCCTCGAGCTCGACGCGCGTGAAGCTCTGGATCACCGGCACGTTGCCGAGCGCGTCGGACGCGTGCTCGGCGAGCGACGAGTGGTAGCGCTCCACCGAGCCCTGCAACGTCTCCGTGCGGCGCAGGACCACGGCGGTCAGCGCGGTGAACAGCACGAGCAGCGCCATCAGCAGCAGGCCCAGCTGCCAGTTGATGAAGAGGCTGAGCGGCAGCAGCACGAGCAGCGCGATGAAGGAGGCGAAATGCTCGCGGAAGAACGAGAGCATCAGCCCCTGCATGCCCGCCGCTCCGTCGAGCATGACCTTGAGCACGCGGCCGGAGTGGGTGGACGCGTGGAAGGACAGCGGCAGGGTCAGCACGTGCTCGAAGAACGAGGCCATGATGGCGAGCCGGCGCCGGTGCGACAGCCGGTCCGCGTGCAGCGCGACGAGCACGCCGCCGGTGATGGTGAAGAGCCCGAACCCGACCCAGGCGCCCGCGAGCGGGAAGAGATCGCCCCACTGCGGCGGGATCCCGGTCGCCTGCGCCTTGGACAGGAGGTCGACGATCCGGCCGAACAGCACCGGCTCGGCGAACTGCGCGATGGCCAGAAGCACGTTGGCGAAGGCCAGCAGCGCCCCGAGGCGCGCCTCCCCCCCGAGCTGCTGGAGCACCCGGACATACAACCTCAGGAGGTTCATTGCCGAGACTCCACAAGGGTCGGTTGAGCCCCCGACTTAACCGTTCCTTCAGCCGAAAACGCTAGTCTCCTCCGAGGTTTCGCGCCGCAGAAGTGGCCGGGCGGGTTCGGTCGCCAGGATTCTAGAATGGATTTCGCCACAGCCGTCGGTCTCATCTTCGGAGTGATCGTCGTCTGCACGCTCATCCTCATGGGCGGCAGCTTTTCCCTTTACTACGACATCCACGCGGTGATCGTCATCGGCGGCGGCACGCTGGCCGCCACGATCATCCGCTTTCCGTTCTCGGCGCTGCTCCACGGATTTCCCATGGGCCTGCGCTATGCCTTCACCATGCGCAGCATGCACCCGCGCGACCTGATCGACGAGATCACCAAGGTCGCCGACACGGTGCGCCGCAGCGGGCCGATGGCGCTGGAGAACGTGCAGGTCGACGACGCGTTTCTCGCGCAGGGCATCCGCTTCATCGCCGACGGCTACGACCGCGAGTTCATCCGCGACACGATGGAGCGTGACCGCGACAACTTCCTCATGCGCCTCGAGGAGGGTGCGAAGATCTACCAG
This sequence comes from Alsobacter sp. R-9, assembly GCF_054612375.1. Classification (NCBI taxonomy): domain Bacteria; kingdom Pseudomonadati; phylum Pseudomonadota; class Alphaproteobacteria; order Hyphomicrobiales; family Alsobacteraceae; genus Alsobacter; species Alsobacter sp. R-9. The sequence goes on along the minus strand of NZ_JBTSWJ010000009.1, from coordinate 75,928 downwards.
TCAATGGGCGACGCCGCGCCGGCCTGGGGCATGATCGGCACGCTGATCGGCATGGTGCAGATGTTCGCCAACATGGAGGACCCCTCCAAGCTCGGTCCGTTCATGGCGATCTCGCTGCTCGCCACGCTCTACGGCGCGCTTGTCGGCAACCTGCTCGCCCTGCCGATCGCCGACAAGCTGAAGCTGAAGGTGGAGGAGGAGGAGATCTCCCGTACCCTCATCATCGACGGCATCCTCCAGATCCGCGACGCCAAGAGCCCGTCCGTGGTCCGCGAGATGCTGCTCGCCTACCTGCCCGACCACCACCGCCACGACCTCGCCGAAGCAGCCTGAGCGGGACGCGGGGCCATGGCGCGCAAGAAGGGGGGGCACGGCGGCGGCCACGGCGGCTGGTTCGTGACCTTCGCCGACCTCATGGCCCTGCTGATGAGCTTCTTCGTGATGCTCACCGCCATGTCGACGCAGGACCAGAAGAAGCTGCAGATCGTCGCCGGCTCGATGCGGGACGCCTTCGGCAGCCAGCGCGAGTCCCGCCTGTCCGGCATCGTCGAGGCCGACGGCATCCCCGTCCGCCCGAACCTCAAGAACGTCCGGATCGCGCCGCCCGAGCAGGGCTCCGACTTCACCGCGCCGAGCAACTTCGACCGCCCCGACGAGGGCGTGGCGGTGACATCCTTCGACCGCGCCTTCGCGCTCGCCGCAGTCTCGCTGCGGCAGGCCATGCAGGACATGCCCGAGATCGCCGAGGCCTCGAAGAACATCATCGTCGAGGAAACGAAGGACGGCCTGAACATCTCGCTGGTCGACCAGGACGGCCGATCGATGTTCCCCGACGGCGCGCGAGAGCCCTACGAGCGCACGCGCAAGGTGCTGGAGAAGCTCGCGCCGATCATCCGCCGGCTGCCCAACCGCATCGCCATTTCCGGCCACACCTCGGCGCAGCGCCCCGGCACGCTCCCCGGCTGGACCGCCTGGGACCTCTCGGCCGCCCGGGCCGGCGCCGTGCGCGAGATCCTCGCCGCCGCCGGCGTGCCCGACCAGCGGTTCGCGTCGATCTCGGGCAAGGCCGACACCGAGCCGATGTTCCCCGACAACCCGCATCTGCCCGCCAACCGCCGCGTGACGATCACGCTGGTGCGCGAGGCGCCGCCGCTTCCGATCGGCAAGAAGTTCTGAGCCTGACCCGGGCTACTCGACGATGATCGCCCAGTAGACGCGATACTTGGTGCCCGGCCGGTCGACGGCGGCGATGCCGAGCCGCGTCGCCTGCTTCTCCAGCATGACCGCGTTGTGCGGCGGGGAGTCCCGCCAGCCGGAGAAGGCCTCCGCCAGCGTCCGGTAGCCCGCCGACACGCGCTCCCGCCGCATCCCGGCACTGGCCGTGGCCGCCGCCTGCGACACCTTCGGCACCTCGCCCCAGGTGGAGGTGTCGGTCTCCGCCACCGTCGCGGCGCGGCGGCGCGCCTGCTCCGACAGCTGCGGGTCCAGCGCCACGGGCGCGAGGCCCTGCCGCGCCCGGTGGGCGTTGACGAGACTCGCCGCCGCCTGCTCGTCGAGCCGGGCCCCCTCGTCGATCCGACGGTAGAAGGAGGGCGTCGCGTCGCCTGCCGGCCGTTCCATGCAGCCGGTCGCAGCGAGCAGGATCACGGCCGCGAGCGCCGCAGCTGGCCTTCGGAAGGCGGTCATGTCAGCGCGTGCCCTTCACCGGGTGGAAATCGGGATCCTCGTCGGCGACACGCCGCGCCGCCTGCGTGTCGAGCGCGGCGCGGATGTGGGCCACCTCCTCGCGCAGGTCGAGCATGCCGTCGAGCTCGAACTTCGCCGGTCCGGCCGGCTTGATGATGCCGTTCTCGCGCAGCCGCCGCACGATGGCGAAGGTCAGGTCGCTCGACACGCGGGCGCCCGTGTCGACCTCGGCCACGAAGCAGACGAGGTCGAAGGTGAGCGAGGTCTCGGTGATCCGCTTGAAGAGCACCCGCGGCGCCGGGTCCTCCAGCACGTCCGGGTTCTCCTGCGCCGCCGCGCGCATCAGTGTCGCGACCATGTCGGCGTCCGTGTCGCGCGCCACCGGGATGGTGACAATGATCCGGCCCACCCGGTCCGTGTGGACCCAGTTCTTGACGGTGCCCGAGACGAGATTCGAGTTCGGCACGATGAGGGTGGCGCGATCGAAGGTCTCGATCTGCGTGGCGCGGACGTTGATCTTCTTCACGTAGCCCTGCTCGTCGCCGACCACGATCCAGTCGCCCACCTTCACGCCGCGCTCGGCCAGCAGGATCAGGCCGGAGACGAAGTTGTTGACGATGGACTGCAGGCCGAAGCCGATGCCGAGCGAGAGGGCGCCGGCGACGATAGTGAGCTTGTCGAAGCTCAACCCCAGGTAGGACACCGCAATGGCGCCGGCACCGACGATACCGGCGTAGCCGACGCCGGTGGTGATGGAGTTGCGCAGGCCGGCGTCCATCTTGGTGCGCGGCAGGTACTCCTTCTGCAGCCAGCGCTGCACGGCGCGCGTGGCGAAGACGCCGATGCCGAAGAAGACGAACGCCAGCACGATCGTCGACATCGACAGCGTCACGCCGCCGATGGTGATGCCGAAGAACGCCGCCTGAAGGGACGACAGGACGTCGCGGGATTCGACACCCCACGGCGCCAGCAGGAACAGCACCGCGAGGCCGATGATGACGACGCGCGAGACGCCCGAGGCCAGCACGCCGAGCTGCTCGATCGACTGGCCCGACAGCCCGATCGAGCTGCGCACGACCCGCGACACCGGCCCGCGCGACGCGAACGCCGCCGTGATGCCCTCTCCGGCGAGGATGACGAGCAGCAGGGTGATGGCGATGACGATGCCGGCCCAGGTGAACTGGTCGGCGAGGAAGGAGGCCAGCGCCACGTAGCCGACGGCCGCCGAGGCGGTCACGACCGTGACGACACCCCAACCGACGCCCCGGACGATGCCCGAATAGTCGACCCCCTCGGTGACGTGCGGTCCGAACGCCGCCTCGTCGGAGGGGGACACCGTCTGGATGAGGGGCAGGGCGCGGGAGAAGATCAGCGCGGCCAGCACCGCGAAGAGCCCCTTGAGCGCCACCGAGAGCTTGAGGCTCGCCGCGATGGCCTGCAGGACGGTCTCGCTGAAGCGGCCGAGCGCCAGCACCACCGCGACCGCCGTCAGCACCCGCACGAGGCGCTGGGCCTTGTCGTCGGAGAGCCCGAACAGCCGCCAGTTGGACCGGTCGGGGGCGAGAAGCGCGTCGGCCAGGCCGCTGGCGAAGGCGACGAAGGCCATGCCGTAGGCCAGCGCCCCGAAGATGGGCTCGACGCGGGGCGGCAGCAGGTCGATGGAATCGATGAACGAGTAGACGACGTAGGCGGCGCTCACGGGCAGCAGCGCGCTGATGAGGACGAGCCCGGCCGCGGCGATGGCCTTCTGCAGGCGGTTGGGCTGTCCGGCGAGCCGGTCGCGCTTGACGAAGGCGACGCCGAATCGGCGCAGCGGCAGGATCAGGAAGGCCGCGAGGGCGAGGGCCGCGAAGACGGCGATCGCGCCCCGAGGCGTCAGCCGCTCCAGCGCCCGGTCCCATGTCTGCGCGGCCAGGAACCAGAAGGCCTTGATGTCGCCCGGCAGACCCTTGCCGATCTCCATCCACAGGGTCGGCGAGAGCAGGCTCGCCGAGGATTCGAACAGGCGGCTTGTGAAGAGCGAGCGCCGGAGGTCGGCGATCTCCTTCTCGATCTGCTCGGCCTGCACCAGCAGCGAGCGCGCGATGCGGATCGTCTCGTCGATCTCCGCCAGCGCGGCCTGCCGGTCCTCGCGCTCCTTGGTGACGTCGGCGCCTTCGGGCGGGTCCTTTTCGCCGGGCTTGGGCCCGAGCTCCTTGAGACGGAGCCGGATGGCCTCGGCCCGCGGGGCGAGGTCAACGACGACGGACCGCGCCTGCGTGGCCAGGGGGTCGACGCTGGCGCGAAGCGCCTGCAGGGCCTGGTCGGAGGAGCCGCGCCGCTGGAGGCCTGCCTCCAGCTGGTCGAGCTGGATCCGCACCGCGTCCAGGTTCTGCCGGACCTGCACGGCGTTGGAGGAGCCGGACGGCTGGACCGGCGCCGTGGCGGTCGCGGAGGCAGGCTGCTGCTGGGCCGAGGCGGGCGCCACGGAGGCCGGCCACCAGCCTGCCGCCGCCGCGCACAGGGCGGCGAGCAGGACCACGACGGGCCAGCGTCGCAAGGGGGCAGGGGGCATGGACTCGACCCTCGGCGCAAGGCGATCGGGCCCGCGGCGGGCCGGCGATTCGGTTCAGCCGTCAGGTTTTGCCCTTGCCTTGCGTCAGCGGCAAGGCAGAGGTCCGGTCAGCCCTTGTTGGCCTTGTGCCGGGCCATGCCCTGCAGGATCAGCTCGCGCGCCTCGTTCGCGTCGCCCCAGCGGATCACCTTCACCCACTTGTTGGGCTCGAGATCCTTGTAGTGCTCGAAGAAGTGCTTGATCTGGTCGATCGTGATCGCCGGCAGGTCGGTGTAGTTCTCGACCTTCTCGTAGCGCCGGGTCAGCTTGTTGGACGGCACGGCGACGATCTTCTCGTCACCGCCGGCCTCGTCCTCCATGAACAGCACGCCGACCGGACGGACCGCCATGACCGCGCCGGGCACGATGGCGCGGGTGTTGGCGATGATCACGTCGCAGGGGTCCCCGTCCTCCGAAAGGGTGTGCGGGATGAACCCGTAGTTCCCCGGGTAGCGCATGGAGGTGTAGAGGAAGCGGTCGACGACGAGCGCGCCCGACGCCTTGTCCATCTCGTACTTGATCGGCTCGCCCCCGATCGGCACCTCGATGATCACGTTGATCTCGTGCGGTGGATTCTTGCCGGTCGGCACGGCGTCGATGCGCATGGAACCTGCTCCTCACGGTCCTGGCGGCGCGGCGCCACCGGAATCGCTGGCTAATTAGGGGCGGCAGGCTAAGGCGACAAGAACGACTTTCCGGTCATGCCTAACCGGAATCGCGGCTACACCCAGCCGAAGGCGTGGCGCGAGCGGACCGTTTCGCCGAAGGTCTCGTCCATCTCGCGCACCTTGATGCCCCCGAGATGGCGGTAGAAGTCGCACGCGCGGTCGTTGTCGGCGAGCGCCCAGACGAGCAGCCCCTTCAGTCCGCGGGCGTCGAGGTCCCGCCGGGCCGCGTTGAAGAGCCGCCGGCCGAAGCCGAGGCCCTGGTAGGCCGGGGTGAGATAGAGCTCGAAGATCTCGCCGAGATAGGGCGACACCGCCAGCCGGTTGCGGCCATAGCTCGCATACCCGCGCAAGGCGTCGTCGAACTCCAGCACGGCGATGCGGGCGCCCCGGTCGAGGATGGTGCGCCACCAGACCGGGCCGCGCCGCTGGATCATCCGCTCGAGGTCGCGCCCGGGAATGATGCCGCGATAGGCCTCCCGCCAGGCTTCGTCATGGACGGAGGCGATGGCCGCTGCATCGGCCGGGCGAGCGGGCCGGATGGTGATGTCGACCTGGGTCACCGGCAGAGAGTGGACCGGACTCGCCCGCCCGTAAAGGGCCGTCGCCGCGGCGCGACATTGCGGTCGGGGCGTGTGGCTGCTATGGCGCACCGCCCCCGTGGAGCCGCGCCGCCCCTTGTCCCACCTCTTCTCCCGCTGGTTCGAGACGCCGCCCGAGGAGCGCTACCGCCGCCGCATGGCGCGGATCGCGCGCTGGGACCGTCCCATCGGCGGCACGTGGGACCGGATCGCGGCGTGGACCAACATGCTGCTGGCCGACCACGGCATCTTCCGGCTCGCCTATCTCAACCTGCACAAGGTCGGAACGGGCCTCTGGCGATCGGCCCAGCCGGCGCCCGGCGACATCGACACCCTCGCCCGGCAGGGGCTGAAGACCGTCGTCAACCTGCGCGGCGGCCGCGAATACGGTTCCTGGCCGCTGGAGCGGGAGGCCTGCGAGCGAAACGGGATCGCCATCGTCGACTACGTGGTGCGTTCGCGCGGGGCGCCCGACCGGGACACCCTGCTGGCCGCGCCGGCGCTGTTCGAAACCCTTCAATACCCCGCGCTCGTCCACTGCAAGTCGGGCGCCGATCGCGCCGGCTTCGTCGCCGCGCTCTATCTCCTGGTGCACGAGAAGCGGACGGTCGCGGAGGCGCTCAGGCAGCTGAGCCCGCGCTACGGGCACTTCCGCTTCGCCAAGACCGGCATCCTCGACGCCTTCTTCGAGACCTACCGCGACGAGGGCGAAGCCCGCGGCATCGACTTCGTGACATGGGTGCGCGATCACTACGACCCGGCGGCGCTGGAGCGCACGTTCCGGCCGCACGCCTTCTCCGACTTCGTGGTCGACCGCCTGCTCAGGCGGGAGTAGCCGCCGGCGCGTCGTCCTCCAGCAGCCCGCCGCCCTGCTGCAGGCGGTGCAGGCGCGCGTAGATGCCGTTCAGCGCGATCAGCTCGTCGTGGGTGCCGGTCTCGGCGACGCGGCCCTCGTCCATCACGACGATCAGGTCCGCGGCCCGGACGGTCGACAGCCTGTGGGCCACCACGAGGCTGGTGCGACCCTCCGTCAGCCGCGCGAGCGCGTCCTGGATGAGGCGCTCGCTCTCGCTGTCGAGCGCGCTGGTCGCCTCGTCGAGCAGCAGGATCGGCGCATTCTTGAGGATGGCCCGCGCGATGGCGATCCGCTGGCGCTCCCCGCCCGACAGGCGCGACCCGCGCTCGCCGACGCGCGTCTCGTAGCCCTCGGGCAGCCGGGCGATGAAGTCGTGCGCCGCCGCCGCGCGGGCCGCCGCCTCGACCTCCGCGTCGGTGGCGCCCGGTCGGCCGAAGCGGATGTTGGCGCGGACCGAGTCGTCGAACAGCACCGCCTCCTGCGCCACCACCGCGATCGAGGCCCGCAGGCTCTCGAGCGTGACGGAGGCAATGTCGACCCCGTCGATGGCCACGCTTCCCCGCGAGGGATCGAACAGGCGCGGGACGAGGTTCATCAGCGTCGACTTGCCCGATCCGGACCGGCCGACCAGCGCCGTCATGCGGCCAGGCGGCGCCACGAGCCGGATGTCGGACAGCGCCTCCGTGCCGTCGGCATAGCGGAACGAGACGTCGCGGAACGCGATCGCGCCCTCGCGGACGGTGAGCGTGGAGGCGCCCGGCCGGTCGAGGATCGTCGGGCGCTCGTCGAGCAGCGTGAAGACCCGGGCAAGCGACGCCGCCGCCTCCTGCAGGATCGCGTTGAGGTTCCCGAGGGTGCGCATCGACTGCGCCGCCAGGAGGAGCGCGGTGACGAAGCCGGTGAAGTCGCCGATGGTCGTCTGGTTCTTGACGATGCGCCAGCCGATGAAGACCAGAACGCCGGCCACCGCGATGCCACCGGCGATCTCGAGGATGGGATCGAGCCGGGCGCGCTGGTTCGCCGCCTTCATCTTCAGGCGGCGGATGTCGTCGAAGGCCGACGCGGCGCGCCCCTTCAGGTAGGATTCCATCCTGTAGGTCTTGGCAACCCGCGCCGCGCCGAGGCTCTCGGCGACGAGGCTCGCCATGTGACCGGTCTGCTCCTGCGTATCGCGCGCAGTCCGGCGCAGCTTCTTGCCGATCCGCACGATCGCCGGGGCCACGAGCGGCAGGACCACAAGGGCCAGCAGGCTGACCTGCCAGTCGATCCAGAACATCACGCCGAGGAGGCCGAGGCCCGTCGCGATGTCCCGCAGCGCGACGGTCGACAGCCTGACCAGCGCCTCGCGGATGTAGAGGAAGTCGGTGGTGAAGCGCTGCGTCAGCGCCGCCGGGGTCTCGCGCGCCAGCTGCGCGAGGTCGGCATCGATCAGCCGGGCATAGAGCGCAGACTGCATGTCGGCCTCGATGCGGGTGACGACGCGGTTGGTGAGGACGGTCTGCGCGAACATGGCGAACCCCTTCACGACCGTCACCGCGATGACGACGAAGGGGATGAGCTGGACGAGCCTCTTGTTCTGCTGGTCGAACGCGTCGAACGCCGTCTTGATCACCACCGGATAGAGGCTGCTGGCCCCCGCCAGGACCGCCACCGTGAGCAGGATGACGAGCAGGGCGCCCCGGTGCGGGCGCATCCACTCGCGCCACAGGCGCCCCACCAGGGGCAGCACGTCGGAGGAGAGGTAGGCGGGAAGCTTCACTGTCGCCATGCCGGACCGGGACCGCGCCCGCCGGGTCGGCGGCCGGGAATCCGGCCCGGACGCCGCGGGCCCGCCGCCCATAGCACGGATGCGGCGCACGAAGAACCGCGCAGGAGTGGCCCCCTGCGCGGTCCGCGGCCCCGCGGAACGGGGGCGTTACTTCTTCTCGCAGCCCGACACCACGTCGGCCGGATAGCGGCTGCGGTTGGCGAGCACACCGGCGCAGCGGTCCTCGCCCTGTCCGACGGTGCCCGTCGTGGCCGGGTCGTTCGCGCCGTTCCGGTTCATGGTGCCGCTGCCGGAGCCCATGGTCCCGCTGCTGCCGCCCGCGCCGAGCGAACCGCCCGCGCTGCCGGCCGCTCCGCCCGACACGCCGCCGGCGCCGCCGCTGGCGCTTCCGCCGGCCCCGCCGCTCGACTGGGCCAGCGCCATCGCAGGCAGCGCCACCGCGAGGCCCGCCGCCACGAGCATCGTCTTCAGGTTGATCATCGTCATCTCGGGTCTCCCATCGTGTTGCCGTGGCCATGCAACGCCGCGGGGTGGCAAGGGTTCGGCGCGACATCCGGGGAACGGACCTCCGTCACGCCGCGTTCGGCGGCAGGGATTTCGCCGCTCCAGGGAGGCCGCCGTGAAAGCCATCAACGTGATCGCCATGATCCTGCTGATCGTCGGCGGCCTGAACTGGGGCCTCGTCGGCCTGCTCGACGTGGACGCCGTCGCCGCGATCTTCGGCGAGGGGACGGGCCTCGCCCGGGCAGTCTATTGCCTCGTCGGCCTCGCCGCCCTGTGGGGCCTCTATCTCCTCAAGCCCGTGACCCGGGGGTCGGACGCGGGGTACGCGGTGGAGCGGTTCCGCTGAAAGACGACGCCCAGGAGCGCAGGTAGGGCTGATTTGTGCTGCCGATCCGGGTATCACGGGAGCGACGCTCTCGCTGGATGCCCGGATGACCTACGATCCCGCCGCCTTCGTCTCCACGCCCGCGCCCGGCCGCTCGTGCGGGACCTGCACCCTGTGCTGCAAGGTCTTCGACGTGCCCTCGCTGGAGAAGCCGGCCGGCCAATGGTGCCAGCACTGCGCGCCCGGGCGGGGCTGCGGCATCCACGAGACTCGGCCGCAGCACTGCCGCTCCTTCCACTGCATGTGGATGACCGAGTCGTGGCTCGGCCCGGAATGGAAACCTGAGCGGGCCAAGTTCGTCCTCACCACGGACCCCGCGACACGCAACCTTCTGGTTCAGGTCGACCCCGGTCACCCGCAGGCGTGGAAGCAGGCGCCCTACTACGCGCAGTTCAAGCGCTGGGCGCAGGCCGCGCTCGCCGAGAAGAAGCACGTCATCGTGTTCCTCAACCGCTCGGCGACGGTGGTTCTGCCGGACCGGGACGAGGCGGTGGGCGTGGTCGGGCCGGGCGACAGGCTGACGTTCAACCAGCGCGTCACGGCCCACGGCGTCATGGTGGACGTGAAGAAGGTCAGCCCTGCCTGAGCCCAGCGCCGCCCGGCAGGGGCTTGGCGCGCAGCAGGCGCCGGTCCTCGCGGCGCGCCACGAGCGCCAGTTCGCCCGCCGTCGAGCGCGTCAGGGCCGGTGAATCCAGCGCCACGACCTCGACGTCGGCGACGTGGAGCTGCGCGAGGAAGGTCCAGTCGCGGATCATCAGGCCGAGCTTGGGGAGGATGAGCACGGCATCGCGCTGCTTGCAGAGGTCGAGCCCCTTCCTGAGCTGGACGAACGCCGCGCGGTTGCCGTTCTCGTAGTCGACGAACTCGGCGATCACCTGCAGCCCGTGCGTGGCTGCGTACTCCTTCAGCCGCTTGCGCTGCGCCTCGAGCTCCGCCCGCAGCATCCCCTGCTGGCGTCCGGACACGCGGAAATACCCCACGGCCCGCGCCACGGGGATGGCCGGCATCAGCACGCCTTCGTCCGCCATCGACATGGCGGCGGACTCTAGGCGCTGGAGCCAAACGCAAGCTTAACGAGAAAGGCCAACCTCAAGCTGCCGGAGGTTGTAGAGGGCGCCGAAACGAGAAAGGCCGCTTTCGCGGCCCCGTTTTTCGTCAGCGCTGAGCGGAAACTGGAGCGGGCGAAGGGATTCGAACCCTCGACCCCAACCTTGGCAAGGTTGTGCTCTACCCCTGAGCTACACCCGCATCCTGTTCCGCGACGGCACCCGGCCGTCGGCGAGGCGGTATATGCCGCAACTCGCCGGGTGATGCAACAGGCTTCTCGCGGCATCCTTTCCGTCCACTGGCCGGGCGCGGCCCGCCGCGACGGCGCCCATGCCCGTGCCCGTCTTGCGGCCGGGCGCGTCACTCCTCTAGAACGCGGGCGCAGACCCTCTGGAAGGACTCCCCAGCCGATGGCCGACGCCCCCGCCCCGCGCACGCCGGACGATCTCTTCGCCGCCCTCGACTCGCTCGGGATCGCGCACGAGACGCAGCATCACCCGGCGGTGTTCACCGTGGAGGAATCGAAGCGCCTGCGTGGAGTCCTGCCGGGCGCGCACGTCAAGAACCTGTTCGTCAAGGACAAGAAGAGCAGGCTCTTCCTGATCTCGGCCGTCGAGGACACGCGCATCGACCTGAAGAAGGTGCACGAGCTGATCGGCGGCTCGGGCCGCGTCTCCTTCGGCTCGGCCGAGCTCCTGCGCGAGGTCCTGGGGGTCGAGCCGGGCTCGGTGACCCCCTTCGCTGCCATCAACGACACCGCCGGCCGGGCCACGGTCATCCTCGACGAGCGGCTGATGGCGCACGATCGGATCAACGTCCATCCGCTGGTCAACACGATGACGACCGGCGTGCATCGCGACGATCTCGTCCGGTTCCTGCGCTGGACCGGTCATGAGCCCGTCGTCGTCGCGCTGGAGAGTGCCGAGGCGCCGGCGGCCTGAGCCCCCGTGTTGCAGTTCGCGGGCGTTCATCCCACATTGTGACGACGCAGAGATCAGAGGCCGGCGGCAAGGCCGCCATGCACCGGACCCACCCGCGACGATTCGGGTCGGGCAGCCGGGGAGACGAAGGACGATGGCACTCGACGCGACGATGGCGGCCCCCGGCGGGCAGCAGGATACCCTTGTTTCCGACACCACCACGGCCGGCTTCCGGCAGGACGTGCTGGTCGAATCCACCCGCCGGCCCGTCCTGGTCGACTTCTGGGCCCCCTGGTGCGGGCCCTGCAAGCAGCTGACGCCCGTCCTCGAGAAGGTGGTGAAGGCCGCCGGCGGCAAGGTGAAGCTCGTCAAGATGAACATCGACGAGCATCCGCAGATCGCCGGCCAGCTCGGCATCCAGTCGATCCCCGCCGTCATCGCCTTCCAGAACGGCCAGCCCGTGGACGGCTTCATGGGCGCCCTGCCCGAAGGCCAGGTGAAGGCCTTCATCGAGCGCATCGCCGGTCCGGCCGGCCCCGACGCCATCGAGGAGGCGCTGAAGGAGGCGGAAGCCCTCGCCGCCAGCGGCGACACGGATTCTGCCTCCCAGATCTTTGGCGCGATCCTCGCCGAGGAGCCGGGCAACGTCCCGGCGCTGGCGGGCCTCGCCAAGATCCACGCCGACCGCGGCGAGCTGCAGGCCGCCCGCGACGTGCTCGCGGGCGTGCCGGCCGACAAGCAGTCCGATCCCGCCGTCGCCAGCGTGCGCGCCGCCATCGAGGTCGCCGAGCAGGCCGCCTCGCTGGGCGACCTCGCCGACCTGCAGGCCAGGGTGGACGCCAACCCGGCAGACCACCAGTCGCGCTTCGACCTTGCCCTCGGCCTGGCCGCCAAGGGGGACCGGGAGGCGGCGGTCGACCACCTCGTCGAGATCATCAAGCGCGACCGCACGTGGAACGAGGACGGCGCGCGCAAGCAGCTGGTGCAGTTCTTCGAGGCCTGGGGTCCCATGGACGACATGACGGTCGCCGGGCGCCGCAAGCTGTCTGCCGTGCTCTTCCGCTGACGGCGCGGGGCGGCGGATGAGCATCAACGCGGTCTACGGCGGCCCCTCCGACCTGCCCGGCGTCATCCCGGTGTTCCCTCTGCCCGGCGCGCTTCTCCTGCCGCGCGGGGAGATGCCGCTCAACATCTTCGAACCGCGCTACCTGTCGATGATCGACGACGCGCTCCGCTCGTCGCGCATCATCGGCATGATCCAGCCCGAGCTCGGGACCGGCGAGCTCAAGGTGCCCCGCCTGCTGACGGTCGGTTGCGCCGGCCGCATCACGCAACTGGCGGAGACCGGCGACGGCCGCTACCTCATCACGCTGACCGGCGTCGCCCGCTTCCGCGTGCTGGAGGAACTGGCCTCCGTCACCGCCTACCGCCAGTGCCGGGTGGACTTCGGCGCCTTCCCAATCGATTTCGAGGCCCGGGCCGGCGAGGACAAGGTCGACCGCGGCGCCGTGATCCGCACCTTGCGCGCCTTCGTCGACGCCAACGAGCTCAGCGTCGACTGGAAGGGCATCGAGGAGGCCTCGAACGAGGCGCTCGTCAACGCCCTGTCGATGATGAGCCCCTTCGACATCCGCGAGAAGCAGGCGCTGCTCGAGGCGCCGGACCTCAAGACGCGGGCCGAGATTCTCGTCGCCATGACGGAGATGGAGCTGGCGCGCGGCGACGACGGCTCGGAGACGCCGCTCCAGTAGCGGCACACAGGAGGATGCCCGTGTCCGGAACACCGCCCGCCGAAGGCCAGGCCGCCGCACCGGCCACGCCGCACCGCCTGGACCCGAGGCTTCTCGAGATCCTGGTCTGCCCGCTGACCCGCGGCCCGCTGGAATACGACGCGGAGAGGCAGGAGCTGGTGAGCCGGTCGGCGAAGCTCGCCTATCCGATTCGCGACGGCATCCCGATCATGCTGCCGGACGAGGCGCGGCGGCTCGACGACTGATCAGGGACGCTCGCCGCGCAGCAGGCGCGGCTGCGACGGCGACAGGCCCGCCGCCTCGCGGATGAAGAATCGCTTCAGCCCGGGCAGCCGGTCGACGACGCCGAGGCCGGCGTCGCGCAGCATCCGCAGCGGCGTCAGGTCGTTCGAGAACAGCCGGTTGAGGCCGTCGGTGGCCGCCCCCATGAGCACCGTGTCGAAGCGGCGCGCCCGCTCGTAGCCGGCGAGCACGTCCGGCGCACCGGGGTCGAGGCCGAGCGAGGCAGCCTCGACGACCGCATCGACGAGCGCGGGGACGTCGCGCAGGCCGAGGTTGAGGCCCTGCCCCGCGATCGGGTGCACGACATGCGCCGCGTCGCCGACGAGGGCCAGCCGGGGCCCGACGAACCGCCGCGCCACCGCGAAACTGAGCGGATAGGCACGAGGGCGGCTTTCCAGCGTGATCGGACCGAGGTGCAGGCCGAAGCGCCGCTCGATCTCCTCGTGCAGGTCGGCGTCGTCGAGATGCAGCAGGTCCTCGGCCGTCTGCGTCGACTCGGTCCACACGATGGAGGCCCGCCGGCCCTTGAGGGGCAGGATGGCGAAGGGTCCGCCGGGCAGGAAGTGCTCCTCGGCCCGGCCCTCGTGGTTGCGCGTGAAGGCGACGGTCGCGACGATGCCGGACTGCCGGTACGACCACGACACGACGCCGATCCCCGCCTCTTCGCGCAGCGGCGAGCGCGCGCCGTCGCAGGCGACCACCAGCCGCGCGGCGATGGTCTCGCCGGTCGACAGCCGCACCTCCTGCTCCTCCTCCTGCGGGTCGGCCCGCGTCACGCGTGCAGCCTTCAGGTCCACGCCAGCCGCCGTCGCGGCAGACGTGAGCGACGCCAGCAGGGCGTCATGACGGAGCATGTGCGCGAAGGCCTCTCCCGGGGCGACCTCGCCCGAGAAGGTGAGGAACACGGGCCGCACCGGGTCGTTCACCCGGCTGTCGGTGATCACCATGTCGAGGATCGGCTGCGCGTCCGCCGCGAGCGAATCCCACACGCCGAGCGCCTCGAGCATCCGCCGCGGACCGGCCGCGACGGCGAAGGCGCGGTCGTCGCGCCCGGCGGGGCGGGCGAGGGCGGGATCGCACAGCGTCACGGAGAGGCTGCCCCCGAGGGCCTGCCGCAACGCCGTTGCCAGGGCGAGCCCGGCGACCCCGGCTCCGGCGATGAGGATGTCGGTACGGGCCGCTTCGGCCATCCGGAGGCTCCGTTCTCGCTGGCATCGCCGCCGGGCTACGCCACGACTGGCGCCGCGACGGCGATGGTGATTGTCTCGGTCCCGACAACAGGAGTCATCATGAGTGCCGTCGACCGCCTGCTGACGCTTCTCGATCTTGAGCGCCTCGAGATCAACCTCTTTCGCGGTCGCAGCCCCCAGACCGGGTGGCAGCGCGTCTTCGGCGGGCAGGTGATCGGACAGGCGCTCGTCGCGGCATGCCGCACCGTCGAAGGCATCCGCCCGCATTCGCTGCACGCCTACTTCATGCTGCCCGGCGATCCGGCCGTGCCGATCATCTACGAGGTCGAGCGGCTGCGCGACGGGCGCAGCTTCGCCACGCGCCGCGTGAAGGCGATCCAGCATGGCCACGCGATCTTCAGCCTGTCCGCCTCCTTCCACCAGGAGGAGGCCGGGCTCGATCACCAGATCGGCATGCCCGACGTGCCCCCGCCGGAGGACCTGCCGGGCGAGGACATCTTCCGCTCCAGCATGCTGGCTCACCTCCCGGACGCCGTGCGCGCCTATTTCAGCCGCGAGCGGCCGATCGAGGTGCGTCCGGTCGACCTCAGCCGCTACACCAGCACGGGACCGCGCCCGCCGGTCTCGCACGTCTGGATCCGCGCGACCGCGACCCTGCCGGACGACCCCGTCGTGCACCAGTGCGTGCTGGCCTACGCCTCCGACATGACGCTCCTCGACGCAACGCTCGTCGCCCACGGCAAGTCGGTGTTCTCGAAGGAGGTCCAGGCCGCGTCGCTCGACCACGCCCTCTGGTTCCACCGCGGCTTCCGCGCCGACGAATGGCTGCTCTACGCCCAGGACAGCCCCTCCGCGAGCCGGGCGCTCGGCTTCGCCCGCGGTTCGATCTTCACCCGCGACGGGGTCCTCGTCGCGTCGGTCGCGCAGGAGGGACTCGTCCGCCTGCGGGGAGAAATGCCTAGCGAATAGGCATCTGCTGGAAAAACGGCCTGATCGAAGGGTGGCAGTCCTGCCGGCTGCCCAACCTTGAGTCGTTTCTGCCGTCTTTTCGCGCATCGAACGCGAAGGCGACGACCGCGGCGGAAATCTGGCACGGCCCTTGATTGTCGGACCCCGGCTCGAACCGTGCGCGAAGGCGCAGGTGGCGTAACGGGGAACCGATATCCATGAAAATCGTGATGGCGATCATCAAGCCGTTCAAGCTCGAGGAGGTCCGCGACGCGCTGACCGCCATCGGCGTGCACGGCCTGACCGTGACCGAGGTGAAGGGCTACGGCCGCCAGAAGGGTCACACCGAGATCTACCGCGGCGCCGAGTACGCGGTGAGTTTCCTTCCCAAGCTGAAGATCGAGGTCGCGGTCCCCTCCGACGTCGTGTCGAAGGTGATCGACGCCATCTCCTCGGCCGCCAAGACCGGCCAGATCGGCGACGGCAAGATCTTCGTCTCCCCGATCGAACAGGCGGTCCGCATCCGCACCGGCGAGCGCGACGGCGACGCGCTCTGATTTCAAGAGGCCGACAGGAGTTTTCGTGATGAGAATGACTACGTTCATGAGGGCCGGCCTCGCCGCCGCGACGTTCGCGGCCCTTGCCGCGGTGCCGGCGCTGGCGGAGGAGGCGGCCGCCGCGGCGCCCGTGCCCAACAAGGGCGACACCGCGTGGATGCTGGTTTCGACGATCCTCGTTCTTCTGATGACGGTTCCCGGGCTCGCGCTGTTCTACGGCGGGCTCGTCCGCACCAAGAACATGCTGTCGGTGCTGAGCCAGGTGTTTGCCATCGTCGCCCTGGTCGCCATCATCTGGGTCACCTACGGCTACTCCCTGGCCTTCACCAACGGCGGGGCGCTGAACGCCTATGTCGGCGGCTTCTCCAAGGCGTTCCTGGCGGGCGTCGACACCACCACGGTGGCGGCGACCTTCTCCAACGGCGTCGTCATCCCCGAGCTGGTCTACATGGCCTTCCAGATGACCTTCGCCTGCATCACCCCGGCCCTGATCGTCGGCGCCTTCGCCGAGCGCATCCGCTTCTCGGCGGTGCTGCTGTTCACGGCGCTCTGGGTCACCTTCGTGTACTTCCCGATCGCGCACATGGTCTGGTACTGGGCCGGTCCGGACGCGCTCGCTGCCGCCGCCAAGGCCGTCGCGACCGCCGGTGACGCCGCTGCCAAGACCGCCGCGCAGGCCAAGCTGGACGAGGTCACCGCCGACGCCGGCCTGATCTTCCAGTGGGGCGCGCTCGATTTCGCGGGCGGCACCGTCGTGCACATCAACTCAGGCATCGCCGGCCTCGTCGGCGCCCTGATGATCGGCAAGCGCATCGGCTACGGCAAGGACCTGATGGCCCCGCACTCGCTGACCATGTCGATGATCGGCGCCTCGCTGCTGTGGGTCGGCTGGTTCGGCTTCAACGCCGGCTCCAACCTCGAGGCGAACGCCACCGCGGCGCTGGCGATGGTGAACACCTTCGTCGCCACCGCGGCCGGCGCCCTCGCCTGGCTCTTCGTGGAGTGGGCCGCCAAGGGCAAGCCGACGATGCTCGGCCTCATCTCGGGCGCCGTCGCCGGCCTCGTGGCCGTGACCCCGGCCTCCGGCTTCGCCGGCCCCATGGGCTCGATCGTCCTCGGCCTCGTCGCCGGCGGCGTCTGCTTCGTGTTCTGCAGCAGCGTGAAGAACGCCTTCGGCTACGACGACTCGCTGGACGTCTTCGGCATCCACTGCGTCGGCGGCATCGTCGGCGCGCTGGCCACGGGCATCCTCGTGAACCCGGCGCTCGGCGGCGGCGGCATCCCTGACTACATCTCCAAGCCGGGCGAACTCGCCATCGCTGAGTACGTCTTCAGCGCCGCCTTCACGGCTCAGGTGAAGGCCGTCCTCCTCACGCTGGTCTGGTCGGGCGTCGGTTCCGCCGTGCTCTACAAGGTCACCGACATGATCGTCGGCCTTCGCATCAGCACCGAGAAGGAGCGCGAGGGTCTCGACATCGCCGAGCACGACGAGCGCGCCTACAACTACTGAGGCCGGGCATCGCTCCACCAGCCCCTCCCGGCTGGTGGACCCCGGATGCTCCAGATGTTCCGCCGCGGAGCGACCCGAAGGTCGGCTCGTCCCGCGCCGGGGTTGGAGGGCCTGGCCCTCCGGTTTCCTCCCTGAACTGGGCGGCCGGTGTTCCGGCCGCCCTTTTTCATGGGACCGGCGCCGTAAGGTTAAGGAGGCATTAACCGCGCCCTCCCTACCGTGCGAGGAGGGACCGGCCGCGCCGCGCCGGACCGTTCCACCGCCTGGGTTCCGTGATGCGCACTACGCGGGCAAGCCGTTCCGGCTTCGAGCACGTTTCGGAGATCGTCCGGGACTTCATGTGGAGACGCGCGGCCGAGATCGCCGGGCTGGCGATGCTCGCCTTCGCGGGCGCCTGCGGCCTCGCCCTCGTCACGTGGTCCGTCCAGGACCCCAGCCTGAACCACGCCATCGACGGCCCTGTCCGCAACGCGCTGGGCCGGCCCGGCGCCATCGTCGCCGACATCCTGATGCAGCTGATCGGCGTGGCCTCGATCGCCCTCATCGCTCCGCCCGCGCTGGCGGGCGTGCGCCTGCTGGGCGGCCGGCCGCTCGTGCGGGCCCGTCTCCGCACGCTGCTGTGGATCGGCGGCACGCTGGCCGCGGCCGCCGTCGCCAGCGCCCTGCCCGCCACCGCCCGCTGGCCCCTGCCGACGGGTCTCGGCGGCGTCGTGGGCGATTTCGCTTTCTCCCTGTTCCGCGGCCTGACCGGCCAGGAGCACGGGCCGATGCGCGTCCTCGTGACGCTCGGCCTCGCCCTGCTCGCCATCCTCGGCCTTTCCGCCGCCGCAGGCTTCGGCTTCGACCAGGCCGAAGCCGAGGAGCAGGAAGCACGCGAGAAGCGTCCCGCCCGCCTCGAGGACCTCGACGAGGACGACGGCGCCGGCGAGCCTGGCCTCGGCATTGTTTCCGTGGGGGCGATCTTCCACGGTCTGCTGTCCGTGAAGGGCAGCGCCGTCCGCTTCTGGCAGCGACGCCGGTCGTCCGCCCGCCCCGGCCTGCTGGCGCGCCTGCGCGCCGCCGTCCCGGCCCCGAAGCGGCAGGAGGAGGACGACCCGCTCGCCGCCCTGCGCCGTCGCATGATCGACCGGACCGAGCCCGGCTTCGGCCCGCCGCCGGCCGGCCCCGCGCCCGTCGCGCCCGGCGGGGCCATGGACGACGACGACTTCGCCGACGAGGACGACGCGCCGCCCCCGCCGCCCGCCCGGGCCGAGGCCCCGATCATCGACGGAACCGCGCAGCCGCGCGTCGCGCCGCGCGCCCCGGCGCCCAAGCCGGGCAAGCGGCTGGCGCGCGAGGCGCAGCCCTCGCTTCTCGACGAGGACCGCTACCACCTGCCGCCGCTCGCCCTGCTGGCCGAGCCGAAGAAGACCGGCGTCGCCACGGTGTCGACCGACGCGCTGGAACAGAACGCCCGCCTGCTGGAAGGCGTGCTGGAGGACTTCGGCGTCCGCGGCGAGATCATCAACGTCCGCCCGGGCCCGGTCGTCACGCTCTACGAGCTGGAGCCCGCCCCCGGCATCAAGTCGTCGCGGGTCATCGGTCTCGCCGACGATATCGCCCGTTCGATGAGCGCCGTCTCGGCCCGCGTCGCGGTGGTTCCGGGTCGCAACGCCATCGGCATCGAGCTGCCCAACCAGAAGCGGGAGACCGTCTACCTGCGCGAGCTGCTGGCCTCCGAGGACTTCGAGAAGACCAAGCTCAAGCTGGCCCTGTGCCTCGGCAAGACGATCGGCGGCGAGCCGGTGATCGCCGAGCTCGCCCGCATGCCGCACCTCCTCGTCGCCGGCACCACGGGCTCGGGCAAGTCGGTCGCCATCAACACCATGATCCTGTCGCTGCTCTACCGGCTGCAGCCGGAGCAGTGCCGCCTCATCATGGTCGACCCGAAGATGCTGGAACTCAGCGTCTACGACGGCATTCCCCACCTGCTGACGCCCGTCGTCACCGACCCCAAGAAGGCGGTCGTGGCGCTGAAGTGGGCCGTCCGCGAGATGGAGGAGCGCTACAAGAAGATGTCGAAGGTCGGCGTGCGCAACATCGACGGCTTCAATGCCCGCGTGGCCGAGGCCAAGGCGAAGGGCGAGGTCATCACCCGTACCGTGCAGACCGGCTTCGACCGCGAGACCGGGGCGGCCGTGTACGAGGACGAGGTCATGGACCTCGAGCAGCTGCCCTACATCGTCGTCATCGTCGACGAGATGGCCGACCTCATGATGGTGGCCGGCAAGGACATCGAGGGCGCCATCCAGCGCCTTGCGCAGATGGCCCGCGCCGCCGGCATCCACGTCATCCTCGCCACGCAGCGCCCGTCGGTGGACGTCATCACCGGCACGATCAAGGCGAACTTCCCGACCCGCATCTCCTTCCAGGTGACGTCGAAGATCGACAGCCGCACCATCCTCGGCGAGATGGGCGCCGAGCAGCTGCTGGGCCAGGGCGACATGCTCTACATGGCCGGCGGCGGCCGGATCGGCCGCGTTCACGGGCCGTTCGTGTCGGACGACGAGGTCGAGAAGGTCGTCGCCCACCTCAAGATGCAGGGCCGGCCGCAGTACCTCGAGGCCGTCCTGCAGGACGACGAGGAGGCCCCGGGCGAGGAGGCCGACGGCGGCGCCGTCTTCGACAAGGGCGAGTTCGGCGCGCCCGGCGGCGACCTCTACGATCAGGCCGTCGCGGTCGTGCTGCGCGACCGCAAGGCCTCCACGTCCTATATCCAGAGGCGGCTGCAGATCGGCTACAACCGCGCGGCCTCTCTGATGGAGCGCATGGAGAACGAGGGGATCGTGGGGCCGGCCAACCATGCCGGCAAGCGCGAGATCCTCATGGAGCAGCCCGCGGGACGCGGAGACGCGCCCTTCGACGACGACTGACGCGGCGAGGTCGCGAAAGCGCCACAACAGGGGGCTACCCGGACGGCATGGACATCAGGCGACGAGCGACGCGATTCACGGCCGGCACCCTGCTCGGCGGGGCCGCCCTGCTGGTGGCGTCCGCCGCCGGCGCGCAGCCTCTGCAGCTGCAGCCGCCGCGTCCGCCGGGATCCGTCGGCACGCCCGCCGCGCCCGCTCCGGTCACCGCACCGCCGGCCGCGGCGGCGCCCAAGCCCGCGCCGGTGGTTCAGGCCCGCCCGATTCCGCTCCCGCCGCCCAGGCCCGCCGGCCTCGCCGAGGGCGCCGCTCCGAGCGCGGCCGCGCCGGAGGAGAAACAGGTCGCCCGGCCTGCTCCGGTCCCCGCCGCGCCGGCGCCGGCCGCGACCGTGCAACCGGTGGCAGCGGTCGAAACATCGCCGGACGCCGTGCTCCGGCGCGTCAATGCATCGCTCAACGCGCTCTCGTCGATGCAGGCCGAGTTCGTGCAGACCGGCAGCAACGGCCGCCGCGTCGAGGGCAAGCTCTTCCTGCAGAAGCCGGGGCGCCTGCGGTTCGAATACAAGGCGCCGGCGCAGCTCGAGATCGTCGCCGACGGCACGTCGGTGGTGATCCGCGACCGGAAGCTCGGCACGCAGGACATGTACGGCATCGGCCAGACCCCGCTGAAATTCCTGCTGCGCGACAAGGTGGACCTCGCCCGCGACACCCGCCTCGTCGAGGTGAACCCATCGCCCGACCTCGTCTCGGTGCAGATCGAGGACCGCTCCACCTTCGGCGGGACGTCGCGGATCGAGCTCTTCTTCGACCCCAGGTCCTACGCGCTGCGGCAGTGGACCGTGGTCGACCCGCAGGGCTACCAGACGGCGGTGGCGCTGCGGAACGTCGACACGAACCACCAGCCGGATCCCGGCCTGTTCCAGATCGACTATTCCCGCAACATGCCCAACATGACGGGGAGCAACCGCTGAGGCGGTGACGGTGGCGCTTGCCCTCCCGGGTCCGACGCTTTAGCCCTTCCCGCGACCATCCGCGGGAGACGAGCGTGCGCTTCACCGTCGCGACCTGGAACATCAATTCGGTTCGGCTGCGCGCCGGTCTCGTCGGGCAGTTCCTCGAGACCCACGCCCCCGACGTCCTGTGCCTGCAGGAGACGAAGTGCCCGGACGACAGCTTCCCGCTGTCGGCCTTCCGCAAGCTCGGCTACCACCACGTCGCCGTGCACGGGCAGAAGGGCTACCACGGCGTCGCCATCGTCTCGAAGCTGCCCTTCGAGGCCCGTGACGCGATCCGCTTCTGCGACAAGGACGACGCGCGCCACGTTGCCGTTACCCTGACCAAGGACGCGGGCGCTGCCGCGGGGATCACGCTCCACAACTTCTACGTGCCCGCCGGAGGCGACATCCCCGACCCCGAGGCGAACGTGAAGTTCGCCCACAAGCTGCAGTTCCTCGACGAGATGGTGGCGTGGGGGCGCAAGGACCGCCCGGCCGCGGGCCGGTCGATCCTCGTCGGCGACCTGAACATCGCGCCGCTCGAGCACGACGTGTGGAGCCACCGCCAGCTGCTCGACGTGGTCTCTCACACGCCCGTCGAGACGGAAAAGCTCGGCATCGTGCAGGAGGCGGGCGACTGGGTCGACGCGGTGCGCACGCTGCGCCCCGAGCCGGAGAAGCTGTTCACCTGGTGGAGCTACCGCGCCCAGGACTGGCAGAAGGCCAACCGCGGCCGCCGGCTCGACCATGTCTGGCTGTCGCGGGGGCTGGAGGGATCGCTCGCCGGCAACACCATCCTGTCGGAAGCCCGTGGCTGGGAGCGCCCGTCGGACCATGTACCGGTGATGGTCAACCTCGAGCTGTGACGGGGGTCGTGTCGTCGAGCGCCAGCAACTGGCGCCGCACGCCGCCCAGGTCGCCCGTCATCGCCTCCAGCCGCGCCAGGCAGTGCGCCTGGACCGAAGCCGCGACCTCCGGGAACTCCTCGAGCACGCGCCGGAAGACGTGCCGGCTGATCTTCAGCACCGAGCAGGGCTCCCGCACGATGGCGGTGGCCGGGCGCTGCGTGTCGACGATCAGCGCCAGCTCCCCGATCAGCGTCCCGGTGGTGGCCACCATCGGCGCGGGTGACCCGTCGTCGGCCTCGTCGAGGGCCACCGCCCCGCTGGTGACGACATAGCCGCCGTCCGACATGTCGCCGCGCCGGAACAGCAGGTCCCCGGCTCGGTAGACCCGGTTCTCGGCGGAAAACGCGATCAGCCGCAGCGCGTCCTCGTCCATCGCCGCGAAGAGCGGCACGGTCTGCAGGATCGCGATGTCGCGCTTGAGCGCCATGGAACTCTTACGGGTTGAGCTTGTAGCCGCCCGATTCCGTCACGAGGATCTGCGCGTTGGAGGGATCGCGCTCGATCTTCTGCCGCAACCGGTAGATGTGGGTTTCCAGCGTGTGCGTGGTCACGTTGGCATTGTAGCCCCAGACCTCCGTCAGGAGCACGTCGCGGGTGACCACCTTGGAGTCGGCCCGGTAGAGGAACCGCAGGATCGCCGTTTCCTTCTCGGTGAGCTTCAGCTTGGAGCCCTGCGGCGACACGAGCAGCTTGGCGCTCGGCCGGAACGTGTAGGGCCCGATCGTGAAGATCGCGTCCTCGGAGGCCTCGTGCTGGCGCAGGTGGGCCCGGATCCGGGCCAGCAGCACCGCGAACCGGAACGGCTTGACGACGTAGTCGTTCGCCCCGGCCTCGAGCCCGAGCACCGTGTCGCCCTCTGAATCGTGCCCGGTCAGCATGATGATGGGCGAGCGGAACCCGCTGCTGCGCATGATCTTGACGGCGTCGCGACCGTCCATGTCGGGCAGGCCGACGTCCATCAGCGCGAGGTCGACGCGGTTGTCGCGCACGAAGGCGATGGCCTTGCCCGCGGTGTCGACCGTGGTCGTGGTGAACTCCTGGTGGAGGGCCAGCTGCTCGCAGACGGCAGCCGCCAGTTCGAGGTCGTCGTCGACCACCAGGATGGTACGCACATTCGACATCAGTCGCAGTCCCCGGGGCGTCCTGCCGCGACCCGGACTTGGTGCGCGGCAGGCCCTGTGATTGAAGTAGACGAGAGAGGCGTCGCTTCGCAAGCACGCCCCACCCCGGCGCCGGAGCCGAAGAGTGCTGCAAATCCGCCCATGATCGCGCCGTCCCGTCTCCTGTACGTCCGTGTCGACCCGCTCGATCATCGCCGTGGCCGGATCGGCATCGGCCATCGCACCTATCCCTGTGCCCTTGGCCGAAGCGGAGCCACGCGGCGCAAGCGGGAAGGCGACGGCGCCACGCCGCTGGGCGTGCTGCGCCCCCTCGGGGTGTTCTGGCGGCGCGACCGCGTCACCCGCCCGCTGTGCCTCCTGCCGCGTCGGCCGATCCAGGCAAACGACGGGTGGTGCGACGACGTGAATCACCCGCGCTACAACCGTCCCGTCCGGCTGCCCTTCCCGGCCAGCCATGAGACCATGCGGCGCGCCGACCACCTCTACGATGTCGTGATCGACCTCGACTGGAACCGCCGCCCGGCGATCCGCGGCCGCGGCAGCGCCATCTTCCTCCACCTCGCCCGGGCGGGCTACGCGCCCACCGAAGGGTGCATCGCCGTCTCGGCGAAGACCATGCGCCTCCTGCTCCCCCTGCTGACGCCGGCGACACGCCTCGTCGTCACGCGCTGACCCTGCAAGGATCCCCCGATGCCCGTTCCGCCGCGCCCCGGCCTGCTGTTCGACCTCGACGGCACGCTGGTCGAGACCGACCCCGTCCACTTCGCGGCCTTCAACGACGTGCTCGCCAAGTACGGCAAGCCGACCGTCGACCAGCACTTCTACGACACGCACATCATCGGCCACCCCAACGCCGACATCTTTGCCCGCCTCTTTCCGGACCGGGACACGCAGGAGCACCGCCGCCTCGCCGACGAGAAGGAGGCGCTCTTCCGCTCGCGGGCCGGCGACCTGGAGCCCGCAGCCGGTCTCTTCGACCTTCTGGCATGGGCCGAGAGCCGCGGCGTCGCCATCGCCGTGGTGACCAACGCGCCGCGCGCCAATGCCGACATGATGCTGGGGGCGCTGGGGCTCGGCGGACGGTTCCCGCACGTCGTCATCGGCGACGAGCTGCCCCATCCCAAGCCGCACCCGATGCCCTACCTCGTCGGCCTGGAGATGACGGGCGCCAGCCGCGGCCATACCGTCGCCTTCGAGGATTCGCGGTCCGGCGTGCGCTCGGCGGCGGCTGCGGGCCTCGGCGTCGTCGGCATGGCCACGTCACTGGCGCCCGACGACCTCATCGCCGCCGGAGCCCGCCGGGCCGCCCGCGACTTCACCGATGCGGATCTGATCGCCTTCGTGCGCGAGACGACCGGCGTCGCCTGAGGCTGCTCAGCCGCGGGCGCCGAAGATGGCGCTGCCGACGCGGACATGGGTGGCGCCGAGCTGGATCGCCTCCTCGAAGTCCGCGCTCATGCCCATCGACAGCAGGCCGATGCCGTTGCGCAGGGCGATGGCGGCCAGCAGCGCGAAATGCGGCGACGGCGGCTCGTCCGCCGGCGGGATGCACATCAGCCCCTCGATCGGCAGGGACCAGCGCTCCCGACACGCGGCGAGGAAGGAATCCGCCTCCCCCGGCGCGATGCCGGCCTTCTGCGGTTCCTCGCCCGTGTTCACCTGGACGTAGAGCCGGGGCAGGCGTCCGCGCTTGCCCTTCTCCTGCGCCAGCGCCACGGCGAGGCTCTCGCGGTCCACCGTCTCGATGACGTCGAACAGCTGGCACGCGTCACGGACCTTGTTGGTCTGCAGCGGGCCGATCAGGTGCAGCTCGATCCCGGGGAATCGCTCGCGCAGGCCCGGCCACTTGCCCGCGGCCTCCTGGACGCGGTTCTCGCCGAAGACGCGGTGGCCGGCCTCCAGCACGGGCGCGATTCCCTCCGCGGGAATGGTCTTCGACACCGCGACCAGCCGGACGTCGCCGGGCGCCCGGCCCGCATCCTCCGCTGCCCGTCCGATCGCCGCCTCGACGTCGTGGAGCCGCGCCACGGCGTCGATGCCCGTCGCCTGCCCTGCCATGGTCCGATTCCCTTGCTCCCCGCGCCGATTGACCGGCGCAAGCATTCGTGTCCTAGTCCGGCCGGGTCGGGCGGCGCAAGCCGCGCGAACCCTTTTCCGTGTCCGCCCGTCCCTTGTCCGATTTGCCGAGCATACCCGCACCATGATGTCCGAGCGCTACAACGCCCGCGAGGCCGAGCCGAAATGGCAGAGCGTGTGGGAGGAGCGTGAGCTTTTCCGCACCCGCAACGACGATCCGCGGCCGAAGTACTACGTGCTCGAGATGTTCCCCTACCCGTCGGGGCGCATCCACATGGGCCATGTCCGCAACTACGCGATGGGCGACGTGGTCGCCCGCTACAAGCGCGCCCGCGGCTTCAACGTGCTGCATCCCATGGGGTGGGACGCCTTCGGCATGCCGGCCGAGAACGCCGCCATGGCCAACAAGGTCCACCCGGCGCAGTGGACCTACGCCAACATCGCCACCATGCGCGGCCAGCTGAAGAGCATGGGCCTGTCGCTGGACTGGCACCGCGAGATCGCGACCTGCGATCCCACCTACTACAAGCACCAGCAGCGGATGTTCCTCGACTTCCTGGCCGCCGGGCTGGTCGACCGCAAGACCGCCAAGGTGAACTGGGACCCCGTGGACCAGACCGTGCTCGCCAACGAGCAGGTGATCGACGGGCGCGGCTGGCGCTCGGGCGCGCTCGTCGAGCAGCGCGAGCTCACCCAGTGGTTCTTCCGCATCACCGATTTCGCGCAGGAGCTGAACGACGCGCTCGACACGCTGGACCGCTGGCCCGAGAAGGTCCGCGTCATGCAGCGCAACTGGATCGGCCGCTCGGAGGGCCTGTCCGTGCGCTTCGCGCTCGATCCCGCGACGACCCCGTCCGGGGAGACCGACCTCGAGATCTACACGACCCGCCCGGACACGCTGTTCGGCGCCAAGTTCATGGCGCTGGCGCCCGACCATCCGCTGGCGCGGGCCGCCGCAGAGCGCGACCCGGCGCTGGCCGAGTTCATCGCCGAGTGCAAGCGCACCGGCACGGCGCTGGAGCTGATCGAGAAGGCCGACAAGAAGGGCTACGACACGGGCATCCGCGCCGTGCATCCCTTCGACCCGTCGTGGACGCTCCCCGTCTACGTCGCCAACTTCGTGCTCATGGAGTACGGCACGGGCGCCATCTTCGGCTGCCCGGCGCACGACCAGCGCGACCTCGAGTTCGCCAACGCCTACGGCCTCGGCAACCAGGTCGTGGTCTGCCCGGCGGGCGTCGATCCCGCGGGCTTCGTGGTCACCGACACCGCGTTCGACGGCGACGGCCGGATCGTCAACTCCCGCTTCCTCGACGGCATGACGATCGCCGAGGCCAAGGAGGAGGTTGCCCGCCGGCTGGAGCGCGAGACGCGCGGCAACGCGCCGGTCGCGCGGCGCAAGGTCAACTTCCGCCTTCGCGACTGGGGCATCTCCCGCCAGCGCTACTGGGGCTGTCCGATCCCCGTCATCCACTGCGACGCCTGCGGCGTGGTGCCGGTCCCGGTGGCCGACCTGCCGGTGAAGCTCCCGGACGACATCGACTTCGACAAGCCGGGCAACCCCCTCGACCGTCACCCCACGTGGAAGCACGTCGCCTGCCCGACCTGCGGTGGAAAGGCCCGCCGCGAGACGGACACGATGGACACCTTCGTGGATTCCTCGTGGTACTTCGCCCGCTTCACCGATCCGTGGCGGGAGGACGCGCCGACCGACCGCTCGGCGGTGGATTCGTGGCTGCCCGTCGACCAGTACATCGGCGGCATCGAGCACGCGATCCTGCACCTGCTCTATTCGCGCTTCTTCACCCGCGCCATGAAGCGGACGGGCCATGCCGGGCTCGACGAGCCCTTCGCCGGCCTCTTCACGCAGGGCATGGTGGTGCACGAGACCTACAAGGGGCCGGACGGCGGCTGGGTGCCGCCCTCGGACGTGAAGATCGAGGCGGAGGGCGCCACGCGCCGCGCGACGCTGCTGTCGACCGGTGCGCCGGTCGAGATCGGCCCCATCGAGAAGATGTCGAAGTCCAAGAAGAACACGGTGGACCCGGACGACATCATCGGCACCTACGGCGCCGACACCGCGCGCTGGTTCATGCTGTCCGACTCGCCGCCCGAGCGCGACGTCATCTGGACCGAGGAAGGCGTGCAGGGCGCCGCCCGCTTCGTTCAGCGCCTGTGGCGGCTCACCGGCGAACTCGCGACGCTGGCCGCCGCGCCCGGCACGCCGGCCCCGGCCTCGTTCACCGAGGAGGCGCTGGCGATCCGCAAGGCTGCCCACCGCGCGCTGATCCGCGTGGAGGAGGATGTCGAGCGGCTGCGCTTCAACCGCTGCGTCGCCCATATCTACGAACTCTCCAACGCCCTCTCGGCCGCCGTCGGCGCCGTGGCGAGCGAGCAGCGCCCGGCCGACCTGGCCTGGGCCTTCCGGGAGGCAGCCGACATCCTGGTGGCGATCCTGTCGCCGATGATGCCCCACCTCGCCGAGGAGTGCCGGGCGGCGCTGGGCCACGCGACACTCGCCGCCGAGACGCCCTGGCCCGTCGCGGACCGCTCGCTGGTCGTCGAGGACATGGTCACGCTGCCGGTGCAGGTGAACGGAAAGAAGCGCGCCGAACTCGTCATCGCGCGCGACGCCTCGGAGGAGGCGGTCAAGGCCGCGGTGATGGCGCTCGACGCCGTCCAGCGCGGACTCGAGGGCCGTCCCGTCCGCAAGATCGTCGTGGTGCCGCAGAGGATCGTCAATGTCGTCGGTTGATCGCCGGTCCCTGCTGCGCACGGTCGTCCTCGTCGGCCTCCCCCTGGCGCTCGCCGGCTGCATCCGGCCGATGTACGCGCCCACCTCGGGCCCCGGCGGGGACGTCGCGGCCCGGCTGGCCCAGGTCGCGGTGGACCCCGTCCAGGACCGCCTTGGCCACTACCTCGTGCAGGAGACCCGCTTCGAGCTGTTCGGAGCCGGGGAGCCGCCGCAGCCGAAGTACCGGCTGACCATGACGGTCAAGGAAAGCATCCAGTCGGCCACGGTGAACACGCTGACCGGCCGCACCACGTCGGCGACCCTGGTGGCGACGGTCACCTTCCAGCTGACCCCCTACGAAGGTGGCAGCGTGCTGATGCAGGGGACGGCCACGGCCACGGCCACCTATGACCGCACCCAGCAGCGCTTCGCCTCGACCCGCGCGGCAAGGGATGCGGAGATACGGGTGGCGCGGACCCTCGCGGACCAGATCCGGACCCGCATCGCCGCGCACTTCGCCACGGCCAAGTAGTCCCGTCGTGGCCCAGCGCAAGGCGCACGAGGTCGACGCCTTCGTCCGCCGCCCCGATCCGGCCTGCCGCATCATTCTGGTCTACGGCCCCAATGCCGGCCTGGTGGCCGAGCGCGCCCGCGAACTGGCGCGCGGCGCGGTCGACGACCCCGAGGACCCCTTCCAGCTCATCCGGCTCGACGGCGACGAGGTCGCCGGCGATCCGCTCCGGCTTGCGGACGAGGCCAACACGATCGGGCTGTTCGGCGGCAAGCGGTCGCTGTGGGTGCGCGTCGGGGCGCGGAACCTGGCACCTGCCGTGGCACCCCTGCTCGTCGCACCCCCTGCCGATGCCGTCGTCGTGCTGCAGGCCGGAGACCTGACCCCGCGCCACCCGCTGCGCCAGGCCGTGGAGGCGAATCCGCGGGCCATGGCGCTGCCCTGCTATGCGGACGAGGCGAGGGACCTCGCCGGTTTCGTGGAGAGCCTCCTGCGCGAACACGGCCTCGGCATCGAGCGGGACGCCCGCGACGCGCTGGTGGCGACACTGGGCGCGGACCGCGCCCTCAACCGGCAGGAAGTCGAGAAGGTCGCCCTCTATGCGCATGGCGACCGGACGGTGACGCTGGACCACGTCGAGGCGATCGCGGCGAGCTCTGCGGTTTCGGCCGTCGACGGGGTGGTGGACGCGGCCTTCGCCGGCGAAGGCCTGGCGCTGGACATCGGGCTGCGGGCGGTCGTCGCGGAGGGCGAGGACCCCGGCATGGTCGTCGCCGCGGCGCTGCGCCATGCGATGGTGCTGCACCGCGCCCGCCTCGGCATGGACCGTGGCGGCTCGGCGGACGCCGCCCTCCAGCAGGCGCGCATCTTCTTCAAGCGAAAGGCGAGCGTGCAGCGCCAGCTGCAGCTGTGGTCGACGGAAAACCTCGAGGACGCCATCGGCCTGCTGCGCGAGGCGCAGGCCAGCACGCGGCGGCAGGCCCGCCTGGGCGAGGCTCACCTCGCCCGCACCCTTCTCCAGATCGCCTCCCGCGCCCGCCGGCGCTGAAGTTCAGTCGCGCAGGCGCCGGCAGACGGTGTCCAGCTGGTCCAGCGTCTTGTACCGGATGCGGACCTCGCCGCCTCGCGCCCCGTGGCGGATCTCGACGGCCATGCCGAGGACATCCTCGAGCGCCTTCTCAAGCGCGCGGGTGTCCGGATCCTTCTCCCGGGTGGCACGAGCCGCGGGCTCGGCGGCGGGCTCGACCGCCCGCGTCGCCTCGTCCTGAGCGAGCCGCTCGACGTCCCGGACGTTCAGGCCCTTCTCGATCACGGCCTTCGCCGTGCCCTCCGGATCCGGCACGGACAGCAGCGCCCGCGCGTGCCCCGCGCTGAGCTCGCCGCGCTGGACATGCGCCTTCACGCTCTCCGGCAGCTTCAGGAGGCGCAGCGTGTTGGCCACGTGGCTGCGGCTCTTGCCGATGATTTTCCCGAGGTCGGCCTGGGCATAGCCGAACTCGCCGATGAGGCGCTCGTAGCCCTGCGCCTCCTCCAGCGGATTCAGGTCGGCGCGCTGGACGTTCTCGATGATCGCCAGCTCCAGCGCCTCGCGGTCGCCGGCCTCGACGAGGAGCACCGGAACGTCGTGCAGGCCGGCGCGCTGCGCCGCCCGCCACCGCCGCTCCCCGGCGATGATCTCGTAGACGTCGGCCATGCCGGGCAGCGTGCGCACGAGGATGGGCTGGATGATGCCCTTCTCGCGGATCGAAGCCGCGAGGTCCTCCAGATCCGCATCGTCGAAGCTCTTGCGCGGGTTGCGCGGGTTGGGCCGGAGGAACTCGACGGGAACGCGACGCTGGCCGCGGCTGCGCTCGACGGCAGCCACCTCGTCGCCGACGTCGCCGATCAGCGCGGCGAGGCCACGGCCGAGGCGCGGGCGGGCGGGTTCGTCGGCCATGGCGGCCTCCTTCTTCATACGCACGACGGTGTTCATGTCAGGCTGCCTGCAGGGCGCGTTCACGCTGGATAATTTCGGAGGCGAGACGAAGATAGGCCTGCGCCCCGGTGCACTTCAGGTCGTAGAGCAGGACCGGCTTGCCGTGGGACGGCGCCTCGGACACCCGGACATTGCGGGGGATGATGGTCTCGTAGACCTTCTCGCCCATGAACTGCCGCACGTCCTGCACCACCTGGGTGGAGAGGTTGTTGCGCGGATCGAACATCGTCAGCACCACGCCGTGGATGGTCAGCCGCGGATTGAGCGCCGCGCGCACCTGCTCGACCGTCTTGAGGAGCTGGCTGAGACCCTCCAGCGCGAAGAACTCGCACTGCAGCGGCACCAGCACCGCATCGGCGGCGCTCATCGCGTTGATCGTCAGCAGGTTCAGCGACGGCGGGCAGTCGACGAGAATGTAGGTGAAGCCCTCGCCGCCCGCTTCGAGCGACTGCGCATGCAGGGCGCGAATGGCGCTCCGCAGCCGGAAGGCCCGGTCCTTCTCCGCCGCGATCTCCAGCTCGACGCCGAGGAGATCGAGCGTCGAGGGGGCCACGGACAGCCGGGGAACGGCCGTCTCCAGCACGACCTCGCCAAGCGTCGCATCACCCACGAGCACGTCGTAGGTGGAACGGGTGCGGCTGCGCCGGTCGATGCCGAGCCCTGTCGAGGCATTGCCCTGCGGGTCGAGGTCGACGATCAGCACGCGCTCGCCGATGGCCGCCAGGGCCGTGCCCAGGTTGATCGCGGTGGTC